>CAZFUD010000284.1:0-5049 GCA_964521705.1 uncultured Opitutaceae bacterium | reverse complement strand
CCCAATCGAATCGACATGGGGGCCGTGATTGAGCGACGTCCGTGCACGATCTCATTTATCGCCCTTGGTGAAACACCGAGTGCTCTACCGAGGGCATTTTGGGATATACCCAACGGGGTTAGATAGTCATCTAAAAGGATCTCGCCTGGCGTAATATGCTTCATTCTATAACGCGTAACGTTATAGGCAACGAAGTCAAGGAGTTCAGAGTCTTCCTTTAAACGGGTCTTTCGTTCCCCTTAGGAGTACGTTCATGAGCAAAGACCCCGATACCGGTGAGGGCGAAGGTGATAGCTATGACGAAGTTTATCAGGGATAGGAATTGCCAGTGCCAGTATTCCCCAACCGAGACACCTAGAGTGGCTCCGATGAAAATTGCGGTTGTATGCCAAGGTATCAGGTTTTCAATCATCGTACCGGAATCTTCGAGGGAACGGGAAAGGAGTTTCCGTGGCATGCCTTTTCGATCGTAGCGTTCGTGGAACGCTTCGCCGACGATGAAGCTAGCTGCCATTTGATTGGAAGTGAAGGCGTTGATGAATGATGTAGAAGCTAGAGTGGACAAGACGGTCGAAGCTCTCGATTTGGCGAATCCGAAAACGCGATCGACGAGAATGGGCATCGCTCTAATTTTGTCGATGGCCCCCACGTAGACAAAAACGATGATGGAAATCACGACAGGTTCGCTCAGTTCGTAAAGACCGCCTCTGTTGAACAAAGCGCTTAGCTCGTCCGGAAATTCTTTCATCCAGGTAGCCATGCTCGTGTCGTATCCTTTGTATAATGACTGGACGACAGCCCCGGCGCTCGTCGGTTGGAAAATAAATGCCAGGATGCATGCTGAGAATGACGAAGCGACGAGAACGGGTACGGTGGCCTTTTTCTTGATGGATCCGTAGACGACTACCGCTACGGGAATTAAAAGCAGCAGGTTGAAATTGAACATGGTTCCGATGCCGTTCAGAATCGCTTGCGTTTGAGCTAGGGCTTCCTCTCCGCTCGCTTCCACCGGGTAGACGAATCCCAGGATGAAATAAAGGATGCCCGTAATCAAAGCGGATGGCATGGTCGTATACGTCATCGCTCTAATATGTTCCCATAAGGGAACCTCGGCCGCCAAGGCAGCCACATTGGTGGTATCCGAAAGAGGGGACATCTTATCGCCGAAAAACGCGCCGCCGATAATTGCTCCGGCTGTAATCGCCAAATTGGCCTCATTGGTGGAAGCGACTCCGATCAAGACCAGGCCCACCGTTCCAATCGAGCCCCAAGAGGTGCCAGTGCAGGTGGAGAAGATGACCGCAACGAGAAATGAAATGAGGTAGATGTATCCAGGATTGATGATCTTGATTCCATAATAGATCAGCATGGGAATTGTGCCGGAAACAATCCAGCTGCCGATAATCATGCCGATCGTGAATAGAATGAGAATGGTCGGAAATGCCCGAGCCAGTTTGCGGACGATGGAGTCCTGTACCTCTTGCCAAGAATAGCCCAGCCACGCCAGCTGGGAAATGGCGATCGCGGCCGCGGTCAGGAATACGATTTCCAGTGGGAAGGGGTCGAGTCCCTGAGCATGCGGGCGGATGATCAGTCCATAGGTCAATACGATGACGAGACCAGCGACGGGAAAGAGAGCTTGAAGGAATGTAGTGTCTTTATGGGGATATTTGGCCATAAGAAATCGGACTGTCTGACAAGGTATTTGCCCGCTACCTAGAACGCCTTCTAGAGCTCTTTTACCTTGATGTTGCGGAATAGCACCTGGCCGGATTTGCCTGAGTGGACTTGTAGGCTAAAAAATCCCTGTTTGTACTCGTCGGTTTTCCAGTGGGCTGCGGGAACGCCGTTAAGCCAGGTTTTGATGGTTTCGCCTCGGGCGCTTATAGTGATGCGGTTCCATCCATCGCGCTTCATCGCATTGCGAGCCGCTTCATGTTCTTCCAGCCACATCGGATAGATCCAGCCCCCAGCGCTCTGGCCGTAAATGCCTCCTGACCAAAAGCGTTCCTTGGAAAAAGCCTCCATTTCCGCTTGGGGCCCAAAGACGATCTCTCGGCCCTCGTCCTTTCCTTCGCCGGGGCGTGAATCGGCTCGAAACATGACGCCTGTATTGCCGTCCTCGATCCACTTGAGCTCGGCGGTGAAAACGAAATCCTGGTAGTCGGCTTTGTTTGTGGAAAGGTAGGTGCTCGGCGAGCTCGGTACGGTTTTGCCGACGATGGTATCGCCTTTGGCCTCGAATTCGCAATACCCGCCTTTGGGAGTCCATCCATCTAGATTTTTCCCATTGTAGAGGCTGACAAACCCTGAACCCAGATCCGGTTCCGGATCCGTGTTGACGAGCATATCCTCAGGATTGGGGATATTCTCCTGCCTCTCGTAGACTTCGATCCACTTTTGCTGGGACTCAGGGATCCCGATGTCGCTATTGGATGAACATGCGGAGAAGATCAGGGCGGTTATCAGAAGACAGAGATTTCTCATGGCGAATATCAATCGGTGGACGACTTGATTAGTTGGATTTAGTTGATAGTTCGTTTTGAATGCTAGCCAATACATTTCTGGAATGACGTCGTGCTAGCGTTCAATTAGGTCCATGTCTGTATATCCAATCGAAATCCACAGTTTGCATATCGCTCCGAAGCACCGAGTGTTTGGCAGGGGGCAAGAAGATGTGAGTGGAGGGGACTTGCTATCTATGGAGAGCGTAAAGGTGGTAGCCGACACAGGTATAGAGGGTGATCGATTTTGCCGGTACCGCCCTGAATACAATGGCCATGTCACTTTCTTCAGCCGCGAAGTTTGGGATGACATCTCGCGAATACTGGATATTTTCCCTGAAAGGGGTCCAGAACTAACGCGGCGAAACGTAATCGTATCCGGAGTGGATTTGAAAGCGCTGTATGGCGTGGAATTTTCGCTTCAGGATATCCAATTCTTTGGTACGGGTCACTGCTCGCCTTGTCCTGCCATGAATCGGGCGATCGGCGAAGGAGCGACCAAGGCATTGCGTGGGCGCGGCGGGTTACGGTCCCAAGTGAAGTCGAGTGGAACATTAAAAGTCGGCAAATGCAATTTGAGTACCGAAGCAACCTTCGATTCTAGTAAGGCAGTAGTGCAGCCAAGATCGCTCAGGCTTCCGTAGTATGAGGCTCAAAACTAGAGTCAGGACCTGCGAGGGGCTATTGACCTTTCAGTCTTCCTTATCATGATGGTATAGATGAACCGAAGAGAGTTCCTCTTTGCCGCCCCGGTTGCTTCGTTAGCCCCATCCTTAATGGCTGCTAATCGCGGCACTAGGCGAGTGGCCGTTATAGGCCACACAGGGCGTGGAAATTACGGACATGGCTTGGATGTCGTTTGGAGGAAAGTTCCAGGTGTCGAGATTGTTGGAGTCGCCGATCCGGATAAGGAAGGTCTTGGCAAAGCGATGGCGCGATTGAAGGTAGATCATGGATACGCTGATTATCGAAAGATGCTTTTAGATACGCGTTCCGAGTTCGTTTCCGTGGCGCCACGGCATCCGGATCAGCATATGGAGATGACCTTGGCCGCCATCGAAGCTGGCGTGAAAGGAATTTATGTGGAAAAGCCCTTTTGCCGTACGCCGGCCGAGGGAGATCGCATCATCGAGGCGGCCGACCGAGAGGGAACGAAAATCGCGGTGGCCCACCGAAACCGCTATCATCCTGCTTTGCCGGTCGTTAAGCGATTGGTTGAGGACGGAAGGATCGGCCGATTGTTGGAGCTGCAAGGCTACGGGAAAGGGGACCGCCGGGGCGGAGGCGAAGACCTTTGGGTGCTCGGTGGGCATGTGTTCAATCTTTTTGAATACTTTGGGGGGCGGCCCAAGGCATGCTCGGCTATCGTTCTTCAGGATGGAAAACCGGTTACCAAGAAAGATGTGGTAGAAGGTGCAGAAAACCTGGGGTTGCTGGCTGGAAATGAGATTCATGCCAAGTGGCGGCTCGAAAGTGGACTGATGTGTTCATATAAGACCTTCGCCCACGATGGCTCCGACGGAGAAGGATACTCGGCTCATCTTGTGGGCACTGAAGGTACGATCACTATCAGGATCGATGGCAATCCACTTGCTTGGCTCAGTCCTGGGAGCGCAGCTAATCCTAAATCTAGAGCGAATGAACGAATCCCCATCACCAGCGCAGGCTTAGGAAAAGGGGAAACTCGATTTGAAGACGTGGAGAATGTGAAGAATCATGTTCTTCCTGTCCTCGATCTGATCGATGCGGTTGACCACAATCGCCAGCCACTCTGCGATGCCCAGCAGGGGGCCTTAGCGGTGGAAATGATTTGTAGCGTATTCGAATCGCATCAACAGAACGGCGCCTTTGTTTCCCTTCCACTGGCCGAGCGCGGAAATCCATTGAGGAATTTGAGAGCCTAGAGCGGTTTTCTCAAATAGCTATAGGGCTTGCTTCTAGGGCGACCGCAAGTTGTCGTGCCTTGGTAACCATTAACTCATTCTTAGTCAGTTCTATTAATTGATTTTATCGATGAAATCCCTTCCCAGATTTTGCCCCATCGGTTGTGTTTCAGCTCTTCTTTTGACGGTCTTTTTCTTCGGCTGCGCTCCAGCAGGAGATTCTGGAAGCGATTCGACGGAAAGCGATCGGCTAACGATTGCCGCAATTCCCAAAGCGACTGGAGGCGATTTTTGGGAAACTGTGGAAGTGGGGGCGAGACGAGCGGCCACTGAGCTGGATATTGAACTCAAGTGGGAAGGAACGGTAACTGAGACCGAGATTGCCGAGCAAACGAAGATCATCGAGAACATGATCAATCTGGGCGTGGACGCGATCGCCTTGGCCCCGCTCAATAACCAGGCTCAACGGAAACCAGTGCAGTCGGCGGTTGATAATGGTGTGCCGGTTGTCATTTTCGATTCGGCTGTGGATGGCGATGCCTACTCAAGCTTCATTGCAACCGATAACGTTTTGGGAGGAGCGCTTGGGGCCCGGTTTGTTTCCGAGAAGCGGTCCTCGGGCGGACGAGTAATCGTATTTCGTTACGTTCAGGGAACAGCTA
>CAZFUD010000283.1:0-5055 GCA_964521705.1 uncultured Opitutaceae bacterium | reverse complement strand
CGTCAGCGACTCACAGGAACGGGAGCTGACATCATCGGCGTTAAGTCTTGGGATGAATACTACAAAGCAATCCAAGATGCCGTAGTTCCGGAGCTTCAAGCTATTCGCAACCATCGCGTTGAAACGCTTGAGAGTGGTGAGACTGTCGATCTTTCTGATCCGCAACCAGGGCTGAATTCGACCCGGGATTTCGTATCAAAGGGAACTGAAGTAGACATCGTTGGGCAGGTAACCAGAAACCTGACATTGTCGGCGAATATTGCTCAGCAGACGACTGTTACTTCAAACACTGCACCAGTTGCTGGACCGATTGCATTCCAACAAGCGGAGCTTTTGAAGCGTCCGATTGGCCCCTTCGGCTATAGCTTGTGGGATCTGCGTGGTTCACCATTTCAGCGAGAGTCGGACCAGATTGGACAGCGTTTCCAGAACCAGGCACTAAATCCAATTATATTAGCGAAGTCTTTAGATGGGACTCAGCTACCGGAACAACGCGAGTGGCGTGTTAATATAACAGCGCGCTACGACTTCTTGGATGGCCCATTTAAAGGCTTCCAAGTTGTTGGTAGTTTTCGCTACCAAGACGCGATAGCTGGCGTTTACCCAAATATTCTAGACGAAGCCGGCAACGTGCTTCCGGATGTTACGAAGCCATGGATGGGTCCTGATTCCACAGACGGAGACATGTTCCTTCGTTATCGTAGACCAATAATGAACAATCGTGTAGACTGGAGTGTTCAGTTCAATGCGCGTAATGTTTACAGAAGCAGCGGTGACAGGGATATTCCAATCGAGTTCAATCCGGACGGTGCGGTAACGTACGTACGTGTTCCTGTTGAGCAGATGTACTTCCTGACTAACACCTTTAGCTTCTAATCGAGATCTGTCGGGAAAGTAAGAATACAAGATTTCAAGGCCCTCGCCCAAGAGCGAGGGCCTTTTTTTATAAATAGAAAAGCCCTTTAGCCTGTACTACTTTATCGCTTCCGTTTTAAATAATTGTTTGCGGTAAGCTCGGGGGGATTCGCCGATGGAGTTGCTGAAGAAGCGGGAAAAGGCGGATAAGGTGGTGAAGCCTAGCTGGAAGGCGATATCAGTCAGGCTGAGATTGGGGTTCTGCAGATAGAGTATGGCTTGATGGGCTCGATAGTTTTTCAGGTAGGCGCCCAGACTGATATTGAAGTGGCGCCGAAAGTGGGCCCGTAGATTCGATTCCGACATATGCAAAGCTTCTGCAATCTCGGATACGCTTTGCAGGCTATCGGAGTTTTGGGAGAGATATTTCTGTATGGAGTTTATCAATTCGGTTGAAGCTTGCTGGGCGGAGCCCTGACTGGCGATTTCCGCTTTGGGTCCGCCATGAAGGCTCTCGCGAAGATGGTTGATCAGGGCCGCGGATTTTAGAATGAGACGACGATTGGTTCGAGGAGAGTCTTTGCCTTGGTAGTCTTCCAGAATGTCATTCAGCCGTTCGATGGTCGAGGCATCCAGATCGATTATGCGATTTCGAAAGGACTCCATGACCACAGGGTTCTGCAACTCGAAGGTTAGAATTAGCCACACGATATTCGGGTCGGAGAGCTCCGAATAGTAGTGGAACTGATAGGGGAAGATGACGAAGCCTTGCCCCGGTTTTATACGCCATTGGATCCCGTCCACCGTAACGCTTCCTTCGGTCATAAGATTGAAGACGAGTACAAATCGGTGGTGTGGGTAGGCATCGAAACTGCGACGCTGGAGTTCTTGGGAAGTTCGCCTCGAGAAAAGGATGAGATTGCTAGGGATGCAGACATCGGCGGACGAGCGACCCTTGAAGTAGTCTTCGGGAGGTCCCAGTTCGAGAGCGTTCTGTAGGAGAGGAAGGCGCATTTAGGTGAGGATATTTGACAAAACTGCAAAGTATTAAGCAAATAATGGAAAGTTTTTGCTATCTGAACAATGCTATAGTTTTTCTTAACCTCAGAAGACGACGAGATAACGGAGTATTTGCCAACGAATTCTCCGTTAGCCCAGCGTTTTCTGCGGTTTGCAAACTATCCCTCACTTGGCATGGCTCGAGAAGAAGAACAATTCGAACGGATCCCCACTCAAATTTGCCCCAGCTCCGATGAAGCGGCTAAGGCTGTCGCTGCCGAGATCGCGTCCTTGATTCGAGAGCGAGCGGAGGCAGGCAAGAACGTAGTCCTTGGCCTGGCGACGGGCTCGACTCCAGTCCCCGTTTATCGTGAACTGGTCAGGTTCCATAAAGAGGAAGGCCTCTCCTTCCGCAATGTGATCAGCTTTAATCTGGACGAATATTTCGGACTCAATGACGATCACCCGGAAAGCTATCACCAATTTATGTGGGAGCGGCTTTTTAAGCATGTGGACATTCCCAAGGACAATGTCCACGTTCCCTCCGGCACGGTTAATCGCTCAGCGGTTTATGAATACTGCCAATCCTACGAGAAGGCCATCGAAGATGCGGGGGGGCTCGATTATCAAATTCTTGGGATTGGCCGTACGGGCCATATCGGCTTCAATGAGCCGGGCTCGACTCGCGATTCGCTGACCAGGCTCGTTACCCTGGACGCCTTGACGCGTTTGGATGCGGCCCGCGATTTCCTGGGCGAAGCCAATGTCCCGCTCTACGCTATTACCATGGGCGTGGGCACGATTTTGAAGGCTCGCAAACTTGTATTGATGGCCTGGGGACAGTCGAAGGCTGGGGTTGTTCGGGATGCTGTGGAAGGCGTGCCTAATGAAAATTTGCCAGCCAGCCTTTTGCAGGGCCATCCTGATGTCCGCTTCTTCATCGACCCAACTGCATCCGAAGAGCTGATACGGACACGCTTGCCTTGGCTTGTGGGTCCCGTCGAGTGGACACCGCGCCTAATCCGCAAGGCGATTCTCTGGCTTTCCTACACCGTTAAAAAACCGATTCTGAAACTGCAGGAATCCGACTACAACGAGAATGTGTTAGGCGAATTGCTGATCGATTCCGGTCCCGCTTACGACTTGAACATCACTGTTTTCAATCAGACCCAACACACTATTACGGGTTGGCCTGGCGGAAAGCCGAACGCCGACGACAGTAATCGTCCTGAGCGGGCAAAGCCCTTTCCCAAGCGCGTCCTGGTGCTGGGCTCGGAACCGCATGAAGACATCATCTGTATGGGCGGGACGGTGCACCGGCTGGCGAACCAAGGATCTGAGGTCGTTTTGGCTTATCTCACTTCAGGCAACCTGGCGGTGCCGGACAATCTGGCCAAGCAAACCTTGGCCCTGATGGCTGAGTTGGAGGAAGAGATGGATTTCAAGAAAGGAGACGGCCTCAGTTTGGGTCAGTTCGCCGAAGTGATTCTCAAGAGTTTCGAAGGCGAAGGGGAGTCCGATCATGATTCGGAAGCGGTTCGCCGGATTAAGAGCTTCGTACGACGCAACGAGGCTCGAGACGCGGCCAAGGTATTAAAAATCGATCGAGAGCAGCAGACCTTTCTAGATTTGCCTTTCTACGAGAAGGGCCGCTACCGGAATTTCCTCCCTGCTGATGAGGACGTAGATACTTTGTCGGCCTTGCTGCAAAAGGTGGAGCCTCACCAAGTATACGTTAGCGGTGGATTAGCGGATCCCGGGTCGGTCTCGGGCGTTTGCTACCAGGTTTTTCAAAGCGCCATGAGTCGCGTAAGCGGTGAGGGGTGGGTAAAAGATTGCCGTATCTGGAGCTATCGAGGGGTGGGACAGGAATGGCCACTGCAAGAGATCGATATGGCGGTGCCGCTTAGCCCGGGGGAATTGGCCAGCAAGATCGAGGCAAGCTTCCAATATCGATCGCAACGGAGCCAATTTCCCTTTCGAGCGTCTTCGCACCGCGAGATTTGGCAGGAAACGGATGACATCAATCGCTCGACTGCCGAGGCGTACGATGCTGTTGGCATGGCGGAGTACGAAGCTATCGAGGCCTTTAAAGAAATCTCCATTGCGGCGTTGCAAGGCGCCTAGGAACTCGGAAGGTTGCTAGCGTGTCCCCCTTTCATAATCCCGAGTCTGATATCTGGCTGAGTGATGGTCTGGGCCTAGAGGCGTCCTTGAGGAGAACGACTCATTTGGGTATTGGCGCCCATCAAGATGATTTAGAGTTTATGGCCTATGAGGGAGTCTCTGCCTGCTATCGGCAGAGTGATCTTTGGTTCTCCGGCGTTACTGTGACCGATGGGCGCGGTAGTTCGCGAAAAGGGCCGTTTGCGGACTACACGAACGAGCAGATTCGGGATGTGCGGCGTCAAGAACAGAGGGATGCGGCGGGAATCGGAGGGTATTCGGCTCAAATCCAGCTGGATTATCCCAGTTCCGAGATCAAGGGAGACGGGCGATCGAATGTCGTCGATGATCTGGTCTACATTCTTGAGCGAATGCGTCCGCAGGTCGTCTATCTGCACCAACCGGCGGACAAGCACGATAGCCACGTGGCTACGCTCGCTTGCTGCATTGCCGCTTTGCGTCGACTTGCCGGTCAACACTTGCCAGACCGGATCATCGGTTGCGAAGTTTGGCGAAGCCTCGATTGGCTGGCAGATAAGGATAAGATCGCCATGGTCTGCGATGGCCATCCGGAGGTGATGCGTTCGCTATTCGCGGTCTACCGGTCGCAAATTGAAGGTGGTAAACGGTACGATTTTGCCGTGGACGGGCGTCGCCGATCCAATGCTACTATGTTCGATTCGCACGGATCTGATGAATATGAGGCTCTGGCCTGGGGAGTGGATCTAAAACCTTTGGTAGAGCAACCAGACCTATCGATGGAATCGTTTATCCTAGAGAAAATTTCCGATTTCTCGAACGATGTTCGAGGTCGTATCCAAAAATTTGCTATATGAGTAATCAAGATGGAAACTTGAAGGGCATCCTAGTGGGATGCGGATTCATGGGCGGCATGCACGCCCAGATATACAACATCCTCGAAGGTGTAGATCTAGTCGCAGCAGTGGATAAACGAGTGGAGGAGTCCCAAGAGAAATTGGATCGGCTGGGATGCCAGGCCAAAGTGTATGCCACCTTGGATGAGGCTATGGAACA
>CAZFUD010000282.1:0-5071 GCA_964521705.1 uncultured Opitutaceae bacterium | reverse complement strand
GCCGATAGTCGTGAATCAGGTTTGAGCGTCGAAGAAGGCCGCGAATTTTGGTCATTCAAACCCATAGAAAAGCCAAAAGTTCCAGCAGTAGAAGACCCCCTTTGGCAAGATTCCCCAATCGACTCTTTCATTCGGGCTGCCCAGGAAGCCGGCAGCATCAATCCAGCCGAAAAGGCTAGCCGCATCGATCTCGTCCGCAGAGCTTATTTCACGTTGATCGGCATGCCCCCCTCCCCAGATCAAATAGAGTCCTTTGTCCACGACCATAGAGCCGATGCCTTTGAGCGTCTGGTCGACGAATTGCTGGGCTCGCCCCATTTTGGAGAGCGTTGGGGACGCCATTGGCTGGACGTGGCCCGATTCGCAGAATCCAGCGGAGGCGGTCGCACGCTTCTGTATAAGGATGCCTGGCGTTATCGCGATTACATAATCGAATCATTTAATCGCGACGTTCCCTTCGATCAACTCGTTCGCGAACAAATAGCTGGCGATCTGCTGCCCTATGAGACACCAGGGCAACGAAGCCGCCAATTGATCGCTACCGCTTTTCTGGCCTTAGGCCCAACGAACTACGAACTGCAAGACAAGCAATTGCTGCGCTACGATGTGATCGATGAACAGGTCGACACCCTCGGTAAGGCATTCATGGGCATGACTCTTGGATGCGCCCGTTGTCACGACCACAAATTCGACCCGATCCCCAGCGAAGATTACTACGCTGTGGCTGGCATTTTCAAAAGCACACGCACCCTCTTTAACTATACGGATAATGTGGCCCGCTGGGTGGATACGCCGCTCCCTATGGAAGGCGCCAAAGCAAATGAGCTGGCTAACGCTGAAGCGATCAGCGCAAAGCTAAAACCGCAACTAGAGAGAAACAAGCCCTCCCAAAGCGTCTATTCTCAACACACGGTCAATGTACCCAAACCAGGCCCCCCAAAAACTTCACGCCAGTTTCCCGGGATCGTGGTCGACGAAAGAGCCGCTAAGGTCGAGGGCGCCTGGCAATTCTCACAGTACTCTCAAAATTATCTAGACGACGGTTATCTTCATGACGGCAATACCGGAAAAGGCGAAAAGGCCATCGTGTTTAGCGCCAATATACCGATTACCGGAACCTACGAAGCTCGTCTCGCTTACGCCGAAGCGGCTAATCGTTCCACACAGACGCCGGTTACGGTAAGCCATAGCAAGGGCGAGACCACAGTCATTGTTGATCAAACGAAACCGCCTTCTGAATACGGACGCTTTCATATCTTGGGTCGTTTCGAATTCGAAGAGAGACAGGAAAGCAACGTTCGTATCTCCAATCTTAATACAGATGGATACGTAGTAGCTGACGCCGTTCAGTGGTATCTTATCGAAGACGAAAGCGTCATAAATTCGAACGCTCGCAAAGAAGAGCTAGCGAAATTGAAAACCGCGATCAAATCCATCGAAAGCGAGCTTAAGCCCATCACTCGGCTTCTCAAAGCCCGTCCTATCGCTATGACGGTAAAAGAGGATCCCGAGCCAAGCGATTCCGCCATTCGCATCCGAGGAATCGAGAGTCGGCGAGGCGACGTGGTGCCCCGCGGGTTTCTGCAAATCGCCACTCTCGGCGAGACTCCTGAAATTCCCCACAACGAAAGCGGTCGCCGGCAACTAGCCGATTGGATCGTCAGTCCCGACAATCCACTCGCTTCACGTGTTATTGCTAACCGGATATGGACCTGGCTTTTTGGCCAAGGCATTGTCAGCAGCGTAGACAATTTTGGAACTACCGGGCAGCCCCCATCCCATCCAGACTTGCTCGACTACTTGGCCATCCGACTACAGGAGCTCGATTGGTCCGTAAAGAGTTTCGTCAGGGAGATTATGCTTTCAGAAACCTGGCAATTGTCTACCCAACCGAAATCCAACGTGGCGGAAAGGGATCCAAGCAACCGACTTCTAGCTTCCTATCCTAAACGACGGCTGGATGCAGAGCAGCTGCGCGACGCGATTCTGGCAAGTTCAGGAGATATCGATATCGATCTTTACGGTCCAAACATCGATGGAGCCGGCGAAATTAACGCCAATTCGACAGCCGCTCAAAAAACCGAGTATAATTACCTATTCAAAGACAAACGCCGCAGTGTCTATACTCCCGCATTCAGAGTAAAGCGACACGAACTATTCGAACTATTCGATTTCGGGAATATCAATTTCACCATTGGTCAACGCAACACCAGCACCGTCGCTTTGCAGGCCCTCTACATGCTCAACAATCCCTTCGTTATCGACCAATCTCGAGTCGCGGCTAAACGGCTCATCCAAGACCGCCAGAATCGCGATGAACGCATAGACCTCGCTTTCGAAACCACCCTCGGTCGGGCTCCCACCGATAAAGAGCGGCGTTTAATAGCCGATTTCTTAAGTGATGAACAAACGAGCGATTCTGTGGAAGAGTGGACTTCCGTTTTCCAATCGCTATTTGGCTCGATAGATTTTCGATACCTCAACTGAACAGCATGAGCGAGCAACCACAGCATTTCCCCATTTCCCGAAGGGACGCCCTCCGCCAAATGGCTTGCGGCTTCGGGTACATGGCCGCCGCCGGGATTTCCTCCCAGCAAGCGATGGCAAGCTCCATTGCCAACCCCCTCTCACCGAGAACGCCCCACTTGCTTCCCAGAGCCAAAAGAGTGATTTTCCTTTTTATGGCGGGCGGCGTAAGCCAAGTAGACAGCTACGATTACAAGCCGCTTCTATACAAGAAGGATGGCGACATGCTGGATTTTACCGACCAGCGCATTCTCGCCAAGACCGGCATGGGCTCCAATCAGCGGGTCATGAAGCCGCTTTGGGATTTCAAGCAACACGGGCAAAATGGAGCATGGGTATCCGATCTGTTTCCCCATATGGCCAAGCATACTGACGAATACTGTGTGATTCGCTCAATGCACACCGAAGGCGTCGCTCACGGCCCCGCTACGCTCTTTCTACACACTGGCTCCACAAACTTGATACGCCCATCAATGGGTTCCTGGGTTAGCTACGGTCTGGGAACAGAAAGCCAGGACATGCCCGGTTTCGTTTCCTTGAGCCCTTCCTTCGGGAATGGAGGTCCCCGAAACTACGGGAATGCCTTCCTCCCAGCAGCCTACCAAGGCACCGCAATGGGACGCGCCGGCATGAAGGCCACGGATATCGGCATCGACAATCTTCGAAACGACGCCCTTTCTCCAGATCACCAGAAACGGCAGTTCGACTTGCTCCAGTCGATGAATCACGAACAATGCCAAAGCCAGCCTGGAAATACCGAATTGGAAGCGGTAATCAGTTCCTACGAGTTGGCTTGGCGCATGCAGTCAAATGCTCCCGAGGTCATGGACATCTCCAAAGAGTCAGAGGCCACCAAAAAGCTCTATGGTATCGGGGAAAAGCATACAGATAATTACGGTCGCCAATGTCTGATGGCTCGGAGAATGGCTGAATCCGGCGTCCGTTTCATTCAAGTCAATTACAGCGATAATTCTAACAACCCTGCTTGGGACCAACATAACGATATGCCCGAGCACGAAGAGCATGCTTTGGCGGTAGACAAACCTGTCGCGGGCTTGCTGACAGATCTCAAAAAACGAGGTCTCCTGGAAGACACTCTGGTTTGGTGGGGCGGAGAGTTTGGCCGTACACCGTATGCCCAGAAAAATGGCACGGGCCGCGACCACAACCCGACAGGATTCAGTGTTTGGCTAGCCGGAGGCGGCGTCAAACCCGGTTTGATCTACGGAGCCACCGACGAGTGGGGACAATATGCCATCGAGAATAAGGTGCATATGCACGATCTCCATGCCACGATTCTCTACCTCCTCGGAATGGATCACGAGAAGCTGACCTTCCGCCACGAGGGTCGCGATTATCGCCTAACCGATGTCCACGGAAACGTTATACACGACATTATCGCGTAGCACGTCAAAGCTTGGACTCCAGTCCAAGTGGTTGCGGTTCTAGAGCCCTGAAACGCCCTAGTTAGCCGGGTTGGCTACCGGGCGACGCTTCCACCAAAGAGCAGCCACCGAGTCATCGTCGAATAGAATCGATTCGATGCCCGCCCGTTTGCCCGCATTGATATTCTCAGGCTTATCGTCGAAATAAATCGCTTGAGAGGCCTCTGCATCGTGCTGCGTGAGCACATACTTGAAGACGCGCGGTTCCGGTTTTCGCATACCGATTTCATTGGAAAGATACATATGATCAAAAGAATCGACGAGCACGGGGTAGAGCTCCTTCCAATGTTCCACATGGGTAGCGTTGGTATTAGATAGCGCCACTACTGACAGTCCGGATATCCGCATCTGTTTTATAGTGTCCAAAGTCGGTTTGATGATTTCCCCGAACATGGCAATCCAACCTTCTCTCCATTGAGCGAAATCCAGAGAGAGTTCATTCAGCATGCAAAAATATTCCGCGTATGAACGTCCCGACATCGTACCCCGCTCGTAGTCTTCATATTGATCATCGAGCGGAAAATCGCGCGATACGGATCCCGGGCGAATTCCAGCCATGTCCTCCCACTCTAGATAACAGCGTTCCTGGTGGGTCCTAAAGCAGACTTGGCCCAAGTCGAAAATGGCGAGCTTCAATTCGTTGCTCATAATCTTTTTAAGAATTCTGTTCTGTTCCAAATGGGATTACGGAACGTCTCTAGCCTAAAGTAACGACAAACCGAGGAATTTCCTTACTCCAGGCTATTAAACCCACCCTAAAACCAGGCTCCCGGTAAAATTACTTCAAGAATCAGCTTCCTTTAACCAGGCGATGAATTTTCGCGTGGCAATGCCTCGATGACTAATGGCCGCCTTTTCATCCTGGCTCATCTCTGCCGTCGTCCGATTTCTCCCCTCAGGCAGAAATACGGGGTCATAGCCAAATCCATTAGTTCCTTTCCGCTCTCTCAAGATCAAGCCTCGAACTTCTCCCTCGAAAACGACTTCGTCGCCTCCCGGTAAAACAGCAGCCAAATGACAAACGAATGCCCCTCCTCGCTGCCCATCCGGAATCGATTTCATCTCCCGTATTAGCTTATCCAGATTCGACTCGTCGGTCG
>CAZFUD010000281.1:4498-5079 GCA_964521705.1 uncultured Opitutaceae bacterium | reverse complement strand
ATTTGGTTCGCCAGGCTTGGGGTTACTGGTTGTTTTGCTGATTGGCAAATTCGGGGCTACGGTTTTTTCTTACGCCAGTGGTGGGGCGGGCGGGATCTTCGCTCCAACCCTTTTCATTGGAGCCATGCTCGGGGGTATCGTTGGCTCATTGGCCGATCTTGTAGGATCGCAAAGTTCGTCGATGCCAAGCGCCTTGGCCTTGGTGGGAATGGGGGCCATGTTCGCCGGGACCATCCGAGCTCCAGTTACCTCGATATTGATCATTTTCGAACTTACTGGCGACTACGCCCTCATTCTTCCGATTATGGCGGCCAACCTTTCCTCTTACGCAATCGCGACCAAACTACGCCGCGTGCCCATTTATGAAGCCCTTTTGCTTCAGGATGGAATCAATCTAAGAAAGTTTCCCATCCTCAGGCCTGATCGGGGTTGGCAGAATTTGCCAGTCAGCGCCATCATGACGAATACTGCCAGGACTTTGGAGGCTCGCCTTCCGCTTGGGAGGGCTTAATTGGAAATCGAAAATGAGCGACTCAAGATATATCCGGTCGTGGATGGGGATGGCAATTATATCGGGCTGG
>CAZFUD010000281.1:1122-4488 GCA_964521705.1 uncultured Opitutaceae bacterium | reverse complement strand
AGGAAAGGGATTAAGGTGGTCGGTGAAAAGAAACCTGATAAGCAGGCACGGGAAATATTCGTGGCCAAGGAATTCCCAAAAGTGTATCCGGATATGAAAATACGTGAGGTTGCTAACCGTTTTGTGGATACGGAATGGAGCGCGAATCCAGTAGTAAGCCGCCTAAACGAAGAACGGCTTATCGGAATTGTAACGCTACACGATATAACTCGCCAGCAAATACTCCAGGAAAAGGACGCGGAATAAGGCGTCTTTCGATTCAAGTTTTGATCTGACCGTCGCCAACGATCTTGAATTTGTAGCCACACAATTCTCGAAGCCCCATGGGTCCACGAGCGTGTAGCTTGTCTGTCGAAATCCCGATTTCGGCTCCCAGTCCGAACTCGAAACCGTCAGTGAAGCGAGTACTGACATTCCAGTAGACAGTTGCGGAATCCACTCCATTGAGAAAATTCTCCGCGGCGGTTTTATCGGTAGTTAGAATGCAATCACTGTGTGAGCTACCGTACCTATTAACAAAGGCGATCGCTTCCTCCAGCGAATCGACGACCTTGATGGAAAGAATGAGATCGAGATACTCGGTTCCCCAATCATCAGCTTCAGCGGCTATGGATTCGATACCGTAGTTCTCCAAGATCGTTTTCGCTTTGGAATCCGCCCGCAATTCAACGCCTTCGTCTCTCAATGCTCTAGCTATTTCGGGCAACGCGGTTTCCGCGACCGATCCATGGATAATGAGATTCTCGGCCGCATTGCAAACACTTGGCTTTTGGCACTTGGCGTTGACGACGAGTTCTTTGGCCTGGGAAATATCCAGCTCCTTATCAGCGTAGATATTGCATATCCCATCGAAATGCTTGATGACCGGGATGTGGCTGTGCTCGGCCACGAAGCGTATCAGACCTTCGCCGCCGCGAGGTATGATGCATTGGACCTTGTCATCCAACTTAAGCAGCGTGTTGAGGGCGGATCGGTCTTTAGTAGGGATAAATTGAGAGGCTTTAGGGGGAAGTCCGCTTTCCTCGAGGGCTTGGGTTACCAGCTTCGCCAAGGCAATGTTGGTATGGTAAGCCTCTTTCCCTCCTCGAAGAATACTAGCATTGCCGGATTTCAGGCAGAGAATCGCGCAGTCCACCGTTACGTTGGGGCGCGATTCGTAGATGATGCCAATAACGCCGATGGGTACGCGTACCTTCTCAATGGAAAACCCTTGAGGATGTTGATAGGTGTCTAGCGTTTCCCCGAGCGGATCAGGAAGCTCCGCTACTTGCCGAGCGCCGTTGAGCATATCTGAAACCATTCGATCGCCAAGCTCCAACCGCTTGAGCATGGCCTTCGTGATACCATTCTCGTTGGCCGCGGATAAGTCTTTTGCGTTTTCCGCTCTCAGTGAATTCACATTTTGCTCGATGAGCTCGGCTAGCTTTAGAATGGCGGCATTCTTTTGCTCGGTAGGCGAATTAGCCAATACCAGCGACGCTTCCCGGGCATCAGCAGCGATTTGGTGAATCAAAGCTTCAATATCGATTGCTTCCGTTGTCATAATCCTCGGTGTTTGCCCTAGAAACGATGAGGAAAGGCTCTAGGGCTGCAACCTTTTCGTTGGGTGGGGGGATTTGCATGTTTTGAATACAAAAAAGCGGAGCTCAGAAGAGCTCCGCGAAATCGGGAAGCGCTTGGCTGGCTGTTCTTCTAAAACAGTTTGGGCACGTTCACTCCGGCTCCAGCGAGCATCTTCGAAACTTTAGCCATGAGGTCTTGAGCGATTTGATACTCCTTTTCTTATTTCGTCTTGAAGGCGTTCAGCTCCTCAATCGTCTTGGGATCGAATTTGGCTACCATGTCCTTAATCTTCTGAATGCTTGATTCGAGATCCGGGATTTGCTCTTTCACGACTTTCAATACTTCGTCCGGAAGAGAGGCTTTCAAGGAATCGTACTTATCCTTGATGCCCGACATTTGGCTAGTGTGGATTTGCGTGTTGGCGTTCAACTCCGAGAGAAGAGCCTTTTTCTGATTCGCCAAGGCGGCGGCAACTTCGGCTTTGAGCTTGTCAGCTTGATCTTCGGCCTGCTTTTGCACGTTAGCGAGCCCGCTCTCCAGCTCGTCTTTCGTTGCCGATTCAGCCGCTTGAGGAGCGTCTACGGACGGTTCGTCCGAGGATTGCGAGCAACCGGCCAATCCCAGGCTAGCAATTAGGGCCAAAGAGATAGACCAATTGAGGTTTTTTTTCACAATCCTAGGATTGACTCAGAAAACTGCCGGCTTGGCAATGCTTTAGCGGCCGATGCTGGTCGGCCCGGATTTTGGCAACCGTCTCGAACGGAGAGGTAATTCTAGCCGAAAAGCTGCAAGTGCAGCTTGCTGGCCTGTTCCGCTGATAAGCGAGGCCCGAATTTGGACACGACTTTCGACGCGGCAAGACTGGCGAGCGTGCCAGCCTCTTCGAAAGACTTGCCATGCGTTATTCCGTATAAAAATGCTCCCGCGAACAAATCGCCTGCTCCGTTAGTATCTACGGCATTCGTCTTAAACGGCTGGATACTATAGGTATTGTTCCCGTCGAACACCAAAGCCCCTTTGGGACCCAGGGTGACCACGAAAGACTTGGCGATGCCTTTGAGAGATTCCTGAGCTTTCTCGATCGTCGCGGCCCCGGCATATAGAAGGGCTTCTTCTTCGTTGCAGAAGAGAAGATCGACTCCGGCTCCCACGACTTCCGCCATTTGATCTCCAAAATACTTAACCATGCTTGGGTCCGAGAACGTTAGGGCTGTTTTAACGTCATTCTGTTCAGCCAGTTGTTTCGCTTCGATCATAGCGGCCCGACTGTGATCGCCCGTGACGAGGTAGCCCTCAATGTACAGAAAGTCGGATTCCCGAAGAGCTTCGATGGCGATTTCCTTATTGGAATAGTTGGCTGTGATGCCCAGATACGTGTGCATGGTCCTTTCCGCATCGGGTGTAGTCATTACCAGGCACTTTCCCGTAATACCCTCTTCATGAGCCCCCGGGGAGAGATTTGTATCCACATTATTGGACGTTAGATCTTCATGATAGAAATTCCCCATTTCGTCATTCGCCACTTTGCATGAATAATAGCAGCTAGCTCCGAACTGGGCCGCTCCGATTATGGTGTTGGCCGCGGAACCGCCGCATTGCATATCGCTGCTAGGCAGATGAATCGCTTCCACGAGCTGGTGTTGCCGGGCTTCGTCGACCAAGGTCATGACCCCTTTTTCGATCGCGTGCTCCTGGACAAATTGGTCGCTTACTTCCGTGACGATGTCGACTAGGGCGTTGCCCATTCCGTAGATGTGGTATTTGCTAGGCATGTTCTTGGGAATCCAGAGAGGAAACGGTTGG
>CAZFUD010000281.1:0-1112 GCA_964521705.1 uncultured Opitutaceae bacterium | reverse complement strand
TGTGAATGCTGAGACCAAACCGTCACCCGCGAGTCGCGCAACACAAATTCGAGATTGATCGATTGAAGCTGTCCCGCCTAAAGTCCGCCATGATCAACGATCTGGTGGACGAAGTTCGCAAGCTGCTGGAGGCATACCCGCCTTGGCTGGTGATCACCTGTCTGGTGATTGTGAGCGCTGGCCTTCTCTATGTTTTGTGGCGAATCGTAAAGTTCGGTATCGTCCTAGTAGTGACAGCCTTGCTTATCGCCCTTGTAGCCTTCGCGGCCTGGACCCTATTTATTGCCTAACGTTGGAAATGTTGGCTAGGTTCTAGTTGACCTGTCTCCGTCTTTCCCATTCACATGGGACCCGACGTGCAGAAAGATCAGCCCAAGAAATACATTTTCGTAACCGGGGGAGTCGTATCATCGCTTGGAAAGGGGCTGACCGCCGCATCATTGGGGGCTCTGTTGGAGGAGCGTGGCGTGACAGTTCGGATCCAGAAATTCGATCCCTATTTGAATGTCGATCCGGGGACGATGAATCCCTTTCAACACGGCGAGGTCTATGTCCTCGACGATGGCGCGGAGACTGACCTCGATCTAGGGCACTATGAGCGATTCACGTCGGGCAAGTTGAGTCAGTTCAACAATCTGACTTCCGGGCAGATTTACGAATCGGTGATCCAGAAAGAGCGGAAAGGCGAGTATCTGGGGGCTACGGTTCAAGTGATCCCGCACGTGACCAACGAGATCAAGGCTAGGATTCGGGATGCCAGTGAGGATGTCGATGTTCTGATTACCGAAATCGGAGGCACTACTGGAGACATCGAGGGCTTACCCTTCCTCGAAGCGATGCGTCAGTTTTCATTGGAAGCGGGCCGTGGGAACGTGATCTTTATCCATGTGACCTTGGTGCCTTTCTTGAATGCCGCGGGAGAACTGAAGACCAAGCCTACGCAGCAAAGCGTGGCCAAGTTGCGGGAGATCGGTATCCAGCCGGATATACTGGTCTGCCGAACCGAGCATCCTATAGACAGGGAGATTAGAGAAAAACTGAGTCTCTTCTGCAACGTCCCAGTTAAGGCGGTAATTGAGGAAATAGACGTCGAGTCATCTATCTACGAATTG
>CAZFUD010000280.1:0-5114 GCA_964521705.1 uncultured Opitutaceae bacterium | reverse complement strand
ATCCCGCGATTTAGAAAAAGGTATGCCCCGTTATCGCGGGATAAACCCGCTTCTACATCATCGATAAAACTCATTCGATGCCAAAGTTTGACTGCGGCCTCAAGCTTTGTTCGACGGTATTCGCAAATG
Source organism: uncultured Opitutaceae bacterium (assembly GCA_964521705.1). GTDB lineage: Bacteria > Verrucomicrobiota > Verrucomicrobiia > Opitutales > Opitutaceae > Pelagisphaera. The sequence continues at coordinate 4,985 of CAZFUD010000280.1, read as the reverse complement.
CTAGAAATCTGCGAAAACCGCAAATCCATTAGTTAATCTAATACCATGTCGGCCAACTAAAAAAACCATTGTACCATTGATTGCGGCGTACACCCTCTGGGAGGAACGTGGTGAATCCGCGTCCTACGCAGGAGGGTGTTAGCCGTTTAATTCGAAAACTCGTGAGCCTTGACTACAGGGTCCATGAAACTGTAACCACCGATTTTCTATTATGATCGCTTCTAAACCGAAATATCCAGGCATTAGAATCACGACCAATGGCAACCAGCTCGTTTCGCTCTATACGGAAGCGAGGATTACGGAAGCCGGAGTTTTCTACCCAATTACACCATCGACCGAAATGGGCGAGATGTACGAATTCGCTCGGGCCAAGGGACAACTCAATGTCTTCGGACGTCCTACATTGGCTATCGAGGCAGAGGGCGAGCATGCAGCCCAAGGCGGCGCGATCGCCCAATCGGTCACTGGAAAACGGACGGTGAACTTTACCTCTGGCCAGGGGATCGTATATGGAGTCGAGCAGTACTATCACGCCCCCGGTAAATTAAGTACGATGGTTCTGGAGGTCGCGGCTCGGGCCTTGACTAAGCACGCCTTGAACGTCCATTGCGGGCACGATGACATTTATGCAGCCCTCGATGTAGGCTGGATTATGCTTTTCGCCAAGGATGCCCAGCAAGCGGCGGACCAAGCGGTCATCCTGCGCAAAGTTACTGAGAAAGCTCTGACGCCGGGAATGAATATCCAAGACGGGTTCCTGACTTCTCATTTAGAGCGTACCTTTTTGAAACACGAGTCAGGGCTCCTCCGTGAATTTCTTGGCGCCCCGGAAGACATCATCGAATGCCCAACGGAATCCCAGCGAGAGCTATTCGGCCCAAGCCGCCGTCGCATCCCCAAAACGATCGACTTGACCAACCCTGCCCTCATCGGCCCGGTCCAGAACCAGGAGCATTATATGAATGGGGTGGCGGCCCGCCGCGACAATTTCGTCGAACCGATTCTCGAGTTCCTAGCCGATGCTTATTCTGAATGGGGTCAACTCACGGGTCGCCACTACAGCTTTGTCTCTGAATACAATACGGAAGATTCGGATACGGTATTCGTTTCTCTCGGATCAGCCGCTGAGAATATCGAAGCGGCCATCGATCACATTAAAGAAACGCGTAATGAGAATCTGGGTTCGGTGCACATAAACATCATTCGACCGTTTCCAGAAGCAGCCGTAGTCGAGGCTCTAGCCGGCAAGAAGAACATTATTGTCATCGAACGTACAGACGAACCCATGGCCGGAGATAATCCGCTGGCTAGAGAGGTGCGTACGGCATTGACCAAAGCCCTAGCCAATCACAGCGGTAATGCCTACGCGGGTATTCCGTCGATATCACCGGAAGAAATGCCTCGAATCTATTCTGGTATCTACGGTCTTGGTTCCCGCGATTTCCGCCCTGAGGACATCTTGGGGGCCTTCGAATACACTCAAGGCAAGATCAAGCGCCAGGATGGCAAGCACAGGGACGATGGTGAATCCTACTTCACCCTGGGTATCAACCATCCCTACAACGTTCGCTCGAAAGAGACGCCTTCCTTGCTGCCCAAAGATGCCATTGCCGTTCGCCTCCACTCTATAGGTGGCTGGGGCATGATCACGACAGGCAAGAATCTGGCCGAGATCATTGGCGAGCTAGGCACCTATGTCGCCGAGAGAGACAATGTCGTCGACGACGAAGGCAACGCCAAGGAGGTAGTTCACGTGTCAGCGAATCCCAAATACGGTTCGGAAAAGAAGGGCGCGCCCACGGAGTATTTCATGACCGCTGCTCCTGAGCGTGTACGGGTCAATTGCGATCTTCGTCACGTGAATGTCGTGCTGTGCTGCGATCCGAAAGCCTTTACCCACATAAACCCGATTGAGGGCCTCGTTGAAGGCGGCGCTTTCGTCTGGGAATCTCACGAAAGTCCTGATGAAGCCTGGCAACGCATCCCGCAAAATTACCGTCAGGAGATCATCGATAAGAAGATCAAAGTATACATTCTGCCTGGATTCGATATAGCCAAGAACGCGACCAACCGCCCGGACCTCCAACTGAGAATGCAGGGCAACTCCTTCTTAGGCGCGTTCTTCAAGGTATCGCCATTTTTGGATACGTTCAATATAGACGAAAACCACTTCAAGGAAGTCGTTCGAGCCCAGTACAACAAGAAGTTTGGGAAGTTTGGGGATGCGGTCGTCGACTCCAATATGGAAGTCATGACTCAAGGAGGTACGCGCTTGGTCGAAGTTCCTTACGGACCCGTGGATGCTCCTGACTTTTCTGCCATGAGAGGGGAAATGTTGCTGCCAACCAATTCGGATTGCGGTGGCAAGTGCGGCTGCACTCCCCACGAAGAGCAGCCTGAAGGCCTTCCCATGTACAAGATGGAGAAGTTCGATTCCGAATACCGGGCTGGCATGGGCTACAACCAACCTGCAGGAGCCCTTGCGGCGGTCGGCGTTATGGCTTCTGCGTCTGGAGCAACTGCCTCTAAGTACGGTTCGCGTCGCGAAACGCCTAAGTACTTCCCAGAAAACTGCACGCAGTGTATGGAATGCATCACATCGTGTCCGGATACCGCCCTGCCTAACTCCGCTCACGATTTACAGACCATTCTGCAAACGGCTGTGCAGAACTACATTTCCGACGAAGGGCAACGAGAAGCACTCACTGCCGCTATTCCTGATGTCGACGCCGCCATCCGCGATACAATGGCCGCTAACGCTAAGAAGAAAGAGGGTGAAACCATTCGCGAGCTTGTCATGGGAATCGTTAAGGAAAACGATTCCGTATCCTCAGAAGCGGCAGACGAACTCGATCGCATCCTCGGGATACTTCCCCTCTCCTATTTGAAAGTTCCTGCGGTCTTCCTTTCTATGGAGCGCAAGGAAAAGGGGGCGGGCGGCATCTTTTCGATCTTCGTGTCCGACCTTTGCAAAGGCTGTGGACTTTGCGTCGAGGAGTGTGGCGACCACGATGCTTTGCGGATGGTCGAAGATACCGAGGACTACAACGCGGAAATCCTGTCCGCGACCGAATTTATGCGATTGCTTCCCGATACGGATCAGAAGTATCTCGGTAAGTACGACACGGATACGCCTGAAGAGTCCCGACCTGCTGCTTGGCGTAATCACATGATGGTCAATCGCAATTACGATGCGTTAACTTCGGGCGACGGAGCTTGCGCTGGATGCGGCGAAAAGCCCGTTCTCCACGCTCTCGCGTCCGTGACTGAAGCCTACATGCGTCCGGTATTCCATAAGAAGGCGGATCGTTTATTGGAGAAAGTTGAAGATCTGAAGAAGAACGGCGTCGCTATGCTCGAGAAGCTAGCTGACGAGGATCCCAAAACCTATGCTACTTGGAGTCGTATCGTCGCTCACGTAATCATGGGACTAGGGGGAGACTCTAACGATGATACGGATACTCGACTCGAGGAACGCGGAGACATTTCCGATTCGGAGGCAATTGAAGCCATCTGCTTGGTGCTCGAGCGAGAAGCCTTCAATCATAAGCATCTGCAAGCCCTCGACGGACGCCTCTCCAATGGCATGTCTGTCATGGCCATGGGAGCCCACACAGGATGTAACACTGTTTACGGTTCCACTCCTCCGAATAATCCGCATCCGTATCCATGGCTGAACTCGCTCTTCCAAGATGGGGCCACCATTTCCTGGATGATGGGCGAAAGCTTCATGATGGATAATGCTCGCCGCTCCATAATCCCGGAGAGAATGATCGACCACCTGTCTGGTGGCGACGCTCTCGACGAGGCCACCTACTTCAGTTACACTCATTTCACCGATGCTTTGATGACCGACCAGGAAATCAAGGAGCTCCCGAAAGTATGGTGCGTTGGAGGAGACGGTGGCATGGGTGATATTGGATTCCAAAATGTATCCAAAGCCATCTTACAGAATCGTCCAAACGTAAAGATGCTTATGCTCGATACGCAGGTCTATTCTAACACGGGCGGACAGAACTCGGACCACAGCCCGATGACCGGCGGTTTCGATATGAACCAAGCTGGAGCAGCGAGCCAGGGAAAGCTGAATGAGATGAAGAATATAGCCGAGTGTTTCCTCAATGGACACGGCTCTCCCTACCTGGCTCAGGTTTCTATGGCGGATTCTGCCAAGCTCTATACTAGTTTGCTTTCCGCCCTCGAATATCGAGGCACGGCCTTCTTCCAGTCATACACTACCTGCCAACCTGAACATGGCGTGGCTGACAACATGGCTACTAAGCAAGCCGAACGCGTGAGGGAAAGCCGATGCTTGCCGGAATTCGTCTTCGATCCTCGCTTGGGTGAATCCTACACGGAAACGTTGAGCCTCAAAGGCAACAAGAGCCCGGATCGTGATTGGTGGCGGACCAAGATGAGCGAAACGAAAGAGCCCTATTCCTACACCATTGCCCACTGGGCTTGCACCGAAGCGCGATTCCGCCAGCATATCAAAAAAGCCACTACGGAAGAGATCGAGCATATGGAGCACTTGGAAGACGTTCTTCTGCGCGTCAATCAGCAGGATATCGTTTACCGCCGCTACAATGATCCCGACCACCGGGCCTACATTCCTGACTTCGGAGCCTACATCATTTACGACGCGGGCAACGGGAAGCATATCCCGATGAAGATGTCTCGCCAGATGGTTCTCTTCAATGTTGAGCGTCGCAAGGCTTGGAGAATGCTTCAGTCGCACGCCGGCCAGGCTAACAAGGATTACGAAGCCCAGAAGGCTTTACTAACTAAGGTCGACAGCGGTGAAATTTCCGTTGCGGACCTGAAATCGATAGGCCTAAGGCTTTTAGAGGAACCCGGCACCGTCAATGCCTGACAAAGAGCAACATTAGATTGCAACCGAGTTAAGCGGCCGGCCGTTAACACGATATCCGAAACCAAAAATTACGTTATATTCTTAATGTTCGTCGTATTTTAACCCCAAATCA
>CAZFUD010000279.1:0-5118 GCA_964521705.1 uncultured Opitutaceae bacterium | reverse complement strand
GCTCCGATTGCAATCGAGCCCGCTTGTCAGCCGACGGCAAATTGTATACCTGTCTATTTGCCTCTGATGGTCATGATCTCAAAACCTTAGTTCGTTCTCGAGTCGACGAAGAGGGAATCATGGAAGCAATATCCAAAATTTGGATAAATCGCCACGATCGGTACTCCGAGGAACGAGCCAGCGAAAACCAAGCTTCGAATAAGATCGAAATGTCCTACATTGGTGGTTGAGGCGCCCTTAGCCGGCCCAATAACCTTAGGGTAGGGAGGTCCGTCTCGGTCCTCCGAATATCGCAACCTTCGCGGAGGAACGGGCCGCTCCTCCCTACCAAGCTGTCCCACGAAATTCCCGCTAGCTCCTGCTAGCTATGCCAAAATAATTGAGCAGCCAGACCTCTTTCCACACCCGGTAGCGCCCCTCCCAAGTAATTCTCCCATTCTCCTCCTGCAAGTGGGGAGGAAACAGGAATCCCTCTTCTATATTCTTCCTCTCCAAAACTCCTTGCTGCTGATTGAGATCGTCTACTGGATCAACCTCATACTCTTCTAAGTCCAAACTTTGAATACGCTTTTGGTGTATATTAAAGAGCGAAGCAGCAGAACGTGTCCAAGGACGCCGGATAACATTCCAATTGTCTGGGTAGAATCCGCCGTAAGGCGTATGCATATTATCCGTTATCAGTCTTTCCCCATCGGCCGTCTCCGATGTGAACGAAAGACTATAGTTTATCAATCCATTAGGCTGTGGGATAAACAACACTTGGGCTCTTACTTCTCCACTGCTATCCTGGTAGATTGAAGAACGAATATCGATACCATTGCTAATATCAGCGACCAAGGCCTGGAGCTTTCTAAATCCGTTGTCACGAAGCCAGTCTCTGAGCTGTATCAGCTTTTTCTGGGCAGGCCACTCTTCGCCAGATTTGTTATTTCTGAATCTGGGAAACAGCGAAACGCTGCTTTGGCTCATCGCGCTGATAGCCAGCCAGGTGTACAACGTTTCCAAAAGCAGCCAGAAAAGAAAGAAGATAACCGCTAGAGCCCAGAAGGGTCTATTAGCCCATTCCATCTTGTCTACAAGAAAAGCGAGACCTGCGGAGACACAAAGCCAGCGTGACCAGCGATTCAAAACGCCTACCGTAAGAGAATTGACCCTACTGTTCACAGCTCCCAATAATATGGATACGATCACAAGTATCGACACTAAGAACTGGATGTCCATTGAGACTAGATCGCTCAAATTCATTCAATCTACAAATATGGTCGCCTCCCAGCGACGACAAAAGTTCAAGGCCTGTCTTATCTTTCAGCCAGATTCGCCAATTATGTGTAACGAACCGGCATAATGACGCAAAGGAAACTTTCGAGGGTTTTAAAAACCCCAGGACTAACCTCGTCTTTCAGCTCGAAGAATATCTCGTCTTTGGTCAAGGCTCTCAACGGATCCATGAGGAAAGCCGGATTGAAGGCGACCTGCAAATCCGGTCCGCTATAGTCAATAGCCAGAGATTCATGAGATTCGCCAAAATCTGGGCTCGAAGCGCTCAGTTCCATCAAGTTGTTGCTGATCTGAATCTTAACTGAATTCGATTTGTCAGTAGCCACCAATGCTGCCCGATGGATCGACTGGAGAAAGAGCTCGCGCTCAACCTTTATTCGCTGATGCGTCTCTTTCGGTATGACCTGCTGGTAATTCGGGTAATTCCCTTCAACCACCTTTGAAACTAGAAGGATATCGCCCACGAAACCGTCAGCTTCATCCTTAGTATGAATTTGGAAGGATACCCGGCGATCGTTGAAAGCGATTTTCAGCGTTTCCCCTTTGTCCAAGAGGCGGGTCAGCTCAGACACCGTCTTGGCCGGAAGGATAAGACTACCTGACAGGCCTTCTCCCACTTCCATATCGTGGTCGATCTTCGCCAATCGGCGCCCGTCGGTAGCCACCAAGCTCAATTTTCCTGAGCCATCGGCATCCTCAGGCTCTGAGAAAGTGAAATACACTCCATTGAGCATGTAGCGGGTTTCATCCGAAGATTGGGCATAGGAAACGCTCCGCAGCATTCCGGCCAAAGTTGATTGCTCGATCGTGAAGGACCGGTCATCCGCGAATTCAGGCAGAGCAGGGAACTCGTCACGGCTGATTCCCATGATCTTGAAGAGCGAGCCTCCAGACGCTATTTTCACCTGATTGTTCGGCGAAGCTTCCACGCTGACGTCGCTATTGGGCAACTCTTTGACGATCGTGGCTAACCGCTTAACCGGTAGCGTGATAGCCCCCTCGTCTTCCACGCTTGCCTTGATCCGAGCGCAAATTCCCAGATCCAAATTGGTGGTGGTTACAGAAAGCGTTTCTCCCTCCGCTTCGATGAGCACGTTACTCAGGATCGGCATCGATGCCTTCGATCCAACTACGTTGAGAACTTGCTGGAGCCCATTGCTGAAATGATCGCGGTTAATTTTGAACTTCATTGGGTTGTAATTAGGATGAATTTCTAGTTACTGACAATTCGAATGAATAAGGATCTAATATCTTATTTAAATCACTCCTATTACTATGCTTTGTGAATATCCCTGACAACTTAGTCAAGTGGTTGCTCATAAATAAGTTATAGGCTGCAAAATCTGTTGGTTTAATTGGGGGAGTCAGGGATTGCCCACCAACATGTTAAAAAATTCCTCGAATTTTCGGTCTGTTACGAGGTTTTTCACGAGTTATTAGTGGATTTCTCTTCTGGTTGTGAGGGCTTAGATTGCCGCCTAATCCGCTGAAGCATCAACACGTGCCGGACGACACCGAAAACCAAGTAGCCAATGAATAGTAGAACCAGGGCGTATTGTCGGTACATGAAGATAATCCCCCCGGATGCCAGGAGTAGAATAAAGGTGCGAAGCCTAACCTTCGTGTTCCAATCCACGCTCTTGAAACTTGGGTAGCGAATTGGGCTTACCATCAAGTAGGATATGAACAGCATCAGAAAAGGTAGCCCGATCGCCCAACGCTGCATGTCGAGCTGATTGATTACCAGAACCAAGGTAGAGATTATTCCGGCAGCAGCAGGAACGGGTAGCCCTACAAAGTCGCTGTTGGAACGATCTATATTAGCAGGGTAGATTAGCGGGTGTGTGATTACATTGAAACGAGCCAGCCGAATACCTGCGCAGAGGAGGTAGATGAAGCTCAGAAAGCCGCCAATATTTTTGAAGAAAAGACTCTCCTCTGGGCTGAGAATTAGGAATAGCACCATGAGAGCTGGAGCCAGACCGAATGACACCATATCGACAATGGAGTCGAATTCTTTGCCAAAGAGCGATTCGCGTCCGCCCAGGCGAGCCACTCGTCCGTCGATTGAATCGCATAGCATGGCTCCGAGTATGAAGATAACAGCTGCTGTGTAGAGTTGGGCGGGATTCTCGATCGGCTCGTCGAGCATCACATTGTAGCGTGCCTGAATGCACTTCATGATGGCCATGAAGCCGCAAAACAGATTCCCCGCAGTGAAGAGATTCGGTAGCAGGTAAATGCGGCTAGCTTGCGAGCTGTCTATCCGAGCCTCGGATGATTCCGTCGATTCGTTGGGAGTAGTCAAATTAATCGGATCGAGTCAGTGTTTCCAGGTACTTCCAGAATGAGGAATGCTGCTCGATGAGCTGTTCCTCGGAGATCGGGAGCTTCGTTCTGAAAACGAAGTCGGTCAATGTATTCTTATGGAGTATGCAGATCGTGTGCAGGGTGGTGCCATCCCGCTCGAAATACATGCGGTACTCTCCTGAACGCAGGCGATAGATCGTCTTCTTGCCTCTAGAAAACCTGCCCAGCGGCTCCTTTGGAACCGCTAACTGCGATTCCGTCAGCTGGCTCAACGGGCTGATCACCTCGAGTTGCTCGAGCGTTTCGATCTTTTTGAGCTCGGCTAAGCTCTGGTCGCTGAACGTTAACTGAAACATTTTTCCCGCGAGGTCCCTTAGTGGTTCTTTCTAGAAAAGCGTTTATCTTGCCCCTCTGTTCGTTGGAGGCAATAGCGTACTGAGGGAAGTTTGCCCTTGCGTGGATGCATTAGATTGGAACCTTTTGCGGGCTTTAGGAGCGGTTTATCCCGCGATAGTGATAGGGGTAATGGGTAATTATCGTGGGATAAACCCGCTCCTACGCTCAATTGCAAATACCCCCTACAAAGGCTTACTGAGCCTGCCTTTGTAGCTTCGAGCGAGTTCGATATTCGCCTCCATAGCTCCCTCGGTATTCTGGCTGCGCAGCAATGGAGTGTCAGCCCCTCGATTCAATAGCGTCTCCAGCACCTCCATTTGCAGAAGATTTATTAGTAGGGCCCCTGCCATTGTAGATGTGGGACCAGCGGATTGCTCTTTCCCGGGCAGATCCAAAATGGCGTCTCCAATGACACCGCAATTGTCTAGCGTGTAGTCGGCGACTTCATACAGTTTCTTTCCAGATGGATGCGTAGTCTTAACCTTCCGAGTCATTTCCATGGAAGTGATTGCGACGACGCTGAGGCCCTTGCCCTTGGCGTATTCGGCGATTTCGATTGGCGAGCAGTTTTTGCCGGAGTTGGAGATCACGATAATGAACTCTCCCGCTTTGAGGTGATGATTCCGATCGTACCTTTCCGCTAGGGCCCGACCGTATCCGTGCAAGTTCTCCACGAATCCGCCAGTTGTATCCAAAATGGCGCTAACGCATACGAGCCCACCTGCTCGCCCAACCATTTCCCGACCGATGATCTCCGAATGTCCGCTTCCGAAGGTATGGATCACGCCGCCGGATTCAACGGAGTCCGCGATGAGAGGCGCGATCGTTTCGATCGTCGATTGATTTTGCAGGAAAACGCGGTCTAGCAGTCTAAGGCTAGTCTTGAGGTAGCTTTTTTTAAGCATGGAATATTTGTTACGATATTGTAAGGGGTTTTAAAGCAGCTCGTTTAAAGGATTTGTTGATAGGAAATTCAAGTTCACTCAAAGTTCCCGGATTGCTTTATGCTTGCAAAGGAAGTCCGGTCTCATTCCTCGATATTGCACGCGTCGCGGTCAGACCCATTCTCGCTTCATCTATCTGGTCGAGTTACCCAATGTGAGCCAGCGCTTTCGTTAGCCTGGAAGTATTGAT
>CAZFUD010000278.1:0-5179 GCA_964521705.1 uncultured Opitutaceae bacterium | reverse complement strand
GTTTGCGAAGTTGAGTAAGCCCAATTCCGTAGCTTTTGAGTCCTTTCGTTTCCGATCCCAACTTCTCCCAATTCTTGACGCCTCGATCATTGCGATTGGCATCCAATAAATCGAAGACGTCTGATTTTGTCATTCTGGGTTCATCGTCTGATCGGTGACGATTGAGACTATAACCTTATTCCCCCTTCGACGAAAATATTGGCTCCGGTTATGTATTCGCCTGCCTGAGAACAAAGGAGCAAAGCGGCTCCGCTGCAGTCTTCGGGCTGGCCGACGCGACCGACTGGAATGCGAGAAAGAATCTCCTCCTTGGCCTCGGAATCCGCCAGAAAGTCTTTGTTGCGGACCGTATCAATTAGGCCAGGAGCGATATTATTAAAAGTGATGCCTTCGCCGCTAAAGGACTTGGCCAGGCTCTTAACCAAATGCGTTTGGGCTGCTTTCAAAGCTCCGTAAGGCGCAAACTTGTCGTTGTAGGTCTCTTCTTGCACGCTACCTATGGTGACGATGCGGCCCCATTGGCGGTCCCTCATGCCGGCAAGAGCTCTTTGGATAAGGACGAAGGCCGCTTTGAAATTGGCGGAATACTGATAGTCGATATCCTCCTCGGTCACTTCAAGAAACGGCATGAATCGTTGCACTGAGGCATTGGATACAAGGATATCTATTTGCCCGGTGAACGCCAGCGCTTCATCGAAAAGAGCGTCCGCGGCTCCTGGTTTTGTGATATCCGATTGGCAGTACCAGGCATCTCCTCCGTTGGCCGCTTCCTGAAGTTCGGTCACTGTGATTTGGGCCGATTCTGGATCCGCTGTTCCGTTGATAATAACGTTGGCGCCTGCCTGAGCGAGGGTTCGAGCTATGGCGAAGCCGATTCCCTTGCGAGAGCCAGTTATGAGGGCGGTTTTGCCGCTCAGATCGTATGCGTTGTTGAATTGATCCATGTCTATTTTCGATGTGGGAAATCAGGTTGTCCTTGGGTTTGCAAGTTAAGTGATGCCTTCAGTAAGCCTCTTTCGACGATTGAGTTCCACCCTCGGCCAATATCGGTGTAGTGTTGTAACCGACGCCGAGGCGGGTGCATCCCATCTCAATGAATCGCTGAGCATCGTCGAAGTTTCGAATGCCGCCGGATGCTTTGACTTCTGTCTGGCCTCTGGCCGCTTCGAGCATCGTTTGGACGGATTCTACAGTGGCTCCACCCGGTCCAAAGCCGGTAGAGGTTTTGACGAACGCGACCCCCATGCTCGCGCAGCGACGGGTCGCTTCGGCAATCTCATCTATTTCTAGGGCCGCCGTTTCCAGTATCACCTTAAGAGGTATGTCGCTTGCCGAAAGAACATCGAATACACCCTCGATGTCCGCTTCAAAGGCCGACCAATCTCTGCTCTTGATGAAACCGTAGTTGGCCGCCATGTCGACCTCGGCAACGCCGAGGCGGACGAAGGCTTCGGCCTCTGCTGCCTTTGTTTCCTTTCGAGAGACGCCGTGGGGAAACGCCAAAACTGTAGAAACCTCGGTTGTGGTTCCTTGGCACAGGCTTTGGGCGAGTTCGATGTCACAGGGACGCACGCAAACCGTTCGGGTCTCGTGTTCGACTCCGAGTTTGATGGCAGTAGAAGCATCGTCGCAATTCATTTCCGGCTTGAGGACCGCGTGGTCTATGTAATGGCTGATTGGATTCATTCTATTTTTGAAATTTCGAAAAGCGGGTGCTTAGTAAAGCTTCGGTCTCATCGAGAGTAGGCATGGCGGATTGGGCTCCCGCTCCAGTGATGGATAGGGCAGCTGCGGCATTGGCGAACCGTACCGCGTCGTCGATCGTCTTGCTTCTAGAGAGGGCCACCGCGAGGCCTGCATTGAAGGCGTCTCCTGCAGCGGTCGTATCCAAGACTTCGACATGGAAAGCTGCCCGATTGCGAGTAGATTCAGCTTCGGTAATGTAGGCTCCGGCCGGACCTGCTTTGGTGATCACTTTCTTGGCCCCTCGTTCGACTAATCGAGCGGCGGCAATATTGATTTTGTCTTCGTTATCGACGGTAAGGTTCGCGAGCGCTTCGAGCTCAAGAAGATTTGGGGTCAGGTAGTCAACTGCGCTGATAAGGCTGTCTGGGAGCAACTGGGCGGGAGCGGGGTCGAGAATGATCGTTTTCCCCGCTTCGCGGAGACGCGTGACGGTATAGATAACCGTTTCGATCGGGATCTCCAGTTGCAGAAGAAATATGTCGTTGGTCACGATCTTCTCCCATTCGCGATCAATATAGCGGGTATCCAGTTTTTGGTTGGCTCCTGGATAGACGAGTATGCTGTTTTCTCCATTCTCATCGACCCCAATGGTAGCCATGCCGGGATAGCCCGGCTCAACATCGATGAGCTGGCAATCGACCTTCGCTTCTTTCAGGCGCTCGAGATATTCGGGTCCGTGGAACTTATCGCCAATCTTGCCGACCATAGATACCTCGGCTCCCAACCGGGCCAAGGCGACAGCCTGGTTGGCCCCCTTCCCACCAGCAGGATTGATCTGGAAATCCTTGGCGATGACCGTTTCGCTTGGTCGTGGTAATCGATCGGCCGTGACGACGAGATCTACGTTGAGGCTACCGATTACACAGAAGCGTTTCATATGAGCGGGTTGGTACAGGAACGGAGCTTGAGTGGCAAAAGGAAAGAGCCATTGAATTATTCCCTCCGGGTAATTACCTCGAAGATTGCTTGGTTACTGAATCTGGTAGGGAGGACCGTCCCGGTCCTCCGCATTCGTATACCGGAGGATCAAGACGATCCTCCCTCCCTTTTTAGATGCCCTGGGACTTGCTCCGTTTTGATCCGGATGCGGGCTTGCTAAAGGGGCCCTGATACCTTTCAACTTTATAAAATTATGGCTGACAAGAGATTCGAAGGAAAACTGGCCGTTGTTACTGGTGGTGGCGCTGGAATTGGGCGAGCGATGAGCAAGCGTTTGGCCGCGGAAGGAGCAAGCGTAGCGATTTTCGAGAGGAATCTCGATGCGGCTAAAGCGGTAATCGAAGAAATCGAAGCAGCTTCGGGTCAGGCGAGCTGCGTAGAGGTCGACGTGTCATCGGAATCTTCAGTTCAGTCGGCTTTCGATTCCTTGAATAAAGTAGACGTCCTCATTAACAATGCAGGCATCGGCTCTGTGGGCAATGTGGAAGCGACGACTGGCGAGGAGATGGATCGTGTCTACAACGTCAACGTTAAGGGTGTTTTTCATTGTACCAAAGCGGCCATTCCGAAACTTAAAGAATCGGGAAAAGGAGCCATTCTGAACATGGCCTCTATCGCCAGCTGCTTGGGGATCAGTGATCGTTTTGCCTATTCCATGACCAAGGGGGCGGTCTATGCCATGACGCTGTCAGTAGCTAAGGACTACATAGAGTATGGTATTCGCTGCAATTGCATTTGCCCAGCCCGTGTGCACACGCCCTTTATCGATTCGTATTTGGAAAAACACTATTCCGACAGAAAAGAGGAAATGTTTAAGGAGCTTGAGTCTCATCAGCCGATAGGGCGCATGGGCAAGCCTGAAGAGATTGCGGGGCTTGCAGCTTTCCTGTGCAGCGAAGAAGCCGCCTTCGTAACGGGATCCGCCTATCATATCGATGGCGGAGTAACGAATTTGAGGTAGATGTTTTTGGTTCTTAACCACGAAATTAACGCAGAAAGCGACGTAGGTGAACGAAGATGGCGCAGCAAAGGGATGAAGCTAGTGGATTGGGATTTGTTAACATCGCTCTCCCGCATTTTCGGGTTCGCTGGATCGTCCCTGCGGGGCGCCAGGATCCTCGACGAGTCGAGGGCAGGTTTTGATGTCTATGGAAAGTGTAGCAGTAAAGTATAACAACTTCAGATTTTTTTAGGGTAAGTTTTAGTGTATATTCGTGAAATTCGTGGTTGAGAATAGTACTAGCTAGATTAATTTTAGAAATAGATAAGTAATTATGAAATTGATACGTTTTGGAGAGCCTGGTGAAGAGAAGCCCGGCATTCAGTTGGAGAATGGAACACGGGTAGAGATCCCCCCTGGGATTGGCGATTACGACGAAGCGTTCTTCGGTGGTAATGGGCTAGAGGAGCTCAAGGAATGGGCGGACCATAACGCTATCAGTGCTCTGGAAATCGATCCAGAAGCCCGCTTAGGTCCGCCGATGTGTCGGCCCAGTAAGATCATTTGCGTTGGTTTGAACTATTCGGATCATGCGGAAGAGTCGGGTATGGAACCTCCCAGCGAGCCGGTCTTGTTCTTCAAGTCTACCACCGCATTCCAAGGTCCAAACGATGATCTCGTCATTCCCATGGGCTCGGAGAAAACGGACTGGGAAGTGGAGCTAGGTGTGGTAATCGGCAGGCGGGCCAAGCGGGTATCCAAAGAGGATGCATTGAATCATGTTGGCGGATACGTTCTTCACAATGACTATTCAGAACGGGCTTGGCAACTGGAGCACCAGGGCCAATGGGTAAAGGGTAAATCCGCCGACACCTATGCTCCCTGCGGTCCTTGGTTAGCGACTAAACACGCCATTCCAGACCCGCATAAGCTGCGACTCTGGCTCTCTGTCAACGGCGAGATGAAGCAAGATGGTCACACCAGCAACTTCCTCTTCGATGTACCGACCGTGGTATCCTACATCAGCCAGTTCATGACCTTGCTCCCGGGAGATTTGATCTCCACCGGCACTCCTGCAGGCGTCGGTCTAGGCTTCAAGCCACCTCAATACCTGAAAGTAGGCGATGTTATCGAACTCGGCATTGATGGGTTGGGTGAACAGCGACAGGTCGCGGTCGAAGAAGTGTAGTAGAATTTGAAGGTGCAATGGGTCTATTTTTGTTTGGAAGCGTTTAGCTGTGCCTGTACTTCAAAGGTTTTCAGGAACCAAGGAGTGAAGGGCCCATTCCAGTAGACGGCGTAGGGTTCCCCGTCGATTACTAGTTCCTCTTCTTCTATCCACTCCAGCAATGCCTCTTTGGCTTTCTCGTAATTAGCTTGGGTGTAGGCGCCGCGGGCGCCGATGGATACTACGCGACGTTCGGGGACATCGATGACTTTAACATTGGTGGAGTCCTCCTTGGCTTTGTCGACTTGGTTCTCGGCGACCCAGAAGTACATTTTTCCTGGATTGATTTGCGCCTCCACTGGTGTCGTCATGGAAATTCCATTCTG
>CAZFUD010000277.1:0-5220 GCA_964521705.1 uncultured Opitutaceae bacterium | reverse complement strand
CAACCCTGCCCCAATCTTTTGGCGTGATGCCTAAGGTTTATTTGCTTAAGAAACTCAATCCAGATGACACCATCTGGAAGCACTATCCAGAAGATGAAGCTGTCCGCTGGGTTGGAGACGATGAGGAGGATGCGAGGAGGAACGCTGCCAGAGGATCTCTTCCAAGAGACAAGGCCATGAGCAAGTCTCCGTGGCTCAACAAGGAGCAAACGTCCTGCGAGCTTGAGTACAACTCAGAGCAGGATGGTGTCTCTGGAGTGAGCGACTAATATAGCGTATCGGGGAGGTGCCCTTCTGCCTTACCCCAATCTTTCCCTATAAATCGCCAGTTGAACGAACCCATCTCCTAGGAGGGCTGGCTGCTATCAACAGCCCCTCTACTCGCCGATGATCGCTTTGGAATTGGACTACTCGCCAGCCCTAAGCTTTCTCAGGGTTCATCCTGCTGAGGCTTTTAACACCCTCTTCTCGCTTCTTGTTTGCGTACTCCTGAACCGCCTCGGCGATGTTTTCCTTCAATTCGGGTGCTTCCAAATTCATGTTACTATTATACCACATGAATGCGGTGATTGCCCCAAGGAAACCCATCCAGTTAGGAAAAAAAAGAAGCAGTCCTCCCAAACTGCTTCTTTGAATCGCCTCTTCGACATCGCTATACAGGTTAACGCCGAATTAGCTAACTTAAGTAGTAGGGAATGGTTTCATATCGTTTCTCAAAGATCAAGCACTCCCATTAGCTGAACCACTTTTGGGGAACATTGAAAGAAGATTTGCTAATTTTGGTCCATGGAGCCAAATGAGTATAGAGAAGGAGCGATCCCTCCTCAAGAACCGCCCCTCACATTCATTCACTATGTTGCCAAAGGACCGCACTGTGAACGTATCCAAAGGCCGTTATCCCCATAACGTATTGTTTTAGTCATCTAGACTATGCGTTTGTTCCAAACTTCTCGTTGGAGTTTCTTATGCCTGAAACTGGTGGCAACAGTGCATATAGATTACTTAGTAAAGAAAGATTCTTAGTAAACTAATACTCTTAGTCTAAGTATTCACTATTGGTAAGACAGTAACGCAAATGCCTCCCAAAGGTCGCTTGTAAGCTCTTCAGCTCACGATCTCGGCAAGCACTAGAGTTTTTTCCTGAGTGCTCTTTATGGAATTTCAATTTGACCTGAATGGGCGTTGGCGGATTCATGTTTCGGTTGTGCTTAATCAAAATCCCTTCTCACGACGTGACCTTATCAAAAAGGCGGCTGGCACTGGCTTAGGCTTAATCGCGGCTCATAGTTTGCCGGGACGGACGAAGGTCAATGATGCCGGAAATTCCAAAATTGATAGTTGGTGCGAGCAATTAGCGAAGCATAAGATCGAGAAGATCGAGCGCCGCACTGTTCAGAACCGTTGGCCACGCTTAGTCAGCCGTAACTCCCGCAAGGGTGTACACGGCTGGGACTACCCGGCCCAAGTCGCACTGGTTTATACTGACACCGGAGTGATGGGATGGGGGTTAGCGGGTAGTATGGGTAAAAGCCGTGCATCTGAGCTTACAGAGCTATACAGAGGCAAGGCCGTCACCGATCTATTCAACCCCGCTTTGGGGACTCACGACGACGTGCCTAAGTGGATCGATCTTGCACTGCATGATCTCGCGGGTATGATTTTAGAACTTCCGGTTTTCGTAATGATTGGTGGTGATCAGCCGAAGTCAGTTCCATGCTACAGCGGAATGATATACTTCGACGATATCGAGCCCCTAGAAGAGCCACCAGGTATCGAGCAAGTGCTCTTTAATGCTGGTGCAGACTTTATGTTTGGTTACCGCCAAATGAAGATTAAAGTCGGGCGAGGGGCTAAGTGGATGGATCGTGAGGCAGGCTTGCAACGCGATATCGAAGTGACAAACGCACTAGCCAAAGCCTATCCCGAAGTTACATTCCTGGCCGACGCTAATGACGGATACAACGTCGATGAGACGATCTCCTACCTGGATGCCATAGACACCGAACTCCTATTTATGGAGGAGCCTTTCCGAGAGAACGAGGTGGACCTCGCCGCTCTACGTCAGCATCTCGATTCCAAGAAGCTTAAAACCCTAATCGCCGATGGGGAAAGTAAATATGACGCCGACTTGCTCGATATACTTATCGAGCAGGATCTACTCGATGTCCACCTAACTGACCTCTATGGTCTTGGCTTTACTAATTGGCGCAAGCTAATGCCCTCTCTCATCAAGCGGGGCGTTCAAGCATCGCCGCATACCTGGGGTCATCGGCTCAAAACAGTCTATACAGCCCATTTATCCTCGGGACTTGGCAATGTTCTGACAGTTGAGGGTGTGACCGCGTTCAGTAAGGATATTGACTTCAGCGATTATAATCCAGACGAGAGGGGGAACATTTCCCCCCCAGATAAACCCGGCTTTGGGCTAACACTGAGATAGCTGCCGCCATCGCCTTTGAGCAGGCCAGTACCTAGCTTCAGCAAGGTACTGGAGGTGCAGGTGCGGATAGTCTCTGCGGGCGTTGGCTCTTTTTTGGGCTGCCCTCACTCATGACGCTGCAAACTGAACCACCTCTGGAACAGTGGCTCCTTCTGGGACTATTTGCCAAAACTTCTTAGGAGCATCGGCTTCAAAGTCAGGGTTCTCATAATGATCCTTGAACGTCTTCACCGAGGTATGTCCCATCTCTTTCATGGTTCTATGCAGATTGGCATGATACTGGTAGTGATAGGTTCCATACGTGTGTCTAAGAACATCGTGCCGCCCTTTCAGTTTAGCCTCGGAACTGAACTTCTTGAGTAGTGATGAGTTCTTTTTTCCGCAGCATATCGGACCTACCCTTTCATCTTCTGGAACCGATTTTAGCCATTGCACAAGGTTGGGTTCCACGCTCACCACTCTTTGTGAGCTTCCCTTTGCTTGTTCTTCTGAAACCTTTATCTGGGGATCTTGGTAAACGCCTTTCGGCTCAAGTATTACACTGTCCCAGTCCAATGGACTCTTGTCCCTGTTTCCTTTGACCTCCGTAGGTCTTAATCCAGCAAAGAGTTGCATGGCTATACCCGCCCTGATTGAACTGAAACGTTCTTCCTGAATCAACTTAGTGACAAAGAGGAACTCCTTAATTGTGAGAATATCTCTCGTTCCTTTAGTGGATCTCTTGACTATCGGGCGATCAGGGTCGCTCAGGGGGTTTGTGTTAGTTAAACTCCTTGATTGAGCGTAGTTGAAAGCTGGTGAAATCTGCCTGTACGCTCTGTTCCAAGCAGAGTCTGAAGTGTCGTGGTATTTCTTCATCCATGCCCTTACGTCTTCAGAGGTTATCTCATCTATGAACTTTCCTCCGAAGGTATGGAGAAACCCTTGTTCAACTAACCTGTCTTCTTCCGATGCCTTAGCATGTGGGAGCGGCCCCAGCATAATAGCCTTCCACTCCCCAGCGTGATTGGTCGTCCACTTCTTTCTACTCTTCTCCTCATACAAGTTCTTCCTCTGCTTGAGAGACATGTAGAAAACTTCTGAGAAGGTTTTTGAAGCCTCTGCCTTTTCTAAGTGGTCTAAGTAAAAGCTTACAGCGGCATTTAGCGTAAGCTCATGTTCACCGCTTAGATTGTGACTGTTGAGTCTGTTGATGGCGGTTCTCGCATCGCTACTCTCGCTTGCCGTGAAACGAGTGCTTTTTGACCCATGCTTGTTTATATGGGACTTTATCCTCCTAACTTCCACCTCCGCCTTGGCTTCAGATGGAAAGAACAAACGCCTACGCTTTCCTGTGCTTGAATACTTGGCTGGGATACTAACCCGCCATTTACCATCTTCTGTTTTTACAGGCTTCAGTTTTGCTGTCTTTGGCATCGCTGCCCTTAAACTGCCCTAAAAACGGGAGAGATCAAGCTATTTCAGAATAGAATAAAACAGAATGGATTTTCCAAACCTGCCCCTTAAACTACTGATCATCTGCGCTTTATCAGTGATTTTGGTGGCACGCGGCGAGGGAGTCGAACCCCCAACCTCCTGATCCGTAGTCAGGTGCTCTATCCAATTGAGCTAGCCGCGCAGACCACGATGATCATTCGAAAATGATCGAAGGGCAGGAGAAAAGGACCTCTCAATGCGGTTTTCAAGGAATTTTTCTCATGAATGGCGCATTTAAACCAATTCCGAATTCAACAACGAACCGTCGGCCCCCCGCCAGAAGCCTGGTAGCCTAAAACCGTGAGAGGACTCGCCTTGGGGCAGCCGAACCATTCGGCTGCCGCCCGCGCTCTTCGGCTCGTATTTAAACTTTGGGAAGATTCGCCGGGATATCCACTTCGTGAGTGTCCTTGCGTTTCACCCGGCGCAAACGAGATCGCCTCCTCAACATTCTATCCAACTTATCGACCAATAGGTCGATCGCCTTATGGCAATCCTCATTTCTAACCGATACGTTCATGGATGGGCCATTGATTTCGATGTGCCCTTTAGCAATGAATTCGTGCTCGGCCCCGCTCTTAGTATGATCGCACTCCAACTCCACCTTGATCCGGATGATTCGATCTTCGTGGCGGAATAGTCGTTCAGCCTTTTCGGTGACATTCTGCTTTAGCGAGTCCGTCAGATCCATGTGAATACCCGTGATGATCAGATCGTGGTTGTTAGCTTGCATATCTATACTTCTCCTTTGTTTTAGTGTTCTTCATCTTGTACCGTCCACAGCTGAGGCTGGACTAAACTGCTTACCCAAAATACCGCATTCCCTCTTAACCGAACTCCTGACTGGAACGCTTTGAATAACCATCTCTCGAATTCTAAAATTAAGGCGCCAACTCCAATTTGGCAACTATTCTCGTTCAGCATCGCCAGATTTTAGCTGAGGCGCTGGGACTCAAAAGCTTAGCTGATGCGTTATTCAAAATGCCGTTAACCGATTGGGGATGGG
Source organism: uncultured Opitutaceae bacterium (assembly GCA_964521705.1). Lineage (GTDB taxonomy): Bacteria > Verrucomicrobiota > Verrucomicrobiia > Opitutales > Opitutaceae > Pelagisphaera. Next base: position 298 of record CAZFUD010000277.1, on the reverse strand, counting down.
AGATCACCGAGGAGGAGCTGCTCTCTTGGATAATACAGGACGACAACGATGTCATTCTCTTCAACAAACCTCCGCTCGTCGTTTGCCACCCATCGAAACGAGGACCTTGGTCATCACTCGTTGGAGCCTGCCGCGAATGTTTGGGCTATGAACGCACTCACTTGATCGCTCGGCTGGACCGAGAAACCAGCGGAATCATCCTATTGGCCAAACATCGTCTTTCCGCGAGACACTTGCAAATGGCTCTCGAAAAACGGGCCACCAAAAAGCGCTACCTCGCTATTCTGGAAGGCGAATT
>CAZFUD010000276.1:0-5265 GCA_964521705.1 uncultured Opitutaceae bacterium | reverse complement strand
CCTTCACACCTGCAACCTAGCAATTCAGTCTGAGTTTCAAGATGCAAAAGCCCCATCAATTATTTGCGGGTCTCCATTCGAAGGCATCACCCTCCCCAGTATCGATATGGATTTCAGAGCTTTGGGGCGACACGCCGCAGGAGCGATTATCGCCAAAGGCCATAACCAAATCGGTTTCATCTCTGGCAAAGAACCCTTCCCCGGCGATGCCAAGCTACTGGAGGGATTCCGGGAAGGAATCTCCCTAAGTTCACGCAATGTGACTTTCAAAGTTACCAGGTATTCAAACTCTAGACACAGCTACGCTCGCTTTTTCAACCGAATAACCACTGGTCGAGACTCAACGACGGCCCTATTTGTCGATTGCCCCTACCAGTTGCTAAACCTGCACAACCAAGCGGCAAAGGCGGGGATCGGAATTCCGGGTGATCTATCGATCGTCTGTCGCCAAGGTACTGACTTTCTCAATTACATCTCGCCCGATCCTTCCCGCTACGAGTTCAATACGAAGGAAATGGCCAGAAAAGTTCATCAGGAGATTGAGAGTGCTGTCCGAGGAGACTCAATACGAGACCATCGCGTCCTTGTCCTGCCCGAGTTTCACGAAGGCAACACCCTCAAGAGCATTGATGCCAACCTATAGCGTCATCTCAACTCCCCGAATTTAGCTACGCCAGACAATGAGCAAGATGACCTTCAATCATAAAGCAGTTCTCACTCTGCTATCGACCTTCATGCTAAGTATGGGCAACGGAATGGCTGCTCGTAAGCCAAATATGGTCGTCCTTTTCGCCGACGATTCTGGCTATGCAGATTTCGGCTTTCAAGAGCATGCCCGATCCGATTTCAAAAATCTGACGCCCCACATCGACAGCATTGCTAAAGCTGGGGCACGATTTACCAATGCATACGTCACAGCCGCAGTTTGCTCGCCTTCTCGAGCCGGAATGATGACGGGGCGATATCAAGAGCGTTTCGGGCATGAGACCAATTTGCCGCCCGGCACTCAATCTGGGCTACCTTTAGAAGAAACTTTCGGGGTCAAACGTCTACGGGAAATTGGATACAAGACTGGACTAATCGGCAAATGGCATCTCGGCTATCCGGAAGCCTACCACCCAAACAGGAGAGGATACGATGAGTTCTTCGGTCTGCTCCAGGGATCGCGAAGCTATTATCCCTTAAAGAAGATTACGAAAGATCGCGTGATTCAGAATAACGGTACGCCCACCGAAGAATATGGCTACGTTACCGACAGGCTGGGACAAGCCGCTTGCGAATTCATCGAGGCCAATAAGGATCATCCATTCTACCTTTTTGTATCCTTTACGGCCCCACACGGACCTTTAGAACCACGCAAAAGCAGCTACGACGCCCAACGCATTGGTCACATTGAACACGATGCTCGCCGAAACTACGCTGGCCTAGTTGTAGCCATGGATGACAACGTCGGCAACATATTAGCCACCATTGAGAATTTCGGCCTTAACGATGATACAATCGTCGTTTTCACCAACGACAATGGTGGCCCTGGCGGGAAAGACTCGACTAGCAACTACCCTTTGCGAGGCCACAAAGGCTCCCTCTATGAAGGTGGGATTCGCGTACCCTGGGCCATGGCCTGGCCAGGCGTTATCGAACCAGGTACCGTTATAAACTCGCCCGTCATTACCATGGACCTGCTACCTACTCTATTCCAAGCAGCCGGGGAATCCATTGAGGAAAGCTGGAGATTAGATGGCCAGAGTTTGATGCCTTTGTTTGGAGCTTCTAAAGGGGCTTTTCAAAATCGAACGCTTTACTGGCGCCGTCACGGAATCGAGGGGCCGATCGCATTGAGGCAAGGCAAATGGAAGTTGCTCGATAGGAAGACTCCTGATGCTTCCCCTGAACTATACGATCTCTCCACCGATATCGGAGAAAAAAACAATCTTTCTGCAGAGCATCCCAAGATATTAGCGCATCTGCGTGCGCATTTGGACGATTGGGAGAGCGAACTCGTCGCCCCACTTTGGGGGCCGGGAAGCGCGGGATATCGAGATCCGAAAAAGAAGGATAGATGACACAAATCCAAATAACGAGAAATCTCTTCAAGAAAACATTGGCGACCGCAGTTGCTATTACTGCGGGCGCAAACGCATTCGCCGAACTGAAAGTCGAACAGATTACTCAAGGCCCCAATCATCATTTTTTTGGATACATTGGCCACGTGCAAAACATTCCTTGGAACGGCGACGATCGCTATATCGTCGCCCTTCGGTCAACTTTCCAGGACCATCTCCCCGGCAAAGGAGAACCGGCGGATGTCCTTTTGATCGACACTAAAAACAATTATGAGATCGAAGTCGTGGACCAGTCGCTGGGCTGGAACCCGCAACAAGGCACTATGTTTTACTGGAATCCAGACTTTCCAGACACACAATTTTTCTTTAATGATCGTGATCCCGAAACAGGAAAAATATTCACAGCGCTATATGACATTGAAAAGCGAAAGCGCGTTAAAGAATTTCGGTCTCGCAGCTATCCAGTAGGCAATAGCGGAGTAAAACAAACCGGAGGCGCTTTCGCGGCTATCAACTATGCCCGCATGGCTCGACTTCGTCCTGTCACCGGATATAAGGATGCCCACGACTGGACAATAGGAGTTAATCATCCAAAAAACGATGGGATCTTTATAGTCGATTCGAGGACAGACAAGCAATCCCTGCTTGTTTCCTTCGAGCAAATGGCGGCGGAAATCCGAAAAACAGAGCCGCATATCGATGAGCTTGAATTGTTCATCAATCACACCCTTTGGAATCGCGATGGGGACCGAATCTTTTTCTTCGCCCGGGCCGGTTGGCGTAGCAGCAGAAATAAAGGTAAGCATCCGCGAATCAATGCCCCCTTCGTCATCAATCCGGATGGTACCGGGCTTAAGCGATTGAAGCATTTCTTTGGCGGGCATCCAGAATGGGACTACGGCCATCGCATGATTGGGGCCATGGATACGCGTCAAGTAATTTATGATGTGAACCGCGACCTAGTCGTTGGGCAAATTGGAGACAGTGCCATCTTCCCTGACCCCGAGGGCGACATTGCCCTCTCGCCACAAGGCGACTGGTTCGTCAATGGCCACAAGGACAAAGATCAGAAAAAGAATTTCTACAACTTCTATCGACGCTCCGATGGAAAGCTAATCCGATCACAGGGTTTCGACATCGGGAAATGGATATCCGGTGACCTGCGCCAAGACCCCTCCCCGGCTTGGAATCGCAGCGGAACGAAAATTCTGGTTCCGGGCCTCGTCGGAGACACCAATCCGACTCGACAACTCTTTATCATCAACCTGCCAGAGAATTCGACGCAATCGAAGCGATAAGAATGCCTATCCGTAAGTCCCTAGCTATTACGTTCCCTCTACTTTTATTTGTGTCGCAGACCCTGCACAGCCAGCAAAGTACGTTATTTCGACCTCTCGAACCAATCGCGGCTAAGCTTGAGCCCTCAACTGTTGTTACCTACAAAACTGCTGGAGGCAAAAAACTCGGGTTGCACATCTTCAATCCTGCTAATCACAGGAATTCCGATACACGGGCGGCTTTCGTATCCTTTCACGGAGGCGGCTGGACCGGTGGATTTCCTAGGCGCTTCTATCCCTTCGTAGATCATTTCGCTCGACTGGGTCTGGTCGGAATTGGCGTCGAGTACCGTCTGATGAATAAGGACCGAGGAATGACCGTGTTCGACTGCGTCAAGGATGCGAGATCGGCCATACGCTATGTTCGAGCTCACGCTTCTGAGCTGGGAATCGATCCGAACAAGCTCATCGTAAGCGGGGGCTCTGCTGGCGCTCATCTCGCAGCCAGTACCGCGCTATTCGACGATGTAAACGCCTCGTCGGACGATCTGTCTATCCCTCCTACTCCAAATGTTATGGTTCTCTATTATCCGGTCATAGACACTTCGATTGACGGATATGGTAACGAAAAGATTGGCGACCGATGGAAAGAACTCTCTCCGGTTGACAACGTGCGTGAAAATCTGCCTCCAACGCTAGTGCTCCACGGTACAGGCGATACCTTAACCCCGTTTGCTGGAGCCAAACGTTTTGCCCAAGAGATGCTGGAAGCAGGCAATTATTGCCAACTCATTTCCTACGCAGGAGGCCGGCATGGATATCTCATTTTCGATCTGAATCTTTTCGGCCAAGCCCTGGATCAGACGGAAGTGTTTCTGCGTGAACTAGGAATGCTAGACTAACTGGCAACTATCTTACATATTGAGGCTTATCCCTACATTGCTCGAAGCAACACCGATTCCCAACCCATTTTGACCTCAATTAGCCAACTCATTCAGCGAACCCTTATTTTGGCCTTAGGCCTGACGCCCTACGCCTTGCTTCTCGCTGATCGTCCTCTCGCGGCTAGCGCGTCTAAACCGAACTTTCTTTTTATCATTTCCGACGATCAAGCGCCCTTCGACTTCCGTATCTACAATCTGGATTCGATTCTGGATTCGCCCAACATCGATCGACTAGCCCGCGAAGGCATGGTGCTCGACGCCGCATATCACATGGGAGCCTGGGTAAGTGGCGTTTGCACGCCCTCCCGCCATATGATCATGTCTGGACGCACATTGTGGCACACTCCCAATAAGCAAGGTAAGAACGACAATCCCCACCACGACGACCCAGCTAAAGTCCCTCCAAATCTTGTCAACTTCACGCTTCCAGCAGTATTCAATAGAGCTGGCTATGACACTATGCGCACCTGCAAAAATGGAAATAGCTACGAAGCGGCAAACGAATTGTTCACTGTCCGCAGAGACGCTAGCAAGCGGGGAGGCACGGCAGAGACCGGAAGCGAGTGGCACGGCGACCAAGTTGTCGACTATCTCGACGAGCGCCAAGCAGCGGGAGATACCGATCCCTTTCTAATCTACTTCGGATTCTCTCATCCGCATGACACCCGCGATGGAACACCGGAATTACTAGCTAAGTACGGCGCGACTAATCACACCGATCCCGAGTCTCTTCCTGCGGCACACCCAAAACAGCCCGAATTGCCACCCAACTACCTACCCGGCCATCCATTCCCATTTCGACTTCCTGGAGCGCGGGATGAAGAGCGCGTCAGCGGCGTTTGGATGCGGCGAGACGAGCAAACGATTCGCAATGAGCTCGGACGCGAATTTGCTTGTAGTGAAAATATCGATATTCAGATCGGACGCGTTCTCGAAAAACTGGAAGAGATGGGGGAGCTGGAAAACACCTATATCTTCTAT
>CAZFUD010000275.1:0-5282 GCA_964521705.1 uncultured Opitutaceae bacterium | reverse complement strand
AGCAGGATGCGAGGTTTCGTTTGCCTTGGCCAAGGCCTCTCTGTTAGTCGAATCGGCCAATTTGGTCTGCTATTTCAATACCTCGATAGTGACGGATTATCTATGAGTTTCATACTGGCATCAGCATCTCCACGGCGAAAGGAGCTACTTGCGCGGATCGGGGCTCGGTTTGACATCATTCCTGCCCAAGTAGAGGAATTTGAAGAGGGCCATGCGGATCCCGAAGCAATGGTTCGCGAGAATGCGGCATTAAAGGCGGACTGGGTAGCTCGGAGGCATCCTGCTCGATTTATTCTTGGTTCAGATACGACTGTGCACCTCGATGGGAAAGTTTTGGCTAAGCCAGCGGATTTGGAGGAGGCGAAGCGGATGTTGGCCAGGCTTTCAGGACGTACCCACGTTGTATATACGGGCGTTTCACTTCAGTGCCAGGACCGGGGTATCGAGGAAACCTTTGGGGTTCGTAGTGAAGTGACCTTCAAAATATTCGATTATGAGACGATTGATCGCTATTTTGAGATCGTCAATCCGCTGGATAAGGCTGGGGCCTACGGGATTCAGGAGGGTACAGGATTGATCATCGATAGCTTCCAGGGATCCCACTCAAACATCATGGGATTGCCAATCGATGAAACAAAGCGTATGCTAGAGCGTCATAATTTGATTTGAGCGTTTCCTCATGAACCTTGAGCCCCAAGAAAAGCCGAAAAGCGAAAGGCCCGTCGCCAGTGACCACATGCTGGCTCGGACCTTGCTAGAGCGACGACTGGTTTCAAGAAAGTCGTTGATTGCGGGGCTGATGGGCACGGTTCTATTCCATTTAATTGGGATATTCTGGATGCCGGAGGACATTTTCACCACCGAGCGAGGGGAGATTGTTAATCGCTATCGAGACTTCGAGATCGAGCTGGAGCCCCCAGAAGAGGAGGAGCCTGAGCAAAGCTACACCCAAACGAATCCGGATGCTCCTGAGAACGAGCCGGATGAAGCCGACACTTTTGCGGCCCGTAGCCAACAGGCGGCTCAAGAGGAGTTGCCCGAAGAGATCGATCCCGAGAATCGTCCCTCCTCGGAAAGCGATGACGATATCGAGACGAACCAATTTATTACTGGCGATCTGAGCCCGCCGGAATTTTCGCCTCCTCCCGCTCCCTTATCCCAAGAATCGGAGGAAAACGAGCCGAGCGAGCCTCAGCCATTGACTTCTCCAATCACTCCCACCCAACCTTTAGCGAAGCAAATCCCTATTCCTGGCGAACAGGAAGAGCGGGACCCTGACGAGACTGGTTTGGCGGAGGTGGATCACGACGAGACGGATGCCCCGACCAATGTGAACGAGTATATTCAAGGGGAGGCGGAAGAAGGTGAGGAGGATGCTCAGGAATTCGCCGCCTTGCGGCCTGCAGTTAATCCCCAAAAACCCCAACAAGTTACCGATGCCTCGCAACCTTCGCCGCGACCACGTCCGCGATTGCCGAAAGTGGCGCCGGGACCCGTCCGTAACCACGCTCCCGGTGTGTCCCGAACGGGAAGAATCGCGGTTGATGCCAAGTTCAGCGAGTTTGGCGAATACATGGAACGGCTGATCGAGGCGGTCAGCGCTCGCTGGAATTCATTGGCAAATGAGGCTACGGTGGACGAGCGACGCACAAAAGCTGTGATCAAGTTCGTGTTGGACAAGAATGGATACGTTCGAGACATGGAAAATATGCCCGGAACCACCTCGAAGTTCCTTGGCATTTACATGGCTCGCACCGCTGTAGAAGATGGAGCCCCGTATGGGCCGTGGACGCCAGAAATGGTAGAGGTTTTTGGTGACGACGAAGAAGTGACTTTCGCCTTCCACTACTATTGATCGAGTTCGAATTTTCGAATGCTATGAACTCTGTAATTATCAAAGCGATACAGTCTTCCATCGAGAAAAGTGTACTTTGCTGGTTGGCGACTGTGTCGAAAGATGGAACGCCAAATGTTAGTCCGAAGGAAGCTTGGATATATGGTGGGGATGATCGAATTTAGGTGGGCCATATTGCTTCGCCGAATACAGTGGCGAATGTTCGGGATTTTCTGAAGGTATGTCTGAGCTTCGTGGATGTGCTGACGCAGAAGGGCTACAAGATTGTTGGCAAGGCTCGGATTCTGGAAACAGGCGATGAAAGTTTTGACGTAGCCTTCGATAAGCTAACCGCCTATTTCGGACAGAAATTCACGATTCTTTCGGTAGTTGAAATATCCGTCAAATCGGCTTCGCCGATCATAGCTCCTAGCTACACCCTGTTTCCCGTTACCACGGAATCAGATATGGTGGATCAGGCTCTCAAGAGCTATGGAGTCAAACGGCGTTAGACGACCGTTACCAATTCCCTGTCTCGCCAGCTTTTAGATCTTCTGCAAAGGCGGCCAAGAGCCTGACGCAGGCTTCCACATCCTCGAGATCCACGACTTCGCTGGGGGTGTGCATATATCTCAAAGGAATAGAGAGCAATCCGGTCGCGACGCCGGCTCGAGCCATCTGAATCGCTCGAGCGTCGGTATAGGTTGGATAGGGATCGCCTTCGAGCTGGTAGGGAATGCTTCGATCGTCCGCTGCTGATATCAGTTTATCAAATACGATTGGATTAATATTGGGGCCGCGAGTAATAATAGGACCGGCTCCTAGCTTAGTGGAACCGAATTTTCGTTTATCGCAATCGGGATGATCCGTGCTGTGCCCAACGTCTACGGCTACCGCAAAGTCTGGAGCGACACCGAAACTAGAAGTAGTGGCTCCTCGCACGCCAATTTCCTCTTGCGAAGTGCCGACGGAAACAACTTTAGCTTCTAATGTTTTTTCGCTTTTGGCGAGGCGTCGAATCGCTTCTCCCACGATGTAAGCGCCGCACTTGTTGTCGAAGGCCCGCGCGGTTCCCACGGATCCGCTAATGAGTTCAAACTCGTGATCATAGGTGGCCACGTCACCTACGCGCACGCGCGATTCAGCGTCCGCCTTATCCTTGGCGGCAATGTCGATCCACATCTCGTTGATTTTCGGGATCTTCTCGCGATCCTTTTCATCGATCATGTGGATCGCTCGCTTTCCGGTAACACCCTTAACGGTTCCATCATTGGTTTGTATAAGGATTCGCCGCCCGGGAATGATTAGCCGGTCGTGCCCTCCAATGGTACGAAAGTAGAGGAATCCGTTGTCATCGATGTAGTTGATGATGAATCCCAGCTCGTCTAGATGCCCTGAGTACATGACGGTTGGACCTCCTTCGGGATTCAAGGTAGCGATCCGGTTTCCCAGCACGTCTCGTTTATAGGTGTCGGCACTCGATTCGACGTATTGGTCAAATACGGCTTGAGCCTGTCCCTCAGCCCCGGACGGGCTTTTGGCTTTGAGTAAATCGATGAGAAATTTTGGGGGCGTATAGGTCATAGATATATAAGTGGAGTACTCTTAACCAGCTTCCAGGAAATCGGAATATTGATAAGTGGCTCCGTTGTTAAGCTTATCGTAAGAGTCAATGAGATTGGCGAGAGCTTCAGCAACCGTTGCGGGTTCATTGATCTGACCCTTTTCTTTTAGTTCAATAAAACGACCAACCTCGGGAAAGGCTGATTTCGGTGCAGCCCGGATAAGTTCCTGCATTGCGGTTTCCATGACACCCGGATTGAAGTTGACCACTTTGGCGGGAAACGGGGAATAGCTCTGTTCTTTAGCAATCGTCCTTGCCAGTTGCTCTTGCCCGCTTTTGGCGGCGCAATACAGCGACCAGGAAGGTTTGGCCCGCTCCGGCAAAGCCGCTCCAGAGCTAATTTGTATAAATAGTTTGGGCAGCTGCAAATCGCGAGTAGCGATCAGGAATCGCTGCAGGCAGATAAATGAGCCCGTCAAATTGATTGTAAGGCTATTTTGGATATCGTTGATCGAAAGGTTCTCGAGAAAATCGATTGCCTTCAGGATGCCTGCATTGGCAACAAATATGATCGATTCGCAGTTTTGCCAGTTTGCTTGGGCGAATGTTTGGTCGAGCGTCTTGGAGGCGGATCCAGGTTCGCTGAGGTCGCAGGTGATATGGTTTCCTCGAAAGTCGCCCCGGGACCGTGATAGTCCCGTGATTTTCGTATTTTCTGTTTCGAATTGCCTGGCCAATGCCAGCCCGAAGCCGCGAGAGGTACCTGTGATAAATAGCTGACGCATATCTTCCGAAACGGTTAGGCTCGGTCAGAGAGCTCTTCGACGATATCCTCGAGTGGGTAGCTTAGGATCTCCGAAAGGGTCGGATGGTACCAATGGGTGCGAAGCAAGGATTCTGCGGTTAGGTTGTTGGATACGGCTACGGATAGAGCGTGAATGAGCTCTCCGGCGTCCTTGGATACGATCTCCGCTCCAAGAATGCGTCCAGTGGGCTTTTCCGCAAAGACCCGGACGAATCCGTATTTCGCTTCCATCAAGATAGATTTCCCGTGATCGTCGAAAGGGTAATCGGCGACGACAAAATCGATACCCCTTTCTCTGAGAACTGCTTCGGTGAGACCTACGCGGGCGACCTGGGGATCCGTGAAAACCACATCGAGCATGTGGTCGTAGTTTAGTGGCGATTTCTCGATTCCGAACGCGTGATAGGCGGCGAATTCTCCTTGCAGCACGGCGGTGTGGACTATCTCGAAGGGTCCCGCGCAATCACCCGCAGCATAGATCTTGGAGTTGGTGGTCCGTTGGTAAGTATCGGTGATGATCTGCCCGTTGGGCTTGAGTTCGATTCCGGCTTCTTCCAGGCCGAGATTCCCGGTGGCTGGCGATCGGCCCAGAGCATTGACGACATGCTTGGCGGAGCAGCGTTTTTCGATTCCGGCGTGGTCGAAGACGACCTCGAACCCATCGTTTGTACGGCCGATGCTTTGGAGCTTCGTGCCAGTGTAAAGATCGAGCCCTTCGTCACGCAGAGCCGTCTCGACCACTTCCGAAACATCCGGAGCCTGGTCTTTTAGGATGTGAGGGCTACGTTGAATTTGGGTCGTTTTCGCGCCCACTCGATGGAGAAATTGAGCGAGCTCGCAAGCGACAACTCCACCGCCGAGAACGATGGTTGACTCCGGTAGAGTAGCAAGATCGAGAACTTCGTCACTCGTCCAAATATCCGGTTCGTCTATTCCGGGAATAGGCGGCTTGGAGACATAGGAGCCGGTCGCGATAATGAAATGCTAGCCTCTAAGGCGAACCCCGTTGTCCAGCTCGACCGTATCCTCGCTTAAGAATTTGGCGAAGTTCCGATAGAGAAGATACTTACCGCTCAGCC
>CAZFUD010000274.1:0-5305 GCA_964521705.1 uncultured Opitutaceae bacterium | reverse complement strand
GCCAAGCGAGGCCCTGGCCCACCGCATCAAAGCCGCGGACCCCGACTACGTCTGCGCCCATATGGGAAAGTGGCATGTCGCCTGGGAACCGACTGAGCTCGGATTCGACGTCGACGAATACGGAGACGGCCATGAGCCCAATGCGCCGAGAGGCAAGGACCGGAACAATCCGGATTCAACGGATCCTAATGACCCTCGCTTCATCTTCAGCCACACCCGCAAGGCCAACGCTTTCATGGAAGAGCAAGCCCAGAACGGAAACCCCTTCTATCTGCAAATCCTCCATTACGCCGTCCATCTCGCCTACCAAGCCCTGCCGGAGACCATAGAAAAGTATAAAACCCTATACGCCCGGGATGCCACTCCTTATCAGAATGATCCACTGTGGGCCGCTATGAACGAGAATTTGGATACGGGCGTCGGTATGGTTCTCGACAAAATCGATGAGCTAGGAATTCGAGAAAACACTTATGTCATCTACACGGCTGACAACGGATATGAAGATAAACACGATTTCTTCAAGCCCGTCGACGAGCGCGGCTACTATAAAGCCTACCCGCAACGAAGCCACAAATACCACGTAAGCGAAGGCGGTATCCGAGTGCCGTTCATCGTGAGGGGTCCAGGTATTCCCGCCAATGTCCATTCTGAAGCTCCCGTCATCGGAACGGATCTGCTTCCGACCCTATTGGACATCATGGGAGGAGTCAGCCAAATTCCACCAAAGGTGGAAGGCGGTTCGCTGTTAGCCCATTGGCAAAGCGGTGGACGAGCAGCGATCAATCGAAAAACCCCCTTTCTTGCATTCAAATACACCAAGCCCAACAATCGTCACGACTTGGCTCTGATCCAGGGACAAACGAAACTGATCAAAGATGCCGACTCGGGAAAGATGCTCCTATACGACCTGAAAAAGGACATCGGCGAAAGCCGAAACCTGGCTCAAACCCAACCCGAATTAGCGAATCGACTTTACCAGCAACTCACCGCCTACTTCAAACGATTCGACTGGGACGAGAACCAAATCCCGGAACTGGCGCGACGGCCTTCCGCCAGAAGCCAGCCTTAAGCAAACCACTTTCGCAGCACTTTGAATGTGCACTAGAAGTGATCACGTGTTCACTTCTAGTGCACAAATTCGATTCAAGCAACGCGGCGCTTTTGCTTGCGTTGGCATACTCGGAATAAAGCTCCGAGCTACTTTTTGACTTCGTTTTCAACGTCGTCGGCTGGCGGCCATTTTTTGTTTCGCTGAGAGTGCCTGGCGAAACTCCTTCAAACGTCGAGTGTGTTCAGGATTGCCCGCGAGGCTTCGCTTTTCCTGGGGGTCTCTTGTCAAATCGTACAGTTCCTCGCCATCGGGCCATTTGCCGTAGCGCCACTTTTGGTCTCTTAGAGAATAACCGAGATTTTTTCCCCTTGATACCACGCTGTAGGCATAATCCCGCTGGCCCATTCCCTCCGGATTGGACAATAGCGAACGTAACGATTGCCCCTGCAAGTGATCAGGAACCTCTAGCCCCGCAAGATCCGCTAATGTCGGAAATAGATCGATGAGCTCCACCATCGCGTCCGTTGCGGACCCGCCCTTGGAAACTCCCGGCGCCCTGATCATAAAAGGAACCTTGGCCCCAATATCGAAAAGAGACACCTTACCCCAAAGAAAATGGTCTCCCAAATGAAAACCATGGTCTGATGTAAAAACGACAACGGTATTTTCCCAATGGCCATTCTCTTTCAGTGCGTCCAACACGAGGCCTATCTGCGTATCAACAAAGGTTATACATGCGTGGTAAGCCTGCATATATTCTCGACGAAGGGCATCGTTTTCCTTGCCCAATTCGAAGCCGAAGGCTCCGTAACGGTTCGATTTCGCCCTGGACGGCAAGCTTTCCCAGAGATTCGGACGGTCCGGTTCATAGACGATTTCATCTACCGGATACATATCGAAATACTTGTCGGGGGCCAGGAAAGCCACATGCGGCTTGTGAATTCCTAAAGCGATAAAGAAAGGTTTTTCGCCGTAGGGCTCTTCCCCGAGCCATTCTACCACTCGTCGGGCGTTTTTGCCGTCCTTATGCTGCTCGTCGGTCAATCCGCTTCCCCCGTAGCCAGGCGGGGTTTGCGAATCTAGGCCGACCAAAACCTTCTGGCGCAATTCTCGCCACGCTTTGCGATTAACTGGCTTCTCCACCGATCCCCGTTCGGTCTCAAACTTCTTTCGAGCCGCAGTAACCAAAGGTAGCTCGTCGTTCACAAAGCGAACATGCTCATTCCAGGCGATGTCGCCGTGCTCGTGATTCGCATTGTGAAAGACCTTACCAACGCTTGCCGTCCAATAGCCATTTTCCTTAAAGAATTGAGGCATGGTAATCGTTCCCGGCCGCTCATCGCGAATATCCACAGTATTGTTAAGAACGCCGGTAGATTCTGGATACAAACCAGAGAGAAAGGATGCTCTGGAAGGTCCGCATACCGGGTACTGACAAAAGGCCCTCCGAAACCGGACACTTTCAGCCGCTAATCGTTCCAAGGTGGGCGTCTCGATGTGCTTGTACCCCCAAGGTGAAACGTGAGTATTCAAGTCATCGCAAACGATGAAGAGTATATTGGGAGCTTTCTGGTCAGAAGCCAGGGATGCCAAAGAACAAACAGGGAGAAAGAGAATTAGGATGTATATACGCATCGAATTATGTAATGGATATATTCAGGCTTCTGGACAAGTCACCATTGTTCAAACCGAAAGTGGACATGTATTTCCTCACCCAAGGCCCTTTGGGTAGGAGCGGCTTTATGCCACGATTAAATCGAATTCATCGCGGCATAAAGCCGCTCCTACATTCAAAATTTAAAGTGTCCCAACTTCAACTGGTGCAGCAAACGGATGGTGCCTCGCTTGTCGCCTCGGTAAGGCGAATGGGTGTTTCGTCGAAACAATAGGTTTACTTATCACTCGATTTCTGGGTGAAGATCTGAATCCTGCATGAGGAGCGTCCTAAATTTCTCTGCAACAACGCTCAAGCTTATGAAACTAGCCACCCCCATCCTCTGCCTCTTTCTAGCGTCCACGATTGGACCGCTTTCCTCCAAAGGAAACGATCAACCCGACGTTCTCTTCATCGCTATCGATGACATGAACGATTGGACGACTCTGTTCGATCCCGACAACCCGATCAAAACGCCGAACATGGAACGCCTCGCCGCAAAAGGTGTTTTCTTCAATCGGGCTTATTGCGTTTCTCCCGCCTGCAATCCATCCCGCACAGCGATTCTCACCGGTCTCCATCCTTCAACCACCGGAGTATACGGGAACAAGGACAGCTGGCGAACATTGGTCCCAGACGCGACAACTCTACCTCAGCACTTCATGGAAAACGGCTATTCCGCCAAGGGAGCTGGAAAGATTTTCCACCATGGTGAAGCGGGGCGGGATCGTCCGGACAAGCCTTCCTTCGAATCCTTCTTCGATCTGCCAGCCACTCGCAAGGCCGAAACCAATCACAACGGCTACACCGATGGCTTGCTTGCTTTAACCGTATTCGACTGGGGAGTACACAATCGGAAGATCGTAGATCTCGATATCGTCGAGGAAGTGGAGAGGATGATGGAAGAACAAAACTCCGGGCCTCGATTCCTGGCAGCCGGCATATTTCGTCCTCACATGCCCTTCTACTCCGACCAGTCGACCTACGAACGCTATCCCTATGAGTCGCTAAGCATGCCGCCGATGAGGGCTGGCGATCTCGACGATGTCGGAAAAATCGCCAAGAATATGGCTCACAAGGAATATTTCATTTACGAGAATATAATCGAGAAGCCGCAGCGCCACCCCGGGAGTTTACCTACATTCGTTAAAAGCTATTTGGCCGCCTCGGATTACGCAGATCAAATGGTCGGACGCATTCTGGACAAGCTCGAAGCTTCCGGGAAAGCCAATGACACCATCATTGTCCTTTGGTCCGATCATGGCTACCACCTGGGCGACAAGGAGAGCTGCGTGAAATTCACCCTCTGGGAGAAGGCCAATCACATTCCGTTGATCATTGTGGCTCCAGGCATAACCACTCCTGGAGTGGTTTGCGAACGGCCAGTGAGCCTTCTCGATCTCTATCCCACCTTGATCGAATTGTGCGGCCTCCCTGAAAAACCAGAGCTCGATGGAGTCAGCCTCATGCCATTGCTGAAAAACCCGAACGCGGAATGGGACCGACCTGCTCTCATGACCATGGGTCGAGGCAACCACGCAGTCCGCTCCGAACGGTATCGCTATATTCGCTACAGCGATGGTAGCGAAGAACTTTACGATCATGAGAAGGATCCCTGGGAATGGGATAATCTTGCTAGCAACCCGGAGCTGCGTGGGGAGATCGCGAAACTCCAGTCTTGGATCCCGGAATCGGAAGTCCCTTGGCAGATCGACGAATCCAAGAATTGGATTTATACCAAAGAGATTTGGGACGACATCCCGGTTAACGAAAAGAAGTAGAAAACCCGCCCTGAGGCCGTGTTCCACCCCTGAATCCATTGCAAAAAGGTGGAGCTTCATTAATTTGTTCCCCGAGCAAGATACCATTCAATTATGAGGTAGGGAGGATCGGCTCGATCCTCTGAATTCTGCATGACGGAGGACCGAGCCGGTCCTCCCTACCATTAAGTCTAAGTAAGCTTATACTTATAAAGTCCCCTAGGGTCGCGTCGGTGTTCCATCGATTCCGCGCAATTGCGTCCAGTTATAATTGTATACGATTGGAGGATACTTTTTCGCGAGCTCCTCATCGATATCGATACCTAGCCCAGGAGCTTCGTTCACAAAAATAAAGCCGTCTTTGACGGTGGGCATACCAGGAAAGACTTCGAAAGTCGGTTCTTTGTAAATGCCGATTTCCTGAACACCGAAATTCCAAACAGCCAAGTCGATATGGCAATTGGCGGCATGCCCGACTGGAGACGTGTCGCCAGGACCGTGCCAAGCCGTTCGAACATTGAACCACTCGCCTAATCGGGCCACTTTCATGGCCGGAGTGATTCCTCCGATCTGGGAAATGTGTATGCGGATGTAGTCGTACAGGCGGTCCGCCATCGGCTCGAGCCATTCGTGCGGGCTGTTGAACAGTTCCCCCATTGCAATAGGAACGCTGGTTTGCTCGCGCAGCTTGCGGAACCAGCCTATGTTTTCTGGCGAGACCGGATCCTCGATAAAGAAGGGTCGGTATTCCTGCACGCGCTGAATCATGTCGATGGCATCCACCGGCTGCAGACGCTCATGCATGTCATGCAGCAATTCGACATCATCCCCAAAGCGATC
>CAZFUD010000273.1:5155-5374 GCA_964521705.1 uncultured Opitutaceae bacterium | reverse complement strand
TTCGATTGGGAGCCTTTTTTCAGCAGTCCCCTCGGTTTTGGCGCAACATTCAAACCGAGTGCGATCTTCGTGAAGCCTTGAGGGAAGTAAAGCGACTTACCTCGAATATTCAACCGCTAGAATCGGTCGCCGAGAAACAAAGTTCTTATGGTGAAGATGCATGATCCAATCTTTCGCCGACAAAGAAACTGAGAAACTCTGGAAAACAGATAGATCTCA
>CAZFUD010000273.1:0-5120 GCA_964521705.1 uncultured Opitutaceae bacterium | reverse complement strand
TTGCCAAGATCGCCCGATTTGCCTTACGTCGATTGATTCAATTGAATGCAGCCGAGTCCCTCAATGATCTGCGTGTTCCACCCGGAAATCGACTTGAGGCCCTTGTGGGAAATCGTAAGGGCCAACATTCGATCCGAATCAATCAACAATTCCGAATTTGCTTCAACTGGACATCCTCAGGTCCCACAAACGTGGAAATCGTCGACTATCATTGAGGGAGCTGCAGAAGGTCCAAAATGTAGACCCGCTCTAATGGGTCGTATCCTTTCTATAACAACTAAATGAATCTCGATCAGCCCGCAGTCGATCCATCTCTCTTCCCGCTAGATCCGAGTGTGGTTTTCCTGAATCACGGTTCTTTCGGCAGTTGCCCGCTAGCCGTATTGGAGCATCAGCAGGAAATCCGGAATCGCATAGAACGACAGCCTGTACACTTCTATCAACGTGACCTGGAGTCTCTTTTAGACGAAGCCCGAGCGTCTCTAGCTGCATTCGTCGGCTGCCCATCCGAAGACCTGGTATACGTCACCAACGCCACAGAAGGGATTAACACCGTCCTTCGATCCCTTGAGTTCAATCCCGGCGATGAGCTCCTAGTATCCAACCATGAATACAATGCCTGCCGCAACGCCATCCATTTTGCGGCCGAACGAAATGGAGCCACCGTAAAGACCATCGAGATCCCATTCCCCATCGAGTCGGAGCAAGAGGTTGTTGACGCGGTAATGAGCGAGGTGACTCCAAATACCCGTTTGCTCCTCATCGATCATGTGACCAGTCAGACAGGGATGATCCTGCCAATAGGGCTAATCATTGATCAACTCGCCGAACGAGGCATCGATACCTTGGTTGATGGCGCTCATGCGCCAGGAATGGTTCCGTTGAATATTGAATCGCTAGGGGCCACCTATTACACGGGCAATTGCCACAAGTGGATCTGCGCCCCGAAGACAGCCGGTTTCCTCTATACCCGCTCGGACAAGCGCGATTCCATACGGCCTCTTACCATAAGCCATGGAGCCAACTCCCCTCGAACCGATCGGACACGGTTCCTCATAGAATTCGGTTGGAAGGGAACACGAGATCCGAGTGCCGCGCTGGCCTTACCCTACTGTATCGAATATATGGATAGGCTTCTATCCGGGGGCTGGACTGCCATTATGGAACGCAACCGGAAACTGGCCCTCGCTGGCCGGGCTGCGATTCAGCGTGAACTTGGCATCGAGCCACCTTGCCCGGATGAGATGATCGGATCGCTAGCATCTATTCCCCTACCGGACTCCAAATTGGAAGAACCCTATCATTCCCTGAGGTACCTGGACTACTGGCAGGAGCCTTTGGTAGAGAATCACCATATCGAAGTACCTGTTATAACCTGGCCAAGTCACCCTAAGCGAGTAGTTCGCATTTCCGCTCAGGTGTACAATTTCTTATCACAATACAAGGCGCTCGGAAAAGCCCTTAAAAAGTTGAAGGAAAGCGAAAACAGCGATTAAATTCACGAAGGGCAGCGTCCCAAAATCAGGACTTTCAAGCCGCGACGGTAGGGTCTAAGAATCCTCCATTTACAATTAACGACTCGCCCATCGCAATGACCACCCTTTTAGTAACCAACATGAAAATCCTCGAACGCCTCATTCAATTACAGAGGAACTCCGTCGCCACAGGCGCCGCAATCGCCATGGCAGCATTCGCCCTCTTCTCGACTTCCTGTAGCGATTCCGCCACCGAGATGGCCGAATCCGTCGAACCGACCAAGATAGTTTTCATCTCCGGCATGCCAAGTCACCCCTCCGGTCAGCACGAATTCAAAGCGGGCACCATTCTGCTCGCGCGAGCTCTTGAGGAACAGAGCGGCCTTCCCTTGGAAGTAGCCATCGCTCACCACGGATGGCCCGAAGACGAATCCATCTTCGATGGCGCTAAAGCGGTCATTATTTACTCTGATGGAAACGCGAGGCACCCCGTTAACGGACACGAAGCCAAGATGGACGAACTTGTCAGCAATGGTGTCGGCCTCATGTGCATGCACTACGGAGTCGAAGTCCCCAAGGGCGAACAGGGGGAATACTTCAAGAAGTGGATCGGCGGACACTACGAGTCCGCTTACTCCGCCAACCCCCACTGGACGGCTGAAGTCGAACTCAATGCCGATCACCCCATCAGCCGGGGCGTCCCCGGATTCAGCACCAACGACGAGTGGTACTACAACATACGCTTCGCTACGCCGAAGACCGCAGCCGATATCATCACCGGCATTCCCACCCGTGAAAACATCAATCGCTACGTCCATTGGAATCAATTCGCTGAAAAACTTCTCAGCACCAAGCAGACAATGATGTGGGCAGTCGAACGCCCCGACGGCGGTCGCGGTATCGGCTTCACCGGCGGCCACTGGCACCGCAACTGGGCCATCGATGACTTTCGCAAAGTCGTTCTCAATGCCATCATCTGGGTGGCCGACGTAGATGTCCCTGAGAACGGAGTCTCATCCGAGGCTATTACCGAAGCGCAGCTCAACGAAAACCTCGACGAGAAGAAGGAGATGCTCCACGTCGCCTTGCCTTCAGAAACTGACCTTACTCAACCCGCTGCTAAACCCATCCCCTACAAGTGGCCTGGTATGCCAAAACCTTAAGCGAAGCGACCTACGACGCTACAACACTCCTCCGAATCAATCACCAGCTTGCGATTAGGCCAGCCATAGAAATCATACGAGGATAGCGATATCTCCTTGCCGTCCTTACAATCCAAGGGGATTTCAA
Source organism: uncultured Opitutaceae bacterium (assembly GCA_964521705.1). GTDB lineage: Bacteria > Verrucomicrobiota > Verrucomicrobiia > Opitutales > Opitutaceae > Pelagisphaera. Next base: position 2,355 of record CAZFUD010000273.1, on the reverse strand, counting down.
CTTGATAGTGCGACGTAACGGAGTGAAGATGGTGAAGCAGATCAATGCTTCAACCCTACTCCTTGAGTCTAATCGGAACAATTAACGTAGCGGAGCGAAGATGGCGGAGCAATTTCCTATCAACAACGGTCGACTGCTCTCTATCAAGCTGGAAACCCCTTGGATGGGTGTGGACCAAGAGGCTTTATTGATCCCGTTTGGGCATTCCTGTTTCCCAATGTTAGCATTGCGATTCTAGATGTGACGTCGCTATACCCCCTGGTTTACGTTCGATCCTATTTCGCCCACCCCTTCTGAACTCCCATAGACGACTAAGGCAGCCAATCATCGATCTTCGTATGCCTTTTCAATCTCGCTACGAAGGTTTAAATTTGCTACAAAAGCCAGTAGTAATCATCAGAGTGCCCCAAGAACGACCATGAATGTAAAACGCTCCCGATTCGGTCATTTGACTATTGGCCGCCGGCAGTTTCTGCTAAATCTGCTGGCATCAGCTGTAGCAGCATCTAGCCTGAGTGCAAATAACAGTACCCATATTCCAGATACGCACTACGAATTGCTTTCAAATTACTGCCTAGATTGTCATGACGAGGTGGAGGCGAAAGGCGAGGTGAACCTCGATCGCTACTCCATCGTTTGGAGTGAAGAAGAAGAGAGGGACCTCTGGGAGAATGCGCTGCACATGTTTCAGGAGGGACTGATGCCTCCTGAAGATGAGGATCAACCTTCTCCTGAAGAACGGGAAACCCTCGTTGCATGGCTGGATGAGAATCTTCTTGAGCGCACCCCTTTCGGCGGCACCCTGCCTCGGCTCCTTAGTACGGCCGAGTACCGAGCCACCATTCGGGACCTGTTCGATCTGCCGGATTTTGAGCTGCCCGTCGGTTTCCCTAAAGATTCGGAGTATCATGGCTTCAACAACGTGGGGGAAGGCCTGGTCCTTTCTCCTCCCCTTATGGAGTCTTATGCCGAGGTTGCCGGACAGATAGCCGATCTGGTTTATCCGCTATCCCAAAAAGCGCCGCCCGTTTCTTCACGCACGGCAGGACCGAACGACATGACCATCAGTTTTTCCGCAACCAAGGTGGTGGACGATGTTCTACGGATAGCCTCACGAAGTCATACCATCATGCGCAGTTGCACCTGGCCAAGCCGGATCGAAATCATGGCTTCGGGCACTTACCGCATCACCATAAGCGCTTCCACCTGGAGAAACAAGATGGATGAGGCGAAGATACTGCAGCTCCACGATTCCGAAAAGCCGGATGAGCCGATGCGACTGCAACTCCGCGCTCGTGAACTGAGCGCCAGCGACCGTTCGGACCTGGATACGTTTCGACTGCTCGAGGAATTTGAGTTCTCAAATGAGGATCCGGAGACGTACACCTTCGAAGCCGATCTCTACGAGGGACAGACCGTACTTTTAACGTGGGCCAATGCGGAAATGACCCACGACACAGACGAACTGATAGACCAGTTCCGAACCTGGTTTGAACGGGAACCACGCCTGCTGGCCGCCTGGCAGAAGGCCGCTTTCCCGAGCGGCGATTACCAGAGTCCATACTCGTCCACCGCGCCCGGCAACAATGGCTCCCTTCGCGGAAAGAGTGGCTGGGAGATTGTAAAGAGGCTACTGGCCGATCCCGATCTGGACATGAGCCAGGCGACCCTGGATTCGGAAATGACCGAAGCCCTGCTAAGGAAGCGGATTAGAAACGTGTCTTTCCCGGACGCTATGTGCCATTACTTTTTTGAAAACGGACCCTGCCTCGAATTCCACGAGATAACCGTGCAAGGCCCATTGAAAATCGTGGATGGCCCCAAAGAGCGGTTGGCTAAAAAACTACAACAACGTTTCACCGGCACACGAGAACCCGGTCAAACCGATGAAGCGTTCGCTCGCCAGGCGTTGAAACGATTTCTGCCCATTGCTTTTCGACGGCCCGTGGATTCAAGAGACATCGATACCTTTCATACCATTGCCAAGAATCACTGGGCAGCGGGCCATTCCTTCGATGAAGGTATGCATCTTGTCATTCGCTCTATCCTCATCTCTCCGCGATTTCTCTACCGCTTAGTGAATCCGGGCGAAATGGACGACTACGACCTGGCCAGCCGCCTGTCTTATTTCCTTACCCAAGGACCACCGGATGCTAAGCTCTTTGAGCTAGCCACAGCAGGAACGCTTTCGAATCCTGAGGTCCTGCGTAGCGAAGCCATACGATTGCTTCCCAACAAAGCGGAAGACGCCATGATTCAGAGCTTCACCAGCCAGTGGTTGGACACCCGATTGCTTCCGGGTATCATGCCGGATCCGGTATTCAAATTTACCGCCGGAGAAATCATCATAGCTGA
>CAZFUD010000272.1:0-5410 GCA_964521705.1 uncultured Opitutaceae bacterium | reverse complement strand
TCCAGTGATGACATTGCCAATATCATCAAAACGATCGATGAGATTGCCTTCCAAACGAATATTCTCGCTTTGAATGCCGCGGTCGAGGCGGCTCGCGCGGGCGAGTCGGGAGCCGGATTCGCGGTTGTGGCGGATGAAGTCAGAAGTCTAGCCCATCGTTCTCAAGAAGCAGCTTCGGTTACGGCTCAGAAGATTGAAAACTCGGTGGAAAAGAGCGAGCGAGGAGTCGAGCTGAACCAGCGTGTGGCCCAGAATTTGCAGTCCATCGTCGAACATACTCAGCAGATGGATGAGCTTGTAGCCCAAATCTCCGATGCTTCGGCTGAGCAGAATCGTGGTGTGCGCCTGATTCAAGATTCCATAACCAGCATGGATAGTGCGACTCAAAGGAATGCCACGGGAGCGGAAGAAACCTCCTCTTCTTCCAAGGTGTTGCTGAATCAATCGAACTCTATGCAAGGCGCCATTGCCGATTTGGTGACGGTCGTGTCTGGAATCGAAGGGGAACGCTCGAATAAGAAGGACAAGTCCGAAAGCTTCCAAAACCGAAGCAGAGAAGAGTTCAAACCGACGCCCCCAACCTCATCCATTAGCAATCGGTTGCGGGAGAATCAGGAGCTTCTCAACAATGTCGACGACGTGTTTAGGGAAGGGTGGGATAACTAATCGATCCGAGTAGATGGCGATTGTCCGCCTAGCCTGCATAGTTGGCCAAGATTTTTTACCAGAATAGCGACAGAAAGCGCACCCCTAGAAATAGGGGTGCGTTTTTGCTGAGAACGAGTCCCCAATTGGGGCCCCTTTTCGTATCGAGCGTAAGATCTCGTTTGCGTGAAGCGAGCCTTGAGTAGGGGGAATTCTATCCGATTAGAAGAGCATGAAGGGCGGGACGGTGTTCAATCTCTGGTTCACCTAGTGGGGCGCGTCAGGTTTTAGCCTCGCTGTCCTTGGGGCTCGAGCCTCGGAACAGGTTCGGTTCGAATCGATCGAAGCGGGAGAAAATCGGTACGAGAATGTCGTTGTCCGTCTGGGAAGCTGAGCGACATAACTTTCATCTTCCGAAACTCATGGGGCCCGCACTGGGGAGCCTAGGGGTATGGATTCATAAGATACAAGTACATCGTCCGTAATATTTACGGCGCCTACGTTATGGAAGCCCATGGCTCCTAGCTCCGAGCGCCGATGCGAAAGTAGGGCAGGCATCCCGGCTGTTCAGGGAAAAAGTGGACAACAAGCTGGAAGCCTATTCTACCCTTTGTAGACGACTCGCTAGGCCTTCTCTCACAGTCGGGCCAGGACATGGTCGTATGTCTCGATTTGGTTGCTCCAGTCGTAGCGGCTCATCGTATGCCCCTCTTTAAATGGTTTTCGCCAGCTACCGCTTGCGAGAAGCTGTTTGATTAGATCGATCGCCTCGTCTTCATCATCATAGAATACCTCTGGGTGATCGTCGGGGCAGAGATGATCTGTGTAGGCAAGCCTTCTAGGGAGGATCGGATGGCAGCCGCAATAAATGGATTCCACAACGCTGCCCCCGAAAAAGTCCTGAATCGAAGTGACCAAAGCGATATCCGAGTTCCACAATAGCTTGGCGTAGTCAGCGAAAGACGATAGTCTTCCATACTGCATGATGCGATTTCCGAGACGCTCTTTGGCCTCTTGAAAATAGGGCGGCTCTTCTTCGAAACGATCGCCCACCAAGGCCAGATCAAATTCGACACCGTCATCAATAAGGCGATATAGAATTCGGAAAAATCCGATAGGATTCTTGTCGTATTCCCATCGATGATTCCAGAGCAATAAGGGTCGCTCGCGTTCGGGAACCGGGCCTGAAGGGCGATGTTGATCAAATCCCGCCAAATCCATTCCTAGCCAAAGCGTCTGCGACTTGGATTGAATCTCCAGAATCGTATCCAAATTTTGATTATCGGGATAGCGTTTTAGAAAATCCGGCAAATCCGAAAGGAAACGCTTTCGGTGAAATTCGGAATTGAAGAATACGGCATTCGCCACTAGAGCGCTGGTGTAGTTCAAGAATGAATAGTGAAGATCTAACCCGCGTTTCTTGTCTCCATCTCTCGGGGACCATGGGTATGCTAGTTGGTTTTCATGAAAATAGATTCCTGCTGGAATGGAAGAATGGCGTTCGCGAATCCGGGAAAGAAAAACGGGAAGGTCAAGCATGTCGCTAGCTAGGATTGCCGAGAACGGCTCGTCCTGTTCGAGAAACGCGTTGGCTAGCGTAACGGCGCCGCCATGCATGCGCCACTTCCAATGGCGGCCGGGCAAGGAGAGAATGCGGATATCGTGTCGTGATCGCCGAGCTAGTTCCTCGGCCCAGCGGCGATGCGAGCCAGTAAAGAATGGCTCAACGAGGCAGATCCGTTTTCGATTGGAATCGTTCGACTGATTTTGCGACACGCTAGTTGAAAGAGCAACCGCAACCCCCTTGGTTGCAGCAACTGCTGGAGGGCACCGGAGCTGGGGCCTTGCTACCGCTCACATTAAACCCGTAGCCACCTGTAATCACTCTTTTGACTGGAACGCCGCTTTGGGGATGCTTCGATAGAGGGGCATCCTTCATGCTTTGTTGGATCTCGAAGCGTTCTGGTGTCTCGTCTGGCGAAGTTGGAATGGTTTCGTATATGTAGGTAGCCATAGCGTAATTGTTGCCGGGCCTAGCCGTTCGTCAAGCGATAGGTCGATTGAGTATGCGCTCGGGCCAAGCAAGTCCAATATCGATCCCGTCATTTGGGTTATCCGTGATTGCGACCTAGGCGGGCAGATATTCTGAGTAAGAACTTGCTATGGCTACGGCATTTGGCCTGCTTTGTCGATTGATGTGGATCAGCGCGATCGCCAAAGTGCTTGCTGAGCGCCGCTTTCTGATAGGGCAAGCGGCGGCGGTCGGATTGACGGCGGTTCTGTATGTCGCCGCCTTTCCGCCTTTAGATTATCCGGAAGCGGGATTCCTCTTATTGACCCCTTTTCTGCTTTGGTTGCGGCTTAAGCCATCATACCGTCAAGTCGCTTGGGCTGGCTTGGCGGCTGGCTGGATTGCCTGGTTTGTCCTAATTATATGGCTTCGCCACGTAACCTGGTTGGGGACGATTCTCCTTTCCGGCATTGTCGGGGCCCATTTCATGCTATGGTGCCTAGGAACCGCCTGGCTAAGCCGACGGTTGTCAGGAAAAGGACCATGGCTGGGAGTCCCATACGCGGTCGGCGCGGCGGCTTTGTGGGTAGTGATTGAGCACATACGCGGATGGATATTTACAGGATTCCCGTGGCTTCCCTTGTCGGCGAGCCAGTGGAGTCGGCCGATAATGTTGCAGAGCGCGACGTTTTTGGGAGCCTGGGGAATATCGTTTTCCCTGGTGTTGCTAAATGCAGGAATCGCGTCCTACGGAGTTAGGATTGTCGATTACGCTCGAACCAAAGCAAAGACCTTATGTCCGGAATTCTATCTGGCGCTGCTCGTATTCGTTAGCCTAACCTTTCTTCAGACCCGCCACATAAAGGGTCAGGAAAGGGAACCGCTTTTTCGAGCTGCGGCCATGCAGCCGGCCATTCCCCAGAACGAGAAGTGGGATTCCGCCATGAGCCAGAGCGTATTGACTCGGATTGAAAGAAACACCTTGCGCCTAGTTCCGATGCAGCCGGATGTCATTTTTTGGCCAGAAGCGACCTTGCCTTATCCCATCAAAGGCGATCCTGCAATGAGGGCTTGGGCGGAGAGGGTGGCAGCGCAGGCGGAAACGCCGATTTTCGCTGGGGCTCTGGTAGCGGAATCCGAGGAAGTTTGGAAGAATGGAGTCTATTTGATCCGCCCGAAGTGGGGTATGTATCCAAAGTACTATACAAAGCGTCATCTGGTTCCATTCGGCGAGTACATTCCTCTGCGCAATCTCTGGCCATGGATTGACAAGTTTGTGCCTATTGATGGGGACCTCTATCCGGGTGAAGACGAGGCTTTGCTCCCCTTGTCGATGGAGGGGCGGACAATTCAGGTGGGCTCTCTGATCTGCTACGAAGATGTATTTCCGGGTTTGGCCCGCGAATCGACATTGAAGGGAGCGGCGATTCTTTTTGTTGCTACCAATAGCGCCTGGTATGGGAAAAGCGCCGCCTCATTTCAGCACATGGCCCACTCCGTCTTGCGGGCAGTCGAGAATAGAAGAGTCGTGTATCGGGTAGGCAATGACGGCTGGTCGGGTTGGATAGACGAATACGGTAATGTTCGCGACGAGCTGCTCGACGAAAATGGGCGGATTTGGTTCTCAGGGGGCGCAACCTGGGAAATCGATCGCGACAAGCGATGGAAAGGGAAAGAAACGTTCTACACGCTTCACGGAGATTGGTTCGTCGCCGTTTGTTGGGGACTCTTGGTGGCGATAGGAATTTTCGCTCGATTCTACAAGCTTCGAGAGTCGATTTTCTAGTGTAGCGCTGTTACGATTGAAATTTCCGCTTGTGGGCGGCGGCGACCGATACATACTTCAAGGCCCACTTTTTGATAGATGACTGTTCCGCTTCGCTCAGCGAGCGAACGATGGTAGCAGGGGATCCCATTACCAGCGATCCAGGCGGGATCCGGGTACCACCAGTGACAAGAGCTCCAGCACCGATGATGCTATTCCTGCCGATCACCGATCCGTCCATGATGGTCGCTCCCATGCCGATGAGGCACTCATCCTCGATTTCGCATGCATGGATGATGGCTCCATGTCCCACGGTCAGGTCATTTCCAATGGAGACTCCGTAATCGTCTGCCAGATGGAGGATTGATCCATCTTGGATATTCGTTCGATCGCCGATCACAATGGAATTGATATCGGCTCTAACCACGCAGCCAGGCCAGATGCTCGATTGTTCGCCTAGAGTGGTGTCGCCGATTACGACCGCCCCTTCAGCGATATATGCGGATTCCGGGATTGTCGGATCTTTAGAAAGGTATTTCTCAAGCCGTTCGTCGATAGTCATCTGATAAAGGGATCTATGATAATTAAGCTGGGATGGAAATTGAATCGGCAAATTACCCCGAATCAAACAGACGGCTGAAATTCCCTCCCAGAATGAGCGCCGTATCTTGGTCGCTCAGCGAGGAATTTCGGATTTGGTCGATATGGGAAACGAACTCTGGCTCCATTTGCGTTTTTGGGAAGGTTCTTAATGGGTAGTCAGAGCCGAATAAAATGCGTTCAGCTCCAATCTGTTCGACCGCCGATTTGTAGATATTCGAATCGTAAAGAAGGGGGATTGCCGCGGTGTCCAAGTACACGTTCACAGATTCGGCTATCCGGTCGAGCTGCATCATGCCGCCAAGGTGAGAGAAGATAAATCGGGTGTCCGGAAAAGCGTTAGCCAGATCCATTAGTTGATCGTTAGGCGTTTCGATCTTTCCGGGGTA
>CAZFUD010000271.1:0-5411 GCA_964521705.1 uncultured Opitutaceae bacterium | reverse complement strand
GGAATCGTCATTTGGGGAGTCGGCGACCGCAGTACGAAAAGCGCCCAGCTCGGCTCAAGAGGGCACACGTCGGGCACCGCGATACTCTGTCCACGAGCTTGCGATGAAATTAATAACGCACAGCGTATCAAAGACTATGATACGGCCTACGAGAGCGAGGAGAAAATCTCGGCATTCGAGGAAATACGGTTTGAAAACGGTCGCGTCTACAACTACTCCGCCGTCATAGAAGCCATGCGCCTAAGTGGATTCGACGACATCGATCCCGGCGAAGGCGGACCTTTCAACCCATTTCCACCTGCAGATGTTTCGAAACGCATCGCCGTCGCCATCGAGCCGATTCTCGAGTACCATTGAATCGCCAATATCGATCAATTTCACGTCAGAGTTTCTAAATTCCATCATAACCGCAAACCATCTCATATAATTCTGTATACAATGAAAATCACCTATCGAGCCTTCTTGGCAATTGCCGCCTTCCTACCCGCTTTATCCACCCAAGCTCAAGAGCTGAAATCCGAAGACGACCAAGCCTTTACCGATCTCTTTCCTAGCAACGCCAAAGTCGAAACTCTCGGATCGGATTTCCAATTCACCGAAGGGCCCTCATGGGTGGGTGGCGAGGATGGTTATCTCATATTTAGCGATATACCGGCCAACAAGATTTATAAATGGAGCGAAAACGAAGGCTTTTCCGTTTTCCGCGTCCCAAGCCAGCAATCTAACGGAAACAATCTGGACCTGCAGGGCAGAATCATAACCGCCGAACACTGGGGCCGTAAGGTATCCCTGCAAAAGCGGGACGGTTTGATCATTACACTGCTGGACAATTACCATGGAAAGAAATTCAACTCGCCTAATGATGTCGTCGTCAAAAGCGACGGAACCATTTGGTTCACCGATCCCGATTACGGACTCCGCGATAGGCCTCGGGAATTGGAAAAGAATAACGTTTTCCGCTACGATCCACTTACCTCGGACATTTCTGTGGTGGTCGATGATTTTGTTAAGCCCAACGGCCTGTGCTTTTCGCCTGACGAATCCAAGCTCTACATAGCCGATTCCGGTACGCCCAAACACGTTCGCGTGTTCGATGTCCATACCGATGGGACACTCAGCGGTGGAGACGTATTCGCCGCCCTCGACCAAGGCGGGCCAGACGGCATGCGGTGCGATATGGAAGGAAACCTGTGGACCAGCTCCGGCGATGGCGCCCAAGTGTTTAGTCCCAGAGGAAAACTGCTCGCTCGCGTATTGCTTCCCAAAGGAGGAGCCAATCTTTGCTTCGGCGGGCCTAAGGGCAACACCCTCTACATCACCGCTCGAAACGCAGTCTATGCTGTCGAAACCAAAACCCGGGATGCTCACGAAAGGCGTATCGACTAATTCCACACGAATTATTTTGGCCACAACATCATGAAGGTTGCCTATTTCCTTGGACTAGGCGGACTGATCCTGGCCGCCTGTTCGACAAAGCCACCAGATTCCGACTGGAATCACTTATTCAATGGCAAGGATTTATCCAATTGGAAAACCAATCGAGCGGAAGGATCCTTTGCCATCAAAGACGGATTGCTGGTGGCCCACAGTCTCGATTTGCGATCTCACTTATTCTACATTGACAAGGACAATGAACCTGTGGCCTTTAAGGATTTCGAACTAATCGTCGTCGCCAAAGGGGAACCCGAATCCAATTCAGGCATATTCATCCACACGGACTATGAACTCCGAGACGACAAAGGCCACTTGGCCAATGGATATGAGGTAAATCTGAATACGAGCCCGACCGTAACCCGCAAGACCGGCAGCTTGTACGACGTGGTAGATCTCAAGGAACAACCCCTCGAAGACACTCAATGGTTCGAAACCCGTATACGTGTCGAGGGCAAACGCATTCAAGTCTGGCTAGACGGGGAAATTCTCGTAGACTATCTTGAACCGGATAATCCAGTACGCAAGCCCAACCGCAAAGGCCGTCTGCTGAAACCCCTTGGGGGAGCGATCGCCATTCAAGCCCACGACCCCGAGAGCATCTGGTACTTCAAGGAGATTCGGGTCAAGGAATTGAATTGAAGTCGAACCTAGCTCGTGAAACTCGAAGCGAGCCTACCACATGCCAGCAACAAAGCCCTTTTCTTTTTTCATACATGCGCTAGTCACTTCTGAAAAACCTTATGAGCGACCCAGCCCAAGTTCTACGCGACCACCAACCCAGTAAAGAGTTCTTCGTCGGAATCGATTCCGACGGCTGCATTTTCGACAGCATGGAGATCAAGCATAAGGAATGCTTCGCTCCCATGTTTATCAAGCATTGGAATCTCCAAGCGGTAAGCAAATACGCCCGGGAGGTGTGGGAGTTCGTTAACCTCTACTCTAAGTCCCGAGGCTGCAACCGCTTCCCCGCCCTAATATCCGCCATTAAGTTCCTCGGCGAACGCCCGGAAACACAAGCCCGGAACGTATCCATGCCTGACTTATCCGCATTGGAGGATTGGATCGCCCGCGAGTCAAAACTCGGGAACGCAACCTTGGACGCGGAAGTCGCGGGTGGAAATGAAGGCCTCGCTCCAGTAAAGACCTGGTCCGATGCAATCAATGCGTCCGTAAAGGACATTGTCCACGGTGTGCCCCCCTTCCCCATGGTTCGGGAAACGCTGGAGAAAATCAACCAAACGGCTGATGCTATGTGCATTTCCCAAACACCAGTCAATGCCCTCGAGCGGGAGTGGGAAGAACACGGAATCCGCGATTTCGTATCCATCATCGCCGGACAAGAGCGAGGAACGAAAGTCCAGCACCTGGACATGGCGGCTAAAGAAAAGTATCCCAGCGAAAAGATCCTCATGATCGGCGACGCGCCTGGCGATCGCAAAGCGGCCAAAGCCAACGGAGCCCTATTCTACCCCATCAATCCTGGATCGGAAGAAGCCTGCTGGCAACGACTCCACGATGAAGCCCTCGACAAGTTCTTTTCCGGCCAATACGCAGGCGATTACGAGAAAGAACTCGAGGTCGACTTCGAAGCCTGCCTTCCAGAATCGCCGCCTTGGAAATAAAACAAAACGCCTGACGAGCATATTTGACGTGCAATTCGGATAGGGTTAACGCAACCCCTTCCAAATTCTTCTCGGCATAGCCAAGGCTGGCGAGAAACCGCACTCGCCCCTCGTGCAGAAACTCGACGAATACATTATTGGCCACGTGATCCCCGTAGTTGTGATCCGTAATTAGTATTAGGATACGCATTTTTAAATGGAAACCTCCCGCGTTTTTTATTTCCTTAAACATCTCCACCCAATGCTAAGAGCCACTGGTAAATGGCAAGAAATATTCTTGGACTCAAAAATCTTCGCTACCAGAAATCTACGCTAATAAACTACCACGCTCAAGCCAAACAAGAGCGAGGGGCACCTGAACCCAAATATCTCGGTTCTTCTGAATTCTATATTCTATCGTAACGATTTATTCGATACAAACGATACCAATCAAATTAGTATTTTGCTCCCAGAAAGCTCTTCTTTATCGCTTGACCCAACCCGCGCAGGACATCCTACTCTCGTCGCTCCCTCAGCCTTCCATAAGGCCGCCGAAACGTTCAAAATTCAATAGCCGCTCGTTGATCGCCAATAAATGATAAATCGCAGCTACGCCTCGACTTCCCCCTCCAATGGCTCGCCAATAAAGCGATTTGCCATGTTGAAGCTCGTACCTTGTATCGCTTATTGGCTGATTCGGGCCCTAAACCGGACCTGGACAATCAGGGAAACCGGTCGAGAGCATCTCGACAACGTCCTCGCCGCCCGAGAACCGACCATCGGAGCATTCTTTCATGGGAGGACGTTTCTGTTACTTCGGCACATGACCGATTTACCCAACGTAAATTGGGTCTCTATGTGCTCCAAGAGCCTCGATGGCGAAGCCATGGCTAGAGTGGAGGAAAAACTCGGGCTTCACGTAGTTCGCGGCTCTTCCGGCCGAGACGGACTAGAGGCCCTTCAGGAAATGATCCAACGTGTACGCTCCCAGCCCGGCTTCGGGGCAGGCCTGGCTGTGGATGGATCTCGTGGTCCCAGGGGCCATGTCCAGGGAGGAATCGTACGGATGGCCCGCTGGACTGGAGGACGCATCTTGCCCATGACTGCTTCTGCCAATCGAGGCTGGATCTTCCGTCGAAGCTGGGATCGCACCTTTCTACCATTCCCCTTTGCTCGCGTTGAGATCGCCTACGGAAGCCCAATCAATGTTCCTCGCAAACTGAATGCCGCTCAAATCGAATCCCTCCGAAAGCAAGTCGAGGATAGTCTGCTGGCGCTTCAAGCGACAGTCGACGAACTAGCTGGGTTTTCTGACGAGGAACCCGTTCAAGCCCCGATGCCCGATTAGCCAATCATTCTTGAATCCAACCGCGTTTACCGCATTATACCCTGCCAAGATGCGAAGCTCTTTGACAGCCATCTCGCTCTCCATTCTCGGTCAAGTTCCCACCGTATTCGGAATAACAACCGAGCAATCCGATTTCTTCGAAACCAAGATCCGCCCCGTCTTAGCGGAAAGCTGCTATGACTGCCACAATAGCGTTAACAAGAAAAAAGCTGGATTAGCCCTCGATTACCGTGACGCCCTCCTAGCGGGAAGCGAGAATGGCAACGTCATTGAACCGGGTAATCCTGAGGGCAGCCCCCTTATTTGGGCCATTCGCCACGAGGATACCGAGATGCCCGCCGAAGGACCTAAGTTGCAGGATTCGGTGATCAAGGATTTCGAAGCCTGGATCGCCATGGGAGCTCCCGACCCGCGAGACAAAAAGCCGACCCAGCTAGATCTCGACAATGCGGTCTCTTGGGAAACCTTGCTGGAAAAACGCCGCCAGTGGTGGTCCTTTCAACCACTCGAACACGTTCGCCCTCCGATCGTCGAGGATACCGAATGGAACCATAACGCGATCGACGGGTTCATCTACGATGTTTTTACCAAAAAAGGACTGGCACCCCAAAACAAAGCGGATCCGGGGACTCTCATTCGCCGACTAAGCCTAATTCTCACAGGACTCCCTCCTACCGCGGAAACCGTGCAAGGTTTTATCGCTAATCCAACCGAGAATGCTTACCGGCAGCTAGTAGACGACTTGTTAGCCTCCGATGCCTTCGGCGAGCGTTGGGCACGCCACTGGATGGATTGGTACCGCTACGCGGAATCGCATGGATCTGAGGGCGATCCCTCACTCCCCTACGCCAGCGCCTATCGCGATTATATTATTCGAGCTCTAAACGATGACGTTCCCTACGATCAGTTGATACGGGAGCACATCGCTGGCGACCTGCTGGAAGAGCCCCGGCTTCACCCGCAGCATGGCACTGACGAATCGCCGGTGGCAACCGGTTGGTTCTGGCTCATCCAGGCGACTCATGCCC
>CAZFUD010000270.1:0-5447 GCA_964521705.1 uncultured Opitutaceae bacterium | reverse complement strand
AATTCACGGGTTCCGACGGGCATGAGTTGATTAGCGCGATCAAATCTGCCGCTCCGACCGGTATGGACGTGAAAGTCGTGGGTGGGCTTACCAGGGATGGATATACCAACGTAATGGCTCCCATCATAGACTCGCTTCATAGCTGGGACGACCTCGATGGAATTGATATGCACGGACAAGAGTGGCTCGCCTTAGAGCCCTGGGCTGCCCCGGTCTGGAAGCGGTGCAAAGAGGCGGGGAAGATCATAAAGGTTCATGCTGGAGAGTTTGGGGGTCCGGAGAAAATATGGGAGGCTTTGGATATCTTGGGCGCGGAGCGCATCCAGCACGGTGTCCGGGCTTGCGAAGATCCTGAACTGGTATCCCGAATCGTGGATGAAGGAATCATATTGGATATGTGTCCTATTAGTAATGAAAAGCTTAAGGTTGTCGATCGAATCGAGGATCATCCAATACGTGAATACATTGCAAAGGGGGTTGTTTGTACGGTCAACACGGATGATCCAATGTGCTTCGCTAACACGATTACCGAGGAATTGGAAACCCTGTCGTCGCGAGTCGGGCTGAGCCCTACGCAAGTAGCGGAGGTCGCCAAAAACGGATTTCGACACGCAAGAATGGACGAAAGTCTGAAAACGTCGTGCATAGAGGAGATCGACGCGATTTTCTCTGATTGATTTGGAAGAGGGCGTAACAGAGCTCGTGGTCCCAGAAGGAAGCCGCAATTGTCGAGTTGACCGGTTTCTGGCTGAGGCGAATTCGGAGATCAGCCGAGCGGTGTTTCAACGCGCCCTCGATGCTGGACTGGTTCAAGTGAATGGAGAGGCTGTCACGAAAAAGCGGTTGGTAACGGCAGGGGATATTGTTCGATTCGAACTGCCAGCCACTGATTCTTTGCCGATGGGTCCCATTGATCTTGGGTTGATGCCGGTCTACGAAGATGAAGATCTGATCGTGGTGAATAAGCCGGCGGGGCTGGTAACGCATCCTGGGGCGGGGAAGCCGGAGCCGACGCTGGCCCATGGCTTGCTCTTCCTGTGTCAAGGCAAGCTGAGTACGCTAGGGGGGGGAGATAGGCCAGGCATCGTTCATCGGCTCGATCGGGAAACCAGCGGTTTGATTGTCGCAGCGAAAACGGATGAGGCTTACCGTGTATTGGGCGAGCGCTTTCGGTCTCGAACGATCGTCAAAGAGTATCTCGCCCTGGTTTCAGGTGTGCCGGAACTCATGAGTGGATCAATCCGCAAGAATATTGAGAGAAACCCGTCGCAGAGGCACAAAATGCGGGTCTGCCAGGGCGATCACGGTCGAGAGGCCAGGACCGATTGGACTGCCGAAATGCGGTTTCGCCAAGGCTTCTCCCTATTGCGCTGCCGTATTCATACGGGAAGGACCCACCAAATTCGCGTCCATTTGATGAGCGTTGGTCACCCGATCCTCGGTGACCGAATCTATGGATATAGGCCATTGGCGGGTCTCCCGATGGAACCGGAGCGAGTAATGCTCCATGCTGCGAGACTGGCCTTCGAGCATCCAATTTCGGAACGGGATTTGGGTCTCGAAGCGCCGCTTCCCGAGGACTTCAATCCCTTCGTAACCAGCCCAAGGGCTGAATAGGTGATAGTGGAAAACGGAGGCTTGCGCGGGTGACGGCGACTCGCAAACTGCCGGTCATGATCAATCCCGAATGGACAAAGGCCAAAGAATACGAAGACATTGTCTACGAGAAGTGGGAGGCTGTTGCCAAAGTTACGATTAATCGGCCGGAGAAACGGAATGCATTCCGTCCGCAAACGGTATTCGAAATGTATGAAGCCTTTTGCGATGCTCGAGAGGACCAATCGATCGCCGCTGTTTTGCTGATGGGCGCAGGGCCTCATTCTGATGGTAAGTACGCATTCTGCTCAGGGGGCGATCAAAGCGTTAGAGGACACGCGGGATATGTCGGTGACGATGGCGTACCAAGGCTTAATGTTTTGGACCTACAGCGATTGATTCGCTCTATGCCGAAGGTTGTCATCGCCTTGGTCGCTGGATACGCGATCGGCGGGGGGCATGTTCTGCATGTGATTTGCGACCTATCTATCGCGGCCGACAATGCCGTTTTCGGACAGACTGGCCCCAAAGTGGGCAGTTTTGATGGCGGATTGGGAGCGAGCTATTTGGCTAGTATTGTAGGTCAAAAAAAGGCGAGAGAGATCTGGTACCTATGTCGTCAATACAACGCGCAGGAAGCGTTGGATATGGGATTGGTGAACAAAGTTGTGCCCATAGAGGAACTTGAGTCGGAAGGCGTGCAATGGGCATTGGAAGTAGCTGAGAAGAGTCCAATAGCCATTCGATGCCTGAAATCCGCATTTAATGCCGCCCTTGATGGTCAAGCAGGTCTGCAGGAGCTGGCGGGAAATGCTACTTATCTATATTACATGACCGAAGAAGGGGCCGAGGGAAAGCAGGCGTTTCTCGACAAGCGCAAACCGGACTTCTCCCAGTATCCTTGGATGCCTTGAATCCCTATTATATAGCTTATTAATCATACAGCGAACATGCTGACTACGAATTTCATTAATAAAGACTTGGCGGAACGAATAGGCGGAGAGATTGGGACGCCGTGCTACGTTTACGATGAGGCTAGCTTAAGAGAAGCGGCGGACCAGGTTCTCGCTTTTCCTAATGCCTATGGATTGACGGCTCGATACGCCATGAAAGCCAGTCCGAACGCGAACATTCTTCGACTCTTCCGGGCTAAGGGACTGGAGATCGACGCTAGTTCGATTTACGAGGCAGAGAGAGCGGTGTTGGCGGGGTACGACGCTTCTGAAATATCGTTGAGCACACAGGAATTTCCTGATGATGACCGGCTTGCCAAGCTCGTTGAAAAAGGGATGAGCATCAATGCCTGTTCACTTCATCAGCTAGAGCAGTATGGTATGCGTTTCCCTAAAACACGAGTTGGATTGCGATTCAATCCCGGTCTGGGTTCAGGTGGGACGAATCGAACCAATGTCGGTGGACCTGCTTCTAGTTTTGGCATATGGCACGAGAGCAAGGAAGATGCGAAAAAGCTGACAGAGGAATACGGGCTGAGCGTTTTTCGAATCCACACTCACATAGGAAGTGGCAGCGACCCGGATGTCTGGATACGAGCTGTTTCGCTTAGCCTCGATATGGTGCGGTACTTTGAGGGTGCGACTCACCTGAATTTGGGTGGCGGCTACAAGGTCGGCAGAATTGCGGGTGAAACAACTACGGATCTGCAGGCGATAGGAGAGCCTATGAGGCAGGCTTTTGAAGACTTCGCTTCGGAAACGGGCAGGAGAATCCATTTGGAGGTCGAACCGGGATCGTACTTGGTGGCCAATTGTTGCGTTTTGCTATCTAAGGTCCAAGACCTAGCCAGCACAGGCGAAGGCGGATATAGCTTCATCAAACTGGACTCAGGGATGACGGAAAATACCCGGCCTTCTATGTATGGTTCTCAGCACGAAATCCAGCTGCTGATCCCTGAGGACGAGGAAAGGACGGCAAAGCCTTACATCGTTGTTGGGCATTGTTGCGAGTCGGGGGATATTCTCACGCCCGCCCCTTCCGACCCGGAGGCTCTCCATCCGAGATCTCTCCCCGAGGCGAAGATTGGCGACTTGGTTGCTATCGGAGGCGTTGGCGCCTATTGTTCCTCTATGGCGACCAAGAATTACAACTCGTTTCCGGAATGCCCAGAAGCCCTAGTCCGTCTCGATGGAAGCATCGACCTTATGCGGAAGCGGCAGTCACTCCAGGAAGTTATCGCCAATGAAACTGAGATCGCGTTCTAACCGCGAATTTCGTTTCGATTTATGAGGGTTGTTAGAGACTGCTAGAATCGCAATATAGAACTGAAATGATTATTCCGAAAAACCCTAAACTGACAGTCGATCAATTGGCTGAAGTTAAGCGAATCGTTGAGGAATTCGGTTGCAAAATCCAAGTGATTGAAGGGGCGGTGCAAAGCATTTACGCCATACTGGGCGATGAGAGACACGAACTGCTAATAAATCGCATTGAAGGGCTAGATTATATTGATCGTGTGGATACGATTCAGTCTCCTCATAAATTGTTGGATATACGATCGGAGCTCAAAAATCATAAAACGGTTTTCGGGGGGATAGAGCTCGGCGAGCGTTTTTTGGCGATAGCCGGTCCCTGCACGATCGATCCGAAAGATCCGAACCGCTTTTACGAGACAACGGAGGCTCTCAAAGAGGCGGGTGCTCATGCCATCAGAGGAGGCGTCTGGAAGCCGCGCACCAATCCGTATTCGTATCAAGGGGACGATAAAGCCTTAGAGATCCTTATGGAAGGTTCGCGACGAACGGGCCTTCCCGCGAATACAGAAGTGATGGATGAGCGGAATTTGAAATTGGCGATGGAAGCGGGAGTGCAGATGCTGCAAATCGGCACGCGCAACGCTCTCAATTATTCGCTTCTTAGGGCTGTGGGACAGGCTGTCGCCGGAACAGATACCGCGGTGCTGCTGAAGCGAGGACGCCATATCGGCCCGATTAACGAGTTCATATCGGCTGCCGAATATATTGTTAATTTCGGAAACCCAAACGTCTTACTGTGCCCCCGAGGCACTTTGCCGAGTTTGGAAGGCTATCGAAATCATCCAGACGAGTCGATCACTCCGCTGCTCCAAGAGAAAACCTGGGCGCCGGTTGTCGTCGATCCATCGCATTCCGTGGGTAAAGCTCTCTACGTAGAGGCCTGTTCCATGGCTGCTGTCGCATACGGCGCAGATGGCCTTTGTATAGAAGCGAATATTGATCCAGTTACGGGCTTAGGCGATGATCCTAAGCAGGCGATCACTCCCGAGGCCTTTTGCCGGTTGTTGAAAAAGTGCGAAGCCATTTGGGAGCTTAGATCTTAGAAACCGCTATCGGTGCTTGTTGGGGACGGGAGTCGGATTTGGCTTCCCTGAGATCATCATGTCCCGCAAGTTCTCAGCAATGAGTGGAGGACTAGACGATAGAATCGCTTTTGGGAAAGAGCTATTAAGGGCGCAGGCAGAGACTTTTGCCCGTCATTTTGGAAAAGTGGAAAGCCAATGGAAGTCCGATGGATCGCGGGTGACCGAGGCCGATCTCTCCATATCCAGGTCAATTGAGTCCGAGTTGAGTAATCGATTTCACGACGATCTGTTCTTGAGCGAAGAATTGGATCAAGACTCCTCGCCGGTTTCGGTTTCGAAGCGTTTTGCATGGCTCGTTGACCCGATCGATGGCACGAATAATTTCGCCAGAGGCATCCCATCTTGCTCGATATCGGTGACATCAATATCTTCCATCATCACACCACCACGACCACCACCTCTTTGGTCGTCATCCATCTGCGTGAGCAGCGTTCGTAGAAGAGAGAGTAACTGCTGGTACGTGTCCAGCCCGGCTGGGAAATCTTGTAACATCACG
>CAZFUD010000269.1:0-5503 GCA_964521705.1 uncultured Opitutaceae bacterium | reverse complement strand
CCACTACTGGGAACGCCTATCGAAGAGATCGCCGATTTGCAGTCAGGTGAATTGTATAACCATTTTCTGGCTACAGCCTATTTGCCAGCCATGAAGGCGAGGGCTGAGCTGCAATCAGCTCGAGCGGAGCGAAACCGCATTATGGATGGGTTGGAAGCGATCAGCGTGATGCGCGAAACGGCGGAGCCAAGACCAGCCTACATACTCAATCGCGGAGCATATGATGCTCGCGGGGAAGAGGTCTCGGCTGATACGCCTTCGGCCCTCCCGGCGTTTCCGGATGACCAGCCGCGGAATCGACTTGGCCTGGCTCGTTGGCTGACTGATCCCGATCACCCCCTCACGGCCCGGGTGGCAGTAAATCGTTACTGGCAAATGATTTTCGGTGTGGGTTTGGTGCGAACGCCAGAGGACTTTGGCAGTCAAGGAAGCAATCCGACCCATCCCGAATTGCTCGACTGGCTGGCTCGCGACTTTGTCAGCCATGGCTGGGACTTGCATCGTTTGTTGCGACAAATGGTTTTATCCGCGACTTATCGGCAAAGCACCTTTGGCGATGTGGCGAGCATGGAGAAGGATCCGGAGAATTTGACCTTTTGCCGGAGCAACCCGAACCGACTAGCGGCCGAGATGATTCGCGACAATGCTTTGGCGGTAAGCGGATTGCTAGTAGAAGAAATTGGAGGACCACCCGTTAAGCCTTATGAAGTCGCGGTTTCCTTTAAGCCCATGGAGCCGGATGAAGGCGAAGGTTTGTATCGAAGAAGCTTATACACCCTTTGGAAGCGAAATTCTCCTGCCCCGATGATGGTGGCCTTTGACGCTCCGAAAAGAGATGTATGCAGTTTGAAACGCGAGCCAACAGCGTCGCCGTTGCAGCCACTTGTCATCCTGAATGGCCCGCAGTTTGTCGAAGCGTCCCGGGTGCTTGGCGAAAAGCTACTGGCCAAGCATCGCGGCGATAGAAAAGCGGTTATCGAAGATGCCTTTTATCAGCTTACGAGTAGGAAGCCCGATCCCGAAGAAATGAAGATACTGGCTGGTCTCTACGAAGCGCAACGCCAGGAATTCGATGCCAATCCTTCGAATGCCAATGCCCTGTTGAAAGTGGGATTCGCCCCGGTTTCGCTTTACGAAAACCCGAGAGAGCACGCGGCCGCCACGGTCGTGATCAATGCGATAATGAACATGAACGAATCTTTGATAGAACGATGAAAAATCCGCTTTGCACAGGCTACGAAAGCCCGTTTGGAATGTCGCGCCGGTCGTTCCTCAATCAGCTGGGAATGGGGTTGGGAGGATTGGCTTTGGGCAGCATAGTGAATCCCTTGAATGCGGTTTCCAAAGGCGGTCCTGCTCTGACGGGTACGCATTTTCCGGGCACGGCGAAACGCATCATCTATTTGTTCCAATCGGGTGGGCCGTCCCAGATGGACTTATTTGACTACAAGCCACGGCTGAACAAGGAGCATGGCGGAGAACTGCCGGACTCCGTTCGACGGGGGCAACGACTGACCGGCATGTCGACCAGTCAGGCCAGTTTCCCGCTGGCAGGAACGCCATTCGAATTTAAGCAGCATGGCGAGAGTGGAGCTTGGTTCAGCGAGACTTTGCCGCACATGGCGTCAATCGCGGACAAGATGTGTTTCGTCAAAACGATGTACACTGAGGCCATCAACCACGGCCCCGGAGTGACCATGATGATGTCGGGATCCCAGATTCCAGGTCGTCCCACAGCCGGATCTTGGCTCTCTTATGGACTGGGTAGCCCGAATGAGAATTTACCCTCCTACGTTGTATTGACTCCAAAGGTACAAAAGGGGCAACCCTTGACCTCACGCTATTGGGGAAGCGGGTTTCTCCCGGGGCGCCATGATGGAGTCCAATTCCGTCCTGAAAAGGATGCAGTACTCTATTTGAACAATCCGGATGGCGTGAGTCGGTCGAGTAGGAGCAAAACCATCGATCATCTGAAAGAACTACACGAGTACCAGGTGAGCAAGCAGAGTGATCCGGTTTTGGAAAGTCAGATTGAGCAATATGAAATGGCCTTTCGCATGCAGGCCTCCGTCCCCGAGGTTTCCGATGTTAGCGGAGAATCCAAAGCGACGCTGGAATTGTACGGGGACGATGTGACAGTGCCCGGTACTTTCGCAGCCAATTGCCTCTTGGCTCGCAGGTTGGCAGAGCGGGAAGTGCCCTTCGTCCAGGTATTCCATATGGGATGGGATGCCCATAGTAATTGTCCGAGTAACGTGAGATCCAATTCTCAAAAGACGGACCAAGCCTCCGCTGCCCTGATCAAGGACTTGGAGTCCCGTGGCATGCTAGACGACACGCTCGTCATCTGGGGTGGGGAGTTCGGACGGACCAACTATTGCCAAGGCAAGATGACCGAAACGAATTTCGGGCGCGATCATCATCCGCGCTGCTTCACAATTTGGATGGTCGGAGGTGGTGTAAATCCTGGATACACTCACGGAGTCACGGACGACTATTGCTATAACATCGAAGCTGATGGGGTACACGTTCACGACTTCCACGCCACCATGATGCACCTTCTAGGCATCGATCACGAACGCCTCACCTACAAGTATCAAGGCCGGTACTTCCGACTTACGGACGTGCATGGACAAGTCGTTAAGGAACTGCTAGCCTAGGCACTGTTCCAATTGGCAGTCTTTATAGTTACTTCTAACCGCCAGAGCCGACTCTGGTTGAGCAGAAATCTGATTAATGGGGTTTAGTGGACATGAACAGACTATATTGGCTACGACAGCTAGGTCAGGAATTTCGCCTCAGACCTCATGGATCTATTTCGGCCAAAAGTGTCGGTTGGCGAATGCTCGGCCAGAGCCTGATTTCAAGTATACCTCAAATGCCTTGGCAGTACTTTTATCGGAAAAGGCGAAGTAGGTTATCAATTTCCAAGGCTTATGTTTCGCCGTGTGTGGAGACGTGCCGTCGTTGTGCGCGGCAAGACGGGATTCGAGATCTTCGGTGAAATCTGTGTATCTTTGGGCAGGATTCTGGGTAGATTGGGGTTGGTAGACGAAGAACATGGGGTGAGTTGGATGGGACATTCAGTCTTGAATAGTAACCGATGGAAACGCTTCAAGGTTGCTCTTCGTTCTTCCCTGGGGGAAGAACTAACTGGCGGAGCCAGGTCCGCCTTCGCCAAACCTTCAAGCTGGTGGAGGTGGAGGGAGTCAAAATCGCTAATTGCCTAGGCAACAACGCTTTGTGGGGATAAATTGCTGCATTGGGTGCACTATGATTGCACTAGCTTGCACCATTTATGACATGAAATAAATAGGCGGGGGAGGGGGTTATTCGAGGGGTAATGCTTTGCATGAAATTCATCAACTACCCCCATAAAAAATTGTCCTCCTAACGGCTCATATCCAAGTTTGGTTTCATAATGAAAACAAACACCTTCATCACCTTAAGCACAGCCACCGCAAACATTGGAGTCCTAGTTGGACTGGTCTTCCTTATCTTTGAGTTGAGGCAGACCTCAGCAATCGCACTATCTGAGATAAGGCAGGAAAGAACGCTTAGCATAATTGATGAATATTCCATGTTCGCCCAGAATAGGCAGTTCACTAGCATCCTCCACAAGGCTATGGAGGATGGCGACTTTGACTCACTATCGAAGGATGATTGGAATCAGATAAGGTTATATGAGTTAGCGAGAACTGTTAGGTTAGAGGACGTCTTTTTCCAGTATCACAACGGTCTCATCGATGACTCTGCCTATGATTTCAGTCTGGCGATGGCAGCTAGTAGGCTACCATTCTGGAAGTGGTTGAAAGTTGGTATAATCAATCCCGATTTCAAAGTGGCGGTTGATGCCTTCACCCAGCGGTCTGATTTCAAACAGGCTGTGCTGGCTATCGAATTTTCGGAATGGACCAAAGAAAACCCAAGTCCTTTCAGAGGAATCTGGGCTCCCTCCGTTTATGAATAAAGCCACAGCTTCTTCTCAAAAAATTTGAGCTAAGCAGGTGTCTCCATTAATGCGGGTTTCATTATGAAATCTAGCACCATCTTAACTATCACCACAGCTCTTGGTAACGTGGCCGTTCTAGCTGGCCTTGTATTCCTGATCATTGAATTGAAGCAGACCTCGAGTATCGCTCGTTCAGAGATCAGGCAGGATCGCAGTAATGCGATGATTGAGGAATTCAGCCAGATATACTCCGAGGACTCGGTGCTTTCTGTTCATATGGCTTTAATGGAAGGCGATTTTGAGGCGATCAATGGCCTAGAGAAAGAGAGGCTGTTTTGGTTTGAGAGGGTTAGGTACCAGCGCTTTGAAGACGTATACTACCAGTTCATAAATGGGCTGATTGATGAAAGTCCATTCAGGGAAAGCATGGCGTTTGCCGCAAACAGGAAAGCTTTATGGGGATGGCTAGATATACCTCAGCCCAATGTCGGGATGAATGCTGAGGTTGATAGGTTTAAAACCTCAGAATACTTTTCCCCTAGGCCATGGGCCATCCGATTCTCTGACTGGCTGGAGTCAAAAGATGCCTAAAGTATACTTGCTTAAGAAACTCAATCCAGATGACACCATCTGGAAGCATTACCCAGAAGATGTCGTTGTCCGCTGGGTCGGGGAAAACGAGGAAGAGGCTAGGAAGAACGCTGCCAGAGGATCCCTTCCAAGGAACAAGGCCATGAGCATGTCTCCGTGGCTCAACAAGGAGCAAACTTCCTGCGAGCTTGAGTACAACTCGGAGCAGGACGGTGTCTCTGGAGTAACCGAAAATTAAAATGTCGCGGTTTGGATTTATCTCAGCAAAAAACTATCCCTGTGCCTCTGATAACAGCCGAAACTGCTTTCAAAAAGCTACAAAACGACGGGACCGCGGTGCTAGTGGACGTAAGGACACCTAGCGAGTTCCGATCGCAACATATCCGCGGCTCCATAAATCTCCCTCTGGAGTCTTTTAAAGCCGACAAGCTGCCATTCAAGCGCGAGACAGCAATTCATGTAGTTTGCCAATCGGGCGGGAGGTCTGCCAAGTTCTGCGATAAGCTGCAGGACAATGGTTATCTATCCGTTTATGACGTGGATGGAGGCGTAGACGCTTGGAAGGCCTTGGGGATGGACTTGGTCAACGGAAAGAAAAGCATGTCGCTGGAGAGGCAGGTGCGGATAGCTGCTGGGGCAATGGTTATTTTCGGGATAGTTTTAGGATCTGCCGTAGCTCCAGCATGGTATGCTCTATCAGGCTTTATCGGGGCTGGTTTAGTCTTTGCAGGAGTGACCGATACTTGCGGAATGGGCATGGCTCTCGCCAAAATGCCATGGAATCAGAAGTCAAAGACTGAATTTTAAGTAGTTAATTACTAGGTGTTAAGTGGTGGAGATGGCGGGAGTCGAAATCGCTAAATGCCTAGGCAACAACGCTTTGTAGGGATAAATTGCTGCATTGCGTGCACTATGGTTGCATTAGCTTGCACCATTTATGACATGAAAATGACATGAAAT
>CAZFUD010000268.1:1314-5510 GCA_964521705.1 uncultured Opitutaceae bacterium | reverse complement strand
TCCATATTGGCCGTGTCTTGGATGGACTTGAAGAACACGGATTCGCTGATAACACGGTAGTCATTTTCAGTTCCGACAATGGCGGATCGCTGCGTCACTTCCAAACGAGCGGGCCCCTCCGAGGCGGCAAGCAGGATCATTGGGAAGGCGGGATACGAGTGCCGACATGCGTGGTGTGGCCTGGTAAGATTCGTAAGGACAGAGTCAATACGATCGGCATTACCATGGATCTTTACCCGACGCTTTGCGAGATAGCGGGAGTCAATATCGGCCATGAGATAGATGGCCAGTCACTGCTTCCTTTCCTGCTCGAGGGAAATGAGGGTGGATTAAACGATCGCGAGCTGATTTGGGTTCGTAGGGAAGGCGGAGCCACCGGTTACATGGGTCGAGCCTATTACGCGATTCGCATGGGCCATTGGAAACTCCAGCAAAGCTCGCCCTTCGAGCCCATGCAGCTTTTCAATCTGGAGAAAGACCCTTTCGAGACTGCGCCGGTCGATAATCGCCAGATCGCCGCGGATCTCGGTGCTCGACTCATGCTGCACATTCAAAAAGCGGGTGAGGTGCCCTGGCAAAAACCAGAATAAGCTGACGATATCTGGGTCCGCTTTCCCCGGGTCGATCAGTTGATGTTAGCCGGTACCGCCAATCTCCGGATATAAAAGTTCGGCGTTTCCATAAAAACCTGAACGATTGCATTTTTTAACAACAACAGTGAGGTCGTAGCTAGGTTAAGCTGGCTACGTCTTACGCCCCATTTTCCAACCCTTTCCCCAGATGATCATTTTGCCCAAATGTAACGGTGGAACTCCGAAACGGTGGTAGAATGATTCTGATTTATTCCTGCCTTTCCCCGAGCATGCTTTCCTGGGTCTGCCAAATTAGGCGATTGCTGGCTCTAGCTCGCGCGAGCGGGCTTCTTTACGGCTGAGTATAGGGTTATCCCGGTGTTCTCTGCGTCACAGCAGAAATTTTGCTTGCCCGAGTGAGATCTATAGCTTCGCTTTCAAGCTCCAGGTCTCCAACGCGACCATCCTCCGCCCCCACACCTATGATTCGCGTTTCTATGATAAAGAGTCGATCTCGATCGGCTGGATGCATCGCTCTCGCGGCTGCACTTGTGTTCGTGCTTGATATCCATGACATCGAGGCTCAGTCAGCCTTGTCGAATTCAGGCATAGCCGATGATCCCGAATTTTTTGTCACTTTGGACGCCTACGTTAAGTATGGGGGTGATTTCGATGTGATCGATGGGCTGACGGGACGCAGTTATCACTCTGACAACGCGGTCGTCAAAGCGATCCATTCCAGCTTCCCGCAAATCATGGGCGGACTTCATGCCAGGCTAATCGAACTGGAGGCCCGGTACATGAATTTCTATCTCACTCAAGGGGTGCAGCATGAGCGGGAGTTATCCGCTTTGGCAGAGTCTTTTGGCATCACCCGTTTCTCCATGGACCGATCCCGATGGATGGTGCGGGAAAAGGCTATTCTGCAAAGGTTGCACAACGAGCCCTTCTTCCAGATCAAGGAGTTGGTCATTTGGGAAAAAGAGTATCTTGACGAAGATTTGCCGGACAATAAGTGGGCAAAGAACATTCGATACAACTGGGAAACGCAATCATGGGAGCGGCGCATTTTGACCGAGTGGGACGTTAACACAGTCCGGGTGACGCGATGGAACAATGGTAATTTAAACACAAACGTTCACATGGTGGAGAAACGCCAGGGCTTGAACCTCGAGACCAACAAGGGTTTTCACATTATTACTGGTGGGCGAGGACTCAATGCATGGGTTCAACCAGGTGATTTTAAAGAAGTGACTGTCTCCTACCCGATAATCGTATCGAAGCGAGAGGATGCCGATGAGCAGATCGAGCGACTGCAGAAGCAAATCGTCGAGAACCTCAGTCATCTGTACGATCCATTTACGTGGGTGGCCCGCCGATCGACGCGATTTCGGACGGCGTTCTCATCGGAGTTGATAAACTATTTCAAGGAGCGAAAGTATCGGGTAAAGGATCGCGATTGGTTTGATCCCGTTATCTGCCACTTCCTCAACGATGTGGTCACCGTCAATCGATACGGTTTCAAGGAGGTTTATGATCTCTATCTGACCCAGCAATTCGCGAACTCGAAAAACGTTCTGGGCAAGGATCTAGATCTTCTCAATTGGCACGAAGGTGAGAAACGGGAAGGCGAGAGAGTCAGGCGAGACCGCAAGATTTGGTTGAATTACAAGAATACGCAGGGAGTTCGCTTTGTGCTGCTGGATGCGTATTTGCGATACGGTGACAAGTTTGTGGATAGGATGCGGGAAGAACTGACTAGTTCGAAAAAGAAGATTGTGGGCAAGGATCTAATAGAAGATGTTATTGCCAAAGTAAGTGGCGTCCCTGCTGAAAAGTACATCCCTGCTGCTATCAAAGCGCAGCGAGCTGGCTTGGAACAATTTCGGCAGCAAATGAATTTCTGAACTGATGAATGCCTTTGGCAGATCAATCATCAAACTATCCTTTGGAATTCTCGTGGGAATTTGGGCGGGATCGGCTGTCTGGTCGCAGTCTGCTTTATCGGAGGCGGGGATTGGCGATGACGATCAGTTTCTCGTAGAGCTCGAGGCCTACGTAAAGTATGGAGGCAACATCGATGTGATCGATGGCATGACAGGAAAGAAGTACACTAGGGACAATCCTGTCGTTAAAGCGGTGCACAGCAATCTTCCTAAAATCATGGGTGGGCTTCACAAGAAGTTGCTGGAACTAGAGGCCAATCACATGAAATACCAGATGACCGAGGGAATCAGCCATGCCCAGAAGTTGGGAGGCTTGGCCAAGCTTTTTGGAATCAAGGGATTTCGACTCGAGAGCGATACATGGTTGAGAAAGGAGCGGACGATTTTAGCCCGATTACGGGACAAGCCTTTCTTCAAGATTAAGGAAATCGTGGTGTGGGAAGAGGACGAGCTCAGCGCCATCGCCTTGCGCGGCAATGAGCGCGGAAAGAACCTGCGCTTCAACGGAGATACGGATTCTTGGGAGCGTCGTGTGTTGACTGAGTGGGAAGTCAATATCCGCAGTAGGAACAGGTTCAAGCGGGTGAACAAGTGGCAGGGTTTGAACTTGGATACGAACCGCGGCTTTCACATTAGTGATACGCTTCCAGGCAACGTCTACACATCGGCATTCCGAGAAGTGAATGTCTACTATCCCATCATTGTATCACGGAATGAGGATCCGGAGGAGCAGATCCAGAGATTGCAGAGGCAGATCGTGAAGAATCTTAGCTATCTCTACGACCCCTTCTCCTGGGCGGCCCGTCGAAATACTCGCTTCCGGACCAAGTACGCATCGGGGCTGACGAACCATATGAATAAAATGGGGTACCGGGTTCACGAGCGCGAGTGGTTTGACCCAGTCATTTGCCATTTTCTGAACGATATGGTTACCGTCGAGATGTACGGACTCGAGGAAGTTTACAATCTATTCGGAACGCAAAGATGGGAGAATAGCCGTTATTTGTTGGGCGAATCGATGGATCCGCTTAACTGGCAAGAAGGGGAAGACCGACCCTCGTCATCAGGGCCGAGAAATCCCAAAGTGAATTTGAAGTTCGATCGTCCAGATGGGGCTCGATTCGTCATGTTGGATATGTATTTGAGATACGGTTACCCCTTTGCCGAAAACCTTCGCGGAAAGCTCACGAACCTGAAGAAGAAGGAAGATCCCAAAGCGATCATCAAGCAGGCGATCGGAGAAGTGAGCGGAGTTCCGGCGGATACCTATATTCAGGCGGCATTGGATGCTCAATCAAAGAGCTTAATTCAGTGTTGGAAAAAGTCTCAGGGACCAGGAAGCTGAATTTCGAACGAATATGAAGGGCGAGTCTTGGAAGAAATCGGGTCTGGCAATTGGCCTGGTGGCTTTCCTATCGCTTTGGCTTTTCTACGATCCGGTCTCAGGTCGCCCTGAGGTTGGGAAGATGGCCGCTATCGCCGTGCTGATGGCTGTATTGTGGATTAGCGAGGCCATACCGCTGGCTGCAACCGCTTTGATTCCAATTGTCGCTTTTCCCTTGGCGGGAATTCTGAATACGGGCGACACGGCGAAATCCTATATCAACTCGATCATATTCCTCTTCATAGGCGGTTTCTTGATAGCTTTGTCCATGGAGAGGTGGAATCTCCATCGGCG
>CAZFUD010000268.1:0-1304 GCA_964521705.1 uncultured Opitutaceae bacterium | reverse complement strand
CCACGTCATTGGTCGGCGGGCCGATTTCCTAGTGCTGGGGTTCATGGCTTCCTCGGCATTCCTCTCCATGTGGATCTCCAATACCGCCACCTCGGTTATGATGCTGCCTATCGGATTGGCCATCATCTCCAAGATGGAGGACGCTTTCGGAAAAGAGAAAACGCATTCGTTATCCCTAATATTGATGCTAGGTATTGCCTATGGGTGCTCGATCGGGGGTGTATCCACTCTGGTAGGAACGCCGACGAATCTCGCGTTCGTAAGGATATTCCAAGAATCGTTTCCGGAAGCGCCTCCCATCGCATTCGGTCAATGGATTATTATTGGCATCCCGTACTCGGTAACCCTTCTTCTAGTTGTCTGGCTGCTCCTTACCCGGATCTTATTGCGAGTCGATAATTCGTTGACCTTAGACAATTCGGTTATTGAGCAGGAGCTCGCGAAGCTTGGGCCGATTACCCGCGAAGAGAAAACGGTTTTGTCCGTATTCGTAACTACGGCGCTGCTATGGATATTTCGCAAAAAACTCGAACTAGGTTTTGTCTCCATTCCAGGATGGTCCGACCTTTGGATGGGATTTAGTTTTGTGGACGATGGATCGGTCGCGGTGGCGATGTGTTTGCTGTTGTTCATCTTGCCAGCAAAGTCCGACGGCAACCGTAGTCGGATTTTGGAGAAAGACGTCTTCGGCAAACTCCCCTGGGGAATGATCCTGCTTTTCGGTGGCGGGTTCGCGTTAGCGGCAGGTTTCGCCGCTAGCGGTCTTTCAGAACACATAGGGAACCTGTTTCAGACTCTCGGAGATGTGCCCACGCTCCTGCTAATAGTCGTTATCTGCCTCAGTGTAACGTTCTTGACCGAGCTCACTTCGAATGTGGCTACCTTGTCCATGCTTCTGCCAATACTGGCTAGCTGGGCTGTGAGCTTGCAGGTCCATCCCTTGCTCTTCGCTATACCAGCTACGATTTCGGCATCCATGGCATTCATGATGCCCGTGGCGACTCCACCAAACGCGGTGGTTTTCGGGAGCCAGAGAATACGCATCGCAGAAATGGCCCGAACCGGAATCGTCCTGAATTTCGTGGCTATTATCTTTACCGTTCTCGCTGTGTATCTGCTGTTTCCCTACGTAGCGAATTCAGCTCTGGGCACGTTCCCAGAGTGGGCGAAGTAGTTTTTTGGGATGTCTTCCCGAGGGCTGGGAGGGGGCAGATTATGGGCGCTCGGAGATCGCCCGCTACCCGAATATTGCTATAGGGCCGAGTTGAATCACTTAGTAGGAGCGGCTTTACGCCGCGATATTT
>CAZFUD010000267.1:0-5518 GCA_964521705.1 uncultured Opitutaceae bacterium | reverse complement strand
AAAGCGATGAGGAAAATAGCGCCATAAAACGCCAGCTGGCTAGTGAGAGCGTATGATCGCGACTGTATCTAATGGGTAGCTATACAAACTGGGCCAGGCAGAGGAATTATATATTAGCGGGGTTTTCATCAGAGCTATGGGTACAGGAAATTTCATGAATTTCATTTACTGGGAAGGCTTTCAGGTGATCGACGTCCGTGACACCCGCGACCTGCAATCAGATGAAGGATTTTCTCTGAGCCGCGAGCCTGCTGTACGGCGCATCGATAAGCATTTCGAGAAAGGAACGATTAAAGATGCCCATTAATTTTGATTCCATGCCACTTAGGCTTTTCGAGAAGGGCCGAGAGCTCGCGTGGCATCCATCGCGTATTGACATGAGCCAAGACAAGGAGGATTGGCAGGCGCTTGAGGATGAAGAGCGTGAAACGCTTCTGCATATGGTAGTCGGCTTTCTAATCGGCGAACGCGCTGTGGCCCACGACCTAGCTCCGCTGCAACTAGCCCTTCGTACCGAAAAGGGCCGGATGGAAGAAGAAATGTATCTGACGGAGCAAACGTTCGAGGAGTCGGTTCACGTGACCTTTTTCCAACGCTGGCTCGATGAGGTCGTTCCCGACCAACGTCATGGCCGCGTGCCTCTGCCGATAACGAACGAGGAAGGCTATCGTTTGGTTGGCATAGAAATGCCTCGGGCCATGCAAGCTCTCAACACAGACAAATCGCCGGAGGCCCAGCTAAAGGCTTCAATCGCCTATCACATACACGTCGAAGCAATCAGCGCCGAAATTGGATACAAGCAGTTTTACGGTTCTTGCGAGCCACGAGGAATCCTGCCCGGCTTAATCGAGGGCGTTCATAATGTACAGCGCGACGAAGTTCGACACATCGCTTTCGGATTGTATTTCTGCCAGCGGCTGTTGCGTAACAATCCAGAACTGAAATCGGTCTTCGTTGAGGAGATGGAACGACTCAAACCTATAACTTTCTTATCGGCGATCGCCTTCTTGGAGCCCCATGGAGAACTGAGTCCTTTCGGAATCCGACGTTCCGAGATGATCGAACTCTTTGAGGAGCTCTACAAAAGCCGAACCCAAATCGTCATGAGTGGCAAGCGGGTGGAGGTATAAAGCTCGTCCAACTAAGTCATGCGAATGCAAATACAAGAAATCGCGAAATCCATTAAAACCGAGACCACAGTGAATAGAATCTATCCCAAAACCTATCTTGGATGCTCTTGCTAGGGGTAGATGGGCGCCGCGCCTTGATGTTATCTATATACTGAAAGGCAAGCACGATCGGTCAATTCAATGAGTCTCAGCTGGGCACGTTATCATTAGCGTCTCGCCAATCTGATAATCGCTAGTTTTAGTCGTGAGGAATCTCCAAGAGCTTTCATTTTAAATAAACTGAACCAAAAAACGATGTCTGTAGTTAACCCCGCCAAGTACGAACATTTAATGCCCGTTAGAGGGACAATCGAAGAAGAACGACTGCATCGCAAACAGCAATTGGCAGGCGCATTCCGAGTTTTCGGCAGGTTTGGTTTTTCTGAGGGTGTCGCTGGGCACATTACCGCTCGCGATCCGGAATTGACCGACCACTTTTGGGTCAATCCTTTTGGTATTTCATTTAATAAGATCAAAGTATCGGATCTGATCCTGGTAAATCACGACGGGAAGATCGTCGAAGGGAAGCATCAAATGCTAAACAAAGCGGCCTTCGCCATCCACTCGCGAATCCATTTTGCTCGGCCCGATGCCATTGCCGCAGCCCATGCCCATTCTATTTACGGAAAAACCTGGTCGGTTTTCGGGAGGAAATTAGATCCCATCACACAAGATGCCTGCGCATTTTACGATGACCATGGAGTGTATGACGAATATACCGGCGTAGTAAGCGAACTCAGCGAAGGCGATCGAATCGCTGAAGCGCTATCCGACAGGAAAGCGGCTATTCTAAAGAATCATGGACTGCTGACGGTAGGCGGATCCGTCGAGGAAACCGCATTTTGGTTCATCAGTATGGAACGCTGTTGCCAGGCCCAAATTCTGGCGGAGTCAACCGGCAACGAAATTCAGAAGATCGATCACGAAACTGCCTTGAAAACTCGCAATGAAGAAGTGGGATTTCCCATAGCCGGGTGGTTTAGCTATCAACCCATTTGGCAAGATATCGTGGCGGCGAATCCGGATCTTCTAGAATAAAATTCGCCCAAATAACGATCAGGTATTATACCATTTCAAATAGAAAGGGCCACTCCGGAATCCGTTGGGACCGGTTTCCAGACTGTACTGGATTTCATCGCAAGCTTGCGAAGATGAAACGGACGCGGCCCACCGGTTTATGATCTATCGCCACGGGAAACTAGTATCGGACGGATGGTGGGCACCCTATACTTCAGACAGGGCAACGGTTTGATCTTGGCCGTATTCTACCGCTATTGGCTGAGCGAGGCTCTAAGCTCCGCAACTTTCTCCGGCGTTACCGAGGGAGCAGACGAAGCAAAACGGGTTTTCGAATAATTGATTACCGCTGAAATGTCTTGATCCGATAAAGATGATAGACTGGGCATCAGAATGCTGTATTCACGATTCTCTATCCATGCGCTTCCCTGAAGAATTAGACGGATGGAATGTTCGTCGTCAGTCCTAAGGCGTTCGGAATCCAAAAGCGAGGGTTGCATATTCGATACGCCGCTACCATCTACCTGGTGACACGCCATGCAGTATTGATTGTAAATCGCGGAACCCTCTGAGTCGACAAATGACGCCTCAACTATCCGCTCACCCGTATCCATGCTAGGCAACTGGTTCACGGTCAGAGTATTCGGATCGATTTCACCTGTGTATTCAACTTTCCACACTCTGCCAACATTGTCTTCCGAAATATAGAGCGACCCATTTGAATCCACGGCAAGTCCAGTAGGTCGATATTTGGCAGAACTGGGAGCGCTAAGCCTATCCACACCTTTGAAACCATCAGCAAACAATTCGTATCCCACCGATGGATACTTTCCTTCAAAAGGCACAAAAACGACATTGTAGCCCTGCTGGGGAAACGGGGCCCGATTCCAGGAACCATGGAAGGCAACAAAGGCGCCGCCACGGTATCTTTCCGGGAACTGATTCCCATGGTAGAATTCCAGCCCCACCGGCGCCCAGTGACCCGGAAAGGCGAGAATCGGTTCGTCATAAAGGCCTTCTTCCGCTTCCGTCTTCCCATCGCCCCCGTATTCCGGGTTAACCATATGGGCTTCTCGCTCCTGGTCCCAGTATACATAAGGCCAACCGAAATCATTGCCCTTGCGGATCATGATAAATTCCTCCGCGGGCTTTTCCGCGCTTTCCCGTTCGTCGTAAAACTGGGGCCACTGCTGGTATAGGCCGTCACGCCCATTGGAAACCCCATAGAGCTCCCCTTTCTCACTATCCCATTGAAATGCCACCGCGTTCCTGACCCCAGTAGCTATCAGCTCGCCGTCCTCGCGTTGATCTTGGTTCGGAGTTTCCGCATCGAATTTCCAGACTCCACCCTCCCACTCTAGCTCGTCGCAAGGCATTTTTCCCGGAGATCCAATTGCCCGTTCCTGTTCTTGGCAGGAGTTGCTCGGACCGCCTGTGGCGACGAACAAGTTTCCTCGGCCATCGAAGGCCAGGTTCTTGCTGGCGTGGCTCCGCGGTTTGGGGAATCCGCTCACGATAACTTCATAATTTTGCTGAGGGAGTAACTTACCGTCCTCAAGCGGATACCGAACAACCTGGGTCGTGGACCCGGCATACAGGTAGCCATTGTATATCCGGATGATTTTCACCATGCTGCCCAGCTCTCCAAAATATTTGACGATGTCCATGACACCGTCGCCGTCTGAATCCCGCAAGGCGCAGATATAATTCAGATCCACCTGCTGGAGGAGTGAAACGTAGATATCTCCATTATCGCGTATGGCGATACCACGGGCCTTGCCAAGATCATCGGCAATCACAGTGGCCTTGAATCCAGGGGGCAGGACAAGGCCCCCGTTGTCCGCCCGCAGAGGATAGTTCATGAGCAGAGCAAAAACGCACGTAATCGATAAAATGACTTCCAGACGCCGCATGTGACGACACTGTGGTAGACAACGGCGTTTGGCGAGCGCAATAAGCGCAGCTTGGCGTTGATCGAGCAGCCGTATCCTACCACCCTAGTAAATCACGCGACTACTGGGAATCGGCCTTCGCTTGCCCAACAGCCAGCACTTGATCCATCAGGCCTGCTGGCCACACCTTGCCATCGAATCTCTCCTTAATGACCGTTCGAACCGAATTCTGAAAGGCTTCAACCTCTAGGTCATCGTGCGGCAGGACGATCATCCCCTCCGCTTTGAGCCGATCGACAATTTCGGCCTCAAACTCCTGAGTGAGCCGCGTAATCGTGTCCATAGCGTAACTACTGGCCCTCTCTACCACGGCTCTATCTTCCGCGCTGAGTTTCTTCCACGACCATTCGGAGATAGCGAAGGGTACAGCATTGAATTGATGGTTCGTTTCGATAGCGTACTTTTGCACTTCGTACCATTTATTGGCCCAGATTGTTGGATACGGATTCTCCTGGCCATCAATCACGCCTTGGCTGAGGCCAATGAAAACCTCTTTCATGGCCATCGGCGTTGGATTTCCACCGAGCCCCCTAATCACCGATAACGACATTGGATTGGGAACCGCGCGGATCTTCAATCCTTTCGCTCCTTCAGGGTTCTTGAATGGCCGCTCTCCGGTTGTCACGACTCGTTTGCCGTAGTAGTAGGCTCCGAGAATCCGCAAGTGGCACTTCTCGACGATTTCCTCCTTCCATTTCCGACCCAATTCCGGGTCCTCCAACAAACGATTGATATCATCGAAATCGTCGAACAAATAGCCACCGGTCATGATAGTCATTTCCGGGACGATATCCGCAAGAATGGGAAACGTAGGGGCGCAAAAATCAATCGCTCCCGTCTTCGCGCTGATATAGATGTTACGATTCGAACCGAGATGAGCTGCAGGAAAAACCTTCACTTCAATACGACCTTGACTGAATTCCCCCATTTTATCGGCAAAGGCTTGCAATCCGATACCGCTTGGAGAATCGGGCTGATAGACATGCGCCAGCCTCATGACTTTCGGCGACGCGACTGACAGCGACGCCAAAGTCAGGATACACAAACACCCGGCAAGAAGCTTTGTCGTCTTCTTCGCCCCAATACTGGATCGCGACTTTGAATAACTCATGGAATTTTGCTCGTAATACACCTTTAGATGTTAATATACCCTATCGACTGAACTGAAAGTAGACGATGAAAATCTTACCCCGATTTCGAAAGCTAGGATTAGATATTATATTCCTTCGATTTTCGGTTATCGCTCTCATAATTCTCTCAGCCCTTCAGGTCGTTACCCGCTACGTTTTCAATGCCCCCCTGACATGGACTGAGGAAGTCTCGACCTGGTTTCTCATATGGATGACTTATGTCGGAAGCTATACTCTTCTCTATCGGGAT
>CAZFUD010000266.1:0-5630 GCA_964521705.1 uncultured Opitutaceae bacterium | reverse complement strand
CGTTTTCGCGGCCGCTATTTGCTCGTAGCAACCTGTCTCGTGACGCTTGCTGCAACTCTATTGGGAGGGCGTATAGTATGGGGAGCTCTTTCTGACCGTGGGGAGGGCGTGGTTATAACCGAGGAAATCTATGCCCGCAAGGGTCCTGGTTATGCTTACGCATCCGCGTTTCTTGATCCGATTCACGACGGCTTGGAGGTTCAGATCCTGGAAATCCGCTCCGACTGGCTAAGAGCCCGCTTGGCTGATGGCAGCGAATGCTGGTTGCCCCAAGCCACGGTACAACGATTAGCGTTGTAAGAAGGGTGGTTTGTTTCTGGGGTAGGGCCTGGGAATTGGGCGGATGGCTCTTCTTCAAAGCCCCCTCCAAATTTGCTTCGATCTGGACAATATAAACAAGATGGGGCACCCATTTTAGGGAATCCCCCATGGTTCCTAGAGTTTTCAATCTAGCACGCTTAGCCTTACCCGAATTGAAGTTCGTTCACTCAATTTTCCTTATCCCATTTTTGGTGGCCGCCCTGGACTCCAATAGGGTGTTAGCGGAGGAGGAATTGATCTCCTTTAACAGAGAAATTCGGCCAATCCTGTCCGACATCTGTTTCCAATGCCATGGCCCGGACGCCAACTCGAGAGAAGCGGATCTCCGTCTAGACGTACGCGAAAGCGCCCTGGCAGACCGGGGAGGCTACGCTGCTCTGGTCCCCGGGGATCCCGATGAAAGCGAGCTCATTTGGTTAATATTTTCCGAGGATTCCTCGGAGCAGATGCCTCCAAAAGACCATCCAAGGCAGCTGAGCCAATCGGAGAAAGAGCTTATTCGAAACTGGGTAGAGCAGGGTGCAGAGTACGAAGCCCACTGGGCATTCATTCCTCCAGAGAAAGCCGTGCCCGAGATAGAAGACGACGGGGGTTGGATTCAAAACGAAATCGACGCCTTCGTGTTGGAACGGCTTAAAAAGGAAGGAGTTGAACCATCGCCGGAAGCGGACAAGGAAACGTTGATCCGACGCCTGTCGCTTGACTTGAATGGCATTCCGCCAACCTTGGAAGAGATCGACCGTTTTTTAGCGGACAACTCGTCCGAGGCCTATGAGAAAGTTGTCGATCGTCTGCTGGCCTCGTCTCGTTACGGCGAACGAATGGTCTGGGAATGGCTAGAGGCTTCCCGATACGCAGACAGTAACGGTTATCAAAATGATGATGAGCGGGGCATGTGGCCTTGGCGTGACTGGGTGATCGACGCCATGAACGACAACATGCCATTCGATAGGTTTACGGTCGAGCAAATCGCTGGTGATCTACTGCCGGAGCCTTCGCAAGAGCAGAAATTGGCTACCGCTTTTTTACGAAACCATATGATAAATGGGGAGGGTGGCAGACTGCCCGAAGAAAATCGGATAGACTACCTGGTTGATCAAACGGATACTGTATCTACTATTTGGATGGGTTTAAGCATGAGCTGTGCGCGGTGCCACGATCACAAATACGACCCCATTTCCCAGAAGGAGTATTACCAACTGATGGCCTTCTTCGATAAGACGGAAGTTGATGGAGCGGGGCGGGATCCGCAAACGCCACCGGTGCTCGACCTGACCACGGATGAGCATGAACGGAAAATGGAAGAGCTGGAGCAGGCGAAAGCGGAAGCTGCTGAGCGTTTAGATAAGGTAGAGCGAGTGATTTTCCCGAGGCCAGAGGGAAAATTGGCCATCGACTCGGAACGGGCAAAATCGATTACCAACGGAACTATTCAGGGCTTATTGAAACAGCCGGTTAACCAACGTAGGCCCGAACCTCTGATAGAGGTTGTCGCCGTCTTCAGCGAAACTGAACCTGAGTATGTCGAGAAAACTCTCGACTATATAAAAGCCTATCAGGATTTGGATATCTACGGCAAGTCTCGCCCGATCGTAATGATCATGGAAGATAGCGTAGAGCGAGATACTTTCATCCTAGACAAGGGGTCCTATGAATCCCCCACTGAAAAGGTAATAACCGGATTCCCTGCAGCATTGAATGAAGGAATCGATGAAACGGGGGATCTGAATCGGCTCGATCTCGCCAACTGGCTACTAGCAGATGGTAATCCGCTTACTGCACGAGTTACGGTAAACCGTTATTGGCAGCAGTTTTTTGGCAGAGGAATTCTCGAGCAAGTTGAGAATTTCGGAGTACAGAGCACGCCGCCCGTCTACGAGGGCTTGCTAGACTGGCTAGCCGTTGAGTTTAGAGAGAATGGCTGGGATATTAAAGCGATTCACAAACTCATCGTCATGAGCGCTACCTATCGACAATCGTCGCGAATTAGTCCCGATCTTCTTGATCGGGATCCCGAGAATGAGCTCCTAGCCAGGGGTCCGCGTTTTCGAATGCAATCCTGGATGCTGCGGGATCAAGCTCTGGCCCTTGGCGGATTATTGAATGAAACTTCTGGCGGGCCACCGGCAAA
Organism: uncultured Opitutaceae bacterium; assembly: GCA_964521705.1. GTDB lineage: Bacteria > Verrucomicrobiota > Verrucomicrobiia > Opitutales > Opitutaceae > Pelagisphaera. The sequence goes on along the minus strand of CAZFUD010000266.1, from coordinate 3,178 downwards.
GCCTTATCAGCCGGAAGGAATTTGGGAAGAAGCTTCCTTCGGTTTTATCAAATACTACCCGGATAGTGGTGATAATTTGTATCGACGTAGTCTATACACATTTTGGCGCCGGATCGTAGGGCCACCCGTTTTCTTCGATTCTGGATCGAGGCAAGTATGCGAGGTTAAATCCCTGCGAACGAATACGCCGTTGCACGCCCTGACAACCTTGAACGACACGACTTATGCTGAAGCGGCTCGGGGCTTTGGGCAAAGGGCTCTTAACGAACTGAACGGGAGTGATTCCGAACGATTGCGAAAAGCGTTCCGCATGGCGACCTCTCGCTACCCAAGTCGATCGGAGCTTAGGACTTTGAAGCAGGCGCTCGGCAAATATCGAAAGCATTTTTCAAAGAATCGGGATGCCGCTTTGGAAGTCGCTACGGTGGGTGAATCTGCGCGATACGAATCGTTGGACCCCGTCGATCATGCGGCTTGGTCTACGGTAGGGCTGATGCTCCTGAACCTGGATGAAACACTGACAAAGGAATAGGACACTTAATTTTAGGGCAAAAGACGATGGATCCGATAAATGAAGCGAAGAGACAGCTAACCCGTAGGGAATTTTTTGGTACGGCTGCTAGAGGAGTAGGAGGAGTCGCTTTGGCTGGCCTTTTGAGTCCAAATTCCTTCTCGAAGCCTTATTCTGGCCTTTCCGCGTTGCCGCACTTCGCACCTAAAGCGAAGCGCGTAATATACCTGTTGCAGAATGGCGCACCGTCGCACGTCGACCTTTTCGATCACAAGCCCATGCTAGCCAAACTGGACCGAGAACCGGTGCCCGAATCGGTCTTGGGTGGCAAGCGCTTCAGTTCGATGACCAACACAAAGGAGAAGCTTCTCCTGCCGAATATCACGACGTTTGCTCGCTATGGTAAATGCGGGCGGTCCCTCAGCAACTTTCTCCCGTGCACATCGGAAATCGTCGACGATCTTTGTTTCATCAGATCAATGCACACCACTTCGGTGAATCATGCTCCCGGCATTAACTACTTCCTTTCTGGGGCGGAGATTCCAGGTCGCCCAAGCATGGGAGCTTGGTTGAGTTATGGCCTAGGTTCTGAAGCCGATAATCTCCCGTCTTTCGTGGCCATGACCTCCCGGGACAAGGAGGCTTCCTGCGGTCAAATATTCTACGACTTCTACTGGGGATCCGGATTTTTGTCCACCAAGTATCAAGGGGTGAAGTTTCGGGGCAGCGGCGATCCAGTTCTTTATTTATCCAATCCTCAAGGCGTCAGCCGGTCATTGCGTCGGAGCATGCTCGATGACTTGGCCAAACTGAATGAAGCGAAGCTCAAGGATTACGGCGATCCGGAGATCGCGACGCGCATATCCCAATACGAGATGGCCTACAAGATGCAAATCAGCGTCCCGGAATTGACCGACTTTTCCGACGAGAGCGAAGAGACACTAGATATGTACGGTCCGGATGTACAACGAGAAGGAAGTTTTGGATACAACTGCTTGATGGCTCGGCGGCTGGTTGAACGAGGAACGCGCTTTGTGCAGTTGATGCACGCAGGATGGGATCAGCATAACAACCTAACACGTCAGCTGAAAGTCCAATGCGTAGATACGGATCAGCCGAGCGCGGCCTTAGTCAAGGATCTCAAGCGTTTAGGGCTTCTGGACGAAACCCTTGTTATTTGGGGCGGTGAGTTCGGACGCACTCCGTTCTTGCAAGGCGAATACGACAATTATCCTCGCTGGGGAAGAGATCACCATCCCTACGGTTTCACGATTTGGATGGCGGGGGGCGGGATCAAACCTGGATTCGCTTATGGCGGGACGGATGAGTTCGGATTTAACGCGGTCGAGAACCCTGTTCATGTGCATGATTTTCAGGCGACGATTCTCCATTTGCTAGGGATCGACCACGAACGCTTCACATACAAGTTCCAGGGCAGGAATTATCGCTTAACGGATGTACATGGCCACGTAGTTAAGGATGTGCTTGCTTAGACACTCCCATAGAGGGATTCTACGAACTCTACCTTTCTCGACCTAGGCAAGGGTGGAACGCGACTTCCAGGTGCGTTCACTTCTTCTTTTAAGGGGTAAGTTGACGCCAATGCGGGATCGCTGCACGAAGACTGACCCCTAATAAGTTTGGCTTTGAATAATTGAGCGAGGGAAGAACAATCCTTTTATGATCGTCCCCACAAGCAGATCCTTTTTGGCTATTTTCGGGTTTACAGGTATTCTCCTGTGCGCGAGTCAGCAGGCTTTCGGACAGAGCGAATCGAACCTGCAGGGAAAACGAGTACTCTTCCTCGTCGCGGAGCGAGAATACGGAACCGAAAAATCCCTACCGGCATTCGCGAATTCCGTACTGACTGCAAAAGGCGCTATTTGCGATTTCGCGTTTGCTCGCTCCAACGACCGTGAATCCATCGAGTGTCACCAATTCGATGGGCTAGAGAAGTTGGACGAGGCGGATATACTGGTTGTCAGCGCCCGGCGCCGATACCCGAGATCCGAGGATTTTCTTCGAATCCGGCATTGGATAGAGTCGGGCAAACCGACTATCCTCATTCGCACTGCGAGTCACGCATTTGGAGAGAGAGCCAAGGGGACGGGCTATCGGGCTCCGCCAGGGCATGCCGCTTGGAATACATTTGATAGGGATGTGCTTGGGGCGATCTATGAGGGCCACTATAGGGACTGGAACGCAGAACCAAGAAAGCGTGTGCGGATGTGGCCTGAGCCCACGAAGCTGGATCACCCCATATTGAATGGTTTCAAACTAGGAGATTTTACGCCCATTGGAGATAAACTCTACAAGTACTCTGATTTAGATCCGGCGATTGAGATTCTTCTGAGCGCCCGCTATCCAAATGAGGAAGCCATCCACCCGGTCGCTTGGATAAATGAAAAGAGCGGTAAACGGGTCTTTTATACCTCTCTTGGCGGTCTCGATGAGATGGCTATGCCTGAGACTCAGCAACTGCTGCTTAACGCCTTTGTCTGGGCATCCAGCCCCCAAGAACCTGTCACGGTTTCGGTCAATCCGGCAAAGGAGGCGACTTCGGGCCGAAAGGCTCCAGCCGAATCGCATAAGTCTATTGTATCGGCTGATGGGATCGCTGTTGATTTGGTAGCCTCCGAGCCTGTGGTCGCACAACCATCCTTTATC
>CAZFUD010000265.1:0-5682 GCA_964521705.1 uncultured Opitutaceae bacterium | reverse complement strand
TTGGTAAATGTATTTGCTAGTGGATACGAGGGTCGACCTAAATGAAGCAGAACTGATGGAAGACTTCGACGGGGATGGAGTGCCCGAGTTCATTGTCAATTCTTGGAATAAGGAGACGTCGTTGCTGGCCTGGCAGTTCACTTCCGAGATACGCGAGGTTTCGATTCCGAGAGGAAATCGCATGATCAAGGAGATGCGGGAAGTCCCTTCCGCCTCAAAAATCACTATTGGCTCCAGCAAGAACGGTCACGGTCTGGGCATCGGCGATCTCAACGGCGACGGGCTCAAGGATATGCTCTTTCAATCCGGCTGGTACGAGCAGCCAAAGGAAAACGCTTTTAGCCAAGCTTGGAAGCTTCATGAGGACTGGTTTCTACACGCCTCCATTCCGATGATCGTTCGGGACCTTAATGGGGACGGGCGCAACGATCTCATTTATGGAATGGGGCACGACTATGGTCTCTACTGGCGAGAGCAAATAGAGCCGGCTCCGGATGGGACCTTGAGATGGAACGAGCACCTCATCGACGATTCTTTTTCCCAGCCACATGCCCTTCACATGGCGGATATAGATGGCGATGGCGAAGATGAGCTGATCACGGGAAAGCGCGTATTCGCCCACAATGGCAAGGATCCAGGCGGCAAGGAAGAGGCGGTCGTGTATTACTATAATTGGGACAGGAAGACGTATCAGTTCAATCGGGAAACGGTTGTCAAGGGATCAGCTGGTATAGGGTTGCAGATCCGAACGGGCGATCTCAACGGCGATGGCCGACTCGACATCGCGGTGGCGGGCAAGAGCGGAACCTATATAATATTCAACGAGGGGTGAGGATCGCCCGCAGATAACGCGGCTGATCGCAGATTGGTTCTGCATGGGTTTAAAACTCCTGGGTTACCTTCGGTACTCATGAATATTTATCATCCGAGAACCAGTTCGGTCCTCCCTGCTCCTAGATATTTACGCTGTTTGCTATGGAAGAACTCTGCTTATATTCCTTCTGCTTAGAGAACTGAGTTGATCTGAGTAATCTGCGGGCCTAAATCTTTCTTCACGATGGCTGAATTGAATTTCAAACAGGAGCTGGTCGGTTGTTACGGATTTCCCGTAGCGGAAAATCCAACACAGGCGATGATCGAACCGGCGTTTCGCGATATGGGTCTCGATTGGCGTTACCTCACTCTCGAGGTAAAACCCGAGGGATTAAAGGGCGCAGTGGAAGCGGCCCGCGTGTTTGGTTTCAAGGGATTCAATTGTACGATACCGCATAAAGTGGAGGTGATCCAGTACCTGGATGGCTTGGGCGAGTCGGCGGAATTGATGGGGGCCGTGAATTGCGTGGTTAACCGCGACGGAAAATTCATCGGAGAGAACACGGATGGAAAAGGATTTGTCTCTGCGCTGAAGGAGATCGAGGACCCGAATGGCAAGACCGTGGTGATATTCGGAGCTGGCGGGGCATCGCGGGCGATCAGCGTGGAGATGGCTTTGTCGGGAGCAACGCATTTGACGATTGTCAATCGAAGCGAGGAGAGAGGCCGTGGACTCGTTGATCTACTCAGGGGACGGGTGAAAGAGCGTTGCCCTAGCTTGGAGACGGAATTCATTCCTTGGTCGGGCGACTTCGAGATCCCCGAAGGGACGGACATCGTCATCAATGCGACCTCCATCGGGTTGTATCCAGATGTTGATGCCAGATTGAATCTCGATACGGATACGTTAAGATCAGATATGATAGTAGCGGACGTCATCCCCAATCCCCCTAAGACGCGTTTGATTCGGGACGCCTCGGAAAAGGGATGCCGCGTGATCGACGGGCTCAGCATGCTTGTTGGGCAGGGTGTTATTGGGATAGAATACTGGACCGGAAAAACGCCTGACGCGTCCGTAATGCGAGGGGGGTTGGAAGCGGTTTTTGGCAGCGCCTAGTGGGTAATGCGTTTAAGGGCTGTCAAAAGACTGCACTTGAGCTTCGTGAGTTGTTCGCGCTCGATTCGCGCCTTCGGATCTCTCGATTTTATATAAAGCTCGTCGAACGCGATTCCACGTTCGGTGTGAATGTGTGCTGATGTGATATCGAATTCGTGGCTGTGCACAACTTGAGCGAGTCGATACAACAAGCCAGGCGTGTCTGATGAATGGGTTTCGATGATAGCCTTCCGCTTTGAAGCTTCTTCGTACACTTCGACCTTCGGCGAAAGCTGAGGGGCGTCCGAGTCGCTGGATCCCTTCTCTCCTGATTCTAGCGTTTCGATGAGCTCATCCAGCTTGGAATCTCCGAAGTCAGTGGATGCCAGTTTCTTGTTCAGGCCTTCTTCGAAAATTTGTCGGGCGTAGTGTTCGCTAACGTTTTCCCGATCGCGAGGACTCACGAGAAACGTATCGATAGCGATGTTGTCCTCCCGAGAAATGGCGTTGGCCGATTTGATCGAATAGCCAGCGTAGAAAAACGATGCCGCCAGCTTGTGGAAGAGACCCGCTCGGTCCCAGGTTACGATAGGCGCTACTGTAAATGGCGATTCCGCATCCTCGCGCCAGTTGATTATCGGAATCAAAGTTCCGACTGAATCGGCATCGGATATGCGGTTTAGAAGATCATGAACCATCTGCAGATGGAGGACGATGTCGCCAATGGCGTTTTCGGCGAAGTAGGAATCGGGGAGCAGGTTCAAGTGGGCTTCCTTTTCGCAATCGCTAATGCCCGGGATTGGCTTTTCGAGACTATGATCGGCTATCATCTTAAAGAGGGATGTTCAGTGGCGTTTTGTGATGATTTTATATGCGTTCATTCTGGGCGACGGGTGGCTCCGTTATGTCTCCGCTGGGCGAAAAGCGATCACGATTGATTCGCTGCCAGCGGCAGTCGGCAATGCGAGATTCGTGCCAAACCGATATTGTGAGCGAAGTTTGAACGGATATTGTGAGCCGAATCCGATAATCTTGCCAAAACTCAGGAACCTGAATGGCTAATTTTGATCCTTTTGGGCGGGTTCCCTGCTGAAAAGTGAGCGCCCAAGCCTGTTTTTTTCCCCCTAACGGAAAGAACAACGAGGGAAGCCCGAAGGATAGGTACTAAACAATGATCGCGGCAGCTCGTTTGTGCAGTGAGATTGATCACGTGATCAATCTCACTGCACAATTATCTAGAAGCGATCGGAGCGCTTATCAGATAAAACTACCTGGACACTGCCGTGACCGGTTTAAGGGAAGGCTCTAAAGCTGCGTGCCGCGGCGAAGATTATCGATGGCCGTTTGTAATTCCGCTGCCTTCAATTCCACTTCGTCTACGCTATCGGTCTTGACTAGCTCGCGTCTCTCGTAGCCGATGAATTCCAGCCAGCCTTTGGATCGCAGTTTTCTCCTCTCGTGAATTTTCTTGAAAAGGGGATCGGCTAGCGTTTCAGCCAGAACCTCCGCAGGGTCCCCGCTGACCGATATTCGGAGGGCTTCGAGAATAGTTAAAGCCATGATTAAGTGGCCGAGCTCTCCGGGATGGACGCCGTCTTTGGCCAGGTGAAATTCTGGATCCGTTTTGCGTCGAGTCTGATTATATTCGAACATGGGATAATTGAGATCCACTTTGGCAACGACAGGTAGCTCTGTAAGCAGAATCCATTTTCCATAAGTTTTCAAAACGTCGTTGTAGTTTTCGTATGGAGACTTGTAGCTGTAGTAGCTAGATCCGCTGGGGCTAAGCGTTTCTTTGGCCGATGCATCGAACAAGGGAGGGGTTATCAAGACGATTCGAGCGTCGGCATCAGCAACCTTTTGGATAAGGTTTTCGATGCCTTCTTGGTAATCGAGAAACCGTTCGGCGCTTAGAGGGTGATATATACCGTCGTTCATGCCGTAGCAGGCGAATACGATTTCCGGCTTAACCTGGATGAGGGCATCGTCGAGTCGAGTGTGTACGCACGGGCGGGGAAAGGGGTGGTCGTCTTCACTGGTCCCGGCTACCGTTTCGCTTCCTAGGCCTATGCTAACGATATCGTAATTGAAATTCGGATTCCGTTTCTGGAGAAAATAGGAAACGAAGCTTACGTAGGTTCCATTTTGGGTGATGGAATCTCCCAAGATGAGGATTCGCTTATCTTGGAGCTTTATGACTTGAGCCTGAGAGAATCCGCCTAGGCAGATTGCCAGAATCAAAATGGGAAAATGGGAGAAGCGTAGGTTCGCCATATGGAATAGAGTAGGGGTTTTTATGGAGGCGTATTGCGATGGTTCTTACAGATGCCGTTCAAATATTTCGACCATATCATCGACCATGGGAGCAAACCAAGGGTGGTTGTTCCAGCAGCCGTGCTTCCCATCTTTGTAGACCTTGAGCCCGTTGGCTATACCTAGAGCGCTTAGGGCATCGCGGGTCAATTGATTGCGCTCGGGATCGTCATATTCGCCAACTAGAAAGTAGAGGGGCGAATCGCCCTTGGAAACTTGCATGTGGGCATCGGCGAGGGCGTACAGCTCTGGATCTTCGTCGACGGTTTTGCCCAGCCAAACATTGGCGTTCGAGCCAGATTTCGGGTCACGGGATTTTGCGGCTACCGACCCGGTCATCATTTGTAAGGGTCCAGCCATGACAATAGCGACGTCCAAACGAGCGGCGTCCTCTTCAAATCCTGGGCTCCTTTGCAGACGCGGGTTATCCCAGCCAGTGGCCATTAGCCCCACCAAATGCCCGCCAGCGGATCCGCCGACAGCCCCAATCCGTTGGGCATCGATTCCATAGCGATGAGCGTTTGCCTTGATGAATTTCGTGGCGGCATTGCAATCCTGGATACCTGCGGGGAATAAAGCTTCGTGTCCAAGTCGGTACTCTATGGCCATCGAAACGTATCCGCGTTGGGCGATTTCGACTGCCAGGCCACGAAACTTATTCTTGCTTCCGTTCCGCCAACCACCTCCATGAACGACGATTATGGCGGGAAGGTCTTCGCCTAAACCTGCGGGACGGAAGATGTCGCAGAGCAATTTTCGATCTCTATCGGAACCGTATACTACATTTAGATGCGATGCTACAGATGGAGGTATCTCGGTTGTGGGGCGCTCAGCAACGTTCTGGACAAGCTTCGCTTCGAAAGGCGGATTGTTGGGGACACCGTAGGCATTCATTCGAATTCGATGGAGCCCGGCAAATCCAGTTATGTAGAGGCTTCTCAGATCGCTGTCCCCAAAAGCGCAATTTATGGGTCGTTCCGGGGTCTCGATTTTTTCCAATAACTCCCCAGACGGGCTCCAGATCCAAATGTGCTTGGGTCCGGCGCAGTAGACGTTTCCAGCTCGGTCCACGCACATGCCGTCCGCCCCTTTTTCGGGACCGGAATCCATAGCGGCAAACAGCCTGCCCGGTCCTGTCTTTCCATGGGACAAAATTGGGAAGGCCCAAATCTTCTTGGTTCCCGTGGCCGCTACATAAAGAATCTTTTGGTCCGGCGAGAGGATTAGTCCATTCGGCGATGCGATATTGCTCACGGCAATGCGTTGATTTCCGTCAGGATCGATATAGACGACCTGTCCGGGTCCTGTGAGGGTGTAGTAGATGCCACCCAGGTCGTCGGCGACGAGGTCGTTGGGTCGGGCTCTGTGATTAGCGCTAAGATCCTGACCGGCAATAGGGTCAATTTGTTTACGGCTATTAAGCCAGGAAATGCGACCATGGGCATTTTCAGACAAATACA
>CAZFUD010000264.1:0-5685 GCA_964521705.1 uncultured Opitutaceae bacterium | reverse complement strand
CGTAGGCCGCTTCCGGATCAAACTCGGCAATTCGCTGCAGTCTTCTTCTCGGTTTTGGATCCAAACGCTCCACCAGGTCGCGCTGCAACTGAATGTCGGTTCCTCCAACGTCCAGCGTTTTTAAAGTCACCAAATCGAGTTCCTCCCCATTAAGATGGGCAGGTAAACCCTCGTTTAGCTTATCATTTTGCGTTCTCGCCTCTTTGTACAACTTCCGTATCTCCGTCTCATCGAAAACGGATGTTCGCCGAAGTTTCGCGCTGTCAATCGAAGCAGGCGCCTTCTTTGGAGCTTCCTCTTTAACAAGCGGCTGCTCACCTATTCGGAGTTCCTTTTTCTCCTCCTGTCCGAGGAGAGCAGGACTACCAATACCTAAGGCAAGACTGATGAAGAAAACGTTTGGGCGCAGGCTCATAACTTTGTTGGGCTAATTTTAGGAAGGACTATACCATCGGTGGAAACGTATGCGAATCAAAAATCACAAAGACTCCAGAACGTTTTTGACCAACTCCAGCTTCGAAGGATCCTTGATTCCAGGCGATACCTCCACGCCACTATTCAGATCGATTCGTTTGGCCTGAGTTTCCAGCAAAGCCGCTTCTAAATTATCAGGAACCAAGCCCCCAGCGAGAATCCAGTTCTTCTCTGGGCGACTCTTAGAAATTCGAGCGAATTCGCCCCAATCGCTTGTCCTACCGGTTCCTCCATACACGCCCTTGCGGTAGGCGTCCAAAAGCCAGGTGTCGGCCAAGGGCAAGGCATCTTCATCAAAACTCTGGTCGGGAGCGATCCTGGGAGCCAGCCATAGCTTTTCAGGACCCAAAATCGACGACCATTCTTGCAGCGTAGAACGCGGAGTTATGTCCGCCGGGTAGTGGAATTGGTAGAAATCGATTCCCAATTTAAGCAAATCGGCGATCATCTCCCTATCAGGCGAGACCGTTATCGCCACTTTGGGCAAATCCGGGAGCTTTGCAGCCAACAATCGGTAATCTTCAAATGACTGGTAACGGGGCGACTCTTGGAAAAAGTTGAAACCCAAATAGTCCACACCGAAAGACGCGGCTGCTATGGCGTCGCTCAATCGGGTCAACCCGCACACTTTTATTTCGATTCCGTTGACCATCAGAAATCAGGAGAATGCGTTAATGGATTCGATAACGTAGTCTACTTCCACATCGGTCAGTTCGGGAACGATCGGTAAACTGAGACAATGCTTCGCCAGTTTTTCCGATTCAGGGAAGCTGCCTACTCCATAACCCCGGTCAGCAAAACAAGGCTGCAAGTGTAGCGGATACGGGTAAACGATATCGGTCCCAATCCCTTTTTCATCGAGATAGGATCTCAATCGATCACGCTCAGGATGCTGCAAGGTAAACATGTGGAATACCGATCTTCCCCAATCGGGCTGGCCCGGAAGCGTTGTATTCTCCAACTGAATGTCTCGCAGATATCTATCGGCTATCTCCTGCCGACGAGCTGTCTTGGCTTTCAAGAAAGGAAGCTTAACATTGAGAGCAGCCGCCTGCAGGCCTTCCATCCGATTGTTGTATCCAACAAAATGATTTAGATACCGTTCCTTCGACCCATGGGCTCGAAGAATGGCTACTCTATCTAACAAGCCAGGATCTTTGGAGCTTACGCATCCGCCCTCCCCAAGACCGCCCAGATTCTTTGTGGGATAAAACGAAAAAGCTCCAGCGTCGCCGATCTCTCCAACCGGCTCGCCCCTATACCTGGCCAAGTGAGCTTGGGCCGCGTCTTCCACAACTTTCGCTCCGCGCTTGTCGGCTATTCGCTGGATTGCATCCATATCAGCAGAGAGACCGAACAAATGCGTAGCAACGATAGCTTTAGTATTTTCAGTAGTTACAGCCTCAATACTTTTCGGGTCGATAGTGTAGGTTAATGGATCGATGTCCGCAAAAACTAGTTTGGCGCCAACGTATTCAGCCAGCCATGCACTAGCTATAAACGTAAAAGCTGGAACGATAACCTCGTCGCCCGGACCCAAATCCAGGGCGCAGGCAATTAAGTGCAGAGCCTCCGTTCCACTACCAACCCCCACAACGCGAGAGGCTCCTTGGACGCTAGCGAATCCCGACTCGAAATCCGATACCTCCGACCCCAGACAAAATTCCCCATGATCTAGCGTCCGGGCGAAGGCCTCGAGCAACTCGTCCCTGATAGGATCGTGAGCTCTCTTCAGATCGATAAATGGCACGTTCATTCTATTGGGAGCCCTTTCCAAAATGCTGCTCTACGACATTCACCAAGCTGTCAAGGCTCGCTTCCTCCGCTTGAAAGTCCGTTGGCATACCCAACTTAGACATCGTTGAGCTAGTGATCGGGCCAATACTTACAGTTTTCGGCCGATTGGCTTCAGTTTCGAGCACAAGATCTTTCGCTTGATCCACGAATGACCTTACGCCCGAGGAACTGGTGAAAATAATAGCATCCGCTCCTCGACTCCGGAACTCCTTAGCTGCGGGATCGTCGGACAAGTCCGTGGGTTCTGTCTTATAGACCTCGAAACGATCAGTTATTGCCCGAGCCTCCTCCAGTTTCGACCGCAACACGTCTCTACCTAGGTTTCCTGTAACGAGAAGCACTTTCGAGCTATCCAAGCTACCCGTCTCTACCAAAGCTTCAGCCAAGCTCTCGGCATTCGCCTCTTTTGGTATCAGATCCGTTGTTACATAATATTTTCTGATTTCCTTAGCTGTCGCTTCTCCCACGGCTGCGATTCGAAGAAAACCGAGCGAACGGATATCATCGAAGGTTTCGAAGAACGCCTCGAAAAAGTGCCTCACCCCATTTGGACTAGAAAAAACGATCCAATCGTAGGATGCTATTTCGGCGAATACATCAGCCATCGTCTCTTCGTCGATATTCTTGGAGATGGATATCAATGGCAGCCCCAATACTTCGGCCCCCCTCTTCTCGAGCATCTCGCTGAGCTCGCTCGCCTGACCCTTGCTTCGCGTCACGACGAAACGCAGACCCTGCAATGGCTTGTCCTCGAACCATGATATCTCTTCTCCCATTTTCGCGTTTTCCCCCACCATTATCACCGCTGGAGAATCCAGACAAAACTCTTTCGCATCTTCAACCACTGTATTTAACCGACTTCGACAGACCCTCTGTCTGCCAAGTGTTGCCCATTCAACGCAGACAACTGGCGTAGTCGGATCGAACCCAGCCTCTATCAGCTTACTCACGATTGGTTCAAGATTCCCAACCCCCATGTAGATACAAAGGAGTGAGTCTTCCTTCGGCAATCGGTTCCAATCCACCATGGAAGCTTCCTTATCCGGATCCTCATGGCCCGTCACAAAAACCATCGTGGAATTCGACTTTCTCTGCGTTAGTGGGGTCCCGCTGTAAGCGGCCGCTCCCGATGCCGCCGTCACACCCGGCACCACTTCAAAGGCAATTCCGTTTCCCTTGAGAAAGAGGGCCTCCTCGCCACCCCGGCCGAATATATAAGGATCCCCACCTTTCAAACGGACCACCTCTTTCCCCTCCTTCGACTTTTCCACAAGTATTTTCTGGATGGAATCCTGATGGACAGTAAATCCCCCGGACTTCTTCCCCACGTAGATAAGTTCGCAATCTGGCGAAACCATAGCGAGAACAGCGGGGTGAACCAGGGAATCGAATACCAAGACTTGGCAACGCTGGAGGAGCTCCTTCGCCCGAATCGTCAGTAAACCTGGATTCCCCGGACCGGCGCCGACTAATCGAACCATACCTCTAGGCATCGCCCAACTCAAGTTGACGGATTAGCTGATCGGCAATCTCGCGCGGTTTTTCGGAAGCGTAGCGGAAGGGGATCGAACGAGTCTCGTGTCCGCAATCCTTGTGATAGATCCTTAGCAACTCATCCGTGTAGTTCACGGCAAAGGCCACTTGACATCCTCCTCCAAGCCTTTCCATAAAAGCCCGCTCCAACCGAACAGCCACTCCCGTATTGGTGTGCAGAGCTGCTTCATACAGCGAGACATCTTCATCTCGACATTGTATCGCTACGGCCGCTTGGCCTACCGCAGGCACGCATTCATCCAAGGACAGCTTCTTGAAGCTAACCCCTTCCCAACTTGCGATCCCCAGTCGATTAAGCCCGGCAGCCGCCAACACCGTGGCATCCGCGTATCCACTAGCGATCTTGTCAAGCCTCGTATCCACATTTCCCCTTATCTCAACAAACTCCGCCTGTGGATATAGATACCGAAGCTGAACTCTCCGACGCGGGCTTCCTGTGGCTATAAGGGCAGGCAGGTCAACTCCATCCTTCAGAACAAGGACATCCTCGGGAGTCTCCCTGGCAAGAAATCCAGCAATGGAAAGCCCTTTCGGCATCTCGGAAGGCAGATCTTTGGCGCTATGGACAGCCAAATCCGCCCGTTCTTCTAGCAACGCATCTTCAAGCTCTTTCGTGAATAGGCCTTTCCCTCCCTTCTCCTCCAAAGACCATTCACGCCGACGATCTCCCGTAGTAACCATTTTCTCTATACGAAAGTCGAATCCGGGCATAGCCAAACCCAGCGAAGCTATAGCCAGCTCTGCTTGAGCGAGAGCGAGCGGACTCTTTCGCGAAGCGACTACGATTTCATCAGAGGGCCTTACCATAGCCAGCGTCACGGGAGAGGAATTCCTTAAAAACAATGGGAATCTGGACGGAAGCTAGCGATGCATCGCTAGATTTCCCGTGCGTCCCAGTTCGATGATTCCGAATTTCTCAATCAAATTGAGAAACGCGGTTATTTTTCCCTCGTCGCCAGTAAGTTCCGCTACCAGGTCTTCGGGCTGAACGTTTATGATCTTGGCCCGAAATAATTCGCAAATCTGGATGAGCTCGGATCGGTTCTCGGCGCTAGCTTTCACCTTTACCAAAATGAGCTCACGGGACACCGCTTGACCTGTCTTGAAGTCGTGTACTTCGATCACGTTAATCAGTTTTTTCAGCTGCTTGGTAATCTGGTCTAAAACGGAATCGTCACCCCTTACCACCGCAGTCACTCGAGATACTTTGGGATCGTGCGTAGGAGCCACATTCAACGTGTGAATGTTGAACCCCCGACCGCTAAAAAGACCCGAAATGCGAGCTAGAACACCGAACTTATTTTCTACGAGTACTGAGATAGTATGTCTCATTAGTGATGATTTTTGATGTTTGAGCGGCCTTAATAGACCTCTGTCTCGCAGCATGCAAGGGGGATTTATCAACCCTTTAAAAGGAATTGCTATCGGCTTTCTCGCGACCGCGTTTTCCACAATTTTGCCTTGCCAAGGCGATTTGATTCCATCCTTATCTCCAGCCTTTTCCGATGCGCGGGTAGCTCAGTTGGTTAGAGCAACTGGTTTACACCCAGTAGGTCGTAGGTTCGAGTCCTATCCCGCGCACCAGTCTTTGATCTCAGTACAGATTGGATCGCCAACCCACTGGAGAGCCCGCTCGGATAGAGGTTTCAATAAAACGGTCCGATCTTTCTGCTGGGTCGAACCGTTCCTTAAGTCCAATTTAATTCGATTGCCGGGGAGCCACCGGATTTGAATCTCCCCGATTTCTTAATGGATCCCCAAACTCGATCTCCGCTGCGCCCAAGCTAAAAAAGTAGTAGCGCCGGCCAATTCTATCGTAGAGATCATTATATTGGATATTGCCGTCGTAGAGATAAAGGG
>CAZFUD010000263.1:0-5725 GCA_964521705.1 uncultured Opitutaceae bacterium | reverse complement strand
CGTCCAAAAGGCACGCTCGGAAAATCTGTCTTTCGGACAAGCGGTTCGGGCCGGCGTCTTCACAGTGCCAGGCGATGCGACCGAGGGAGAATCCGGTGTCGATTACCCGCCACTGCTTTCCCGTCTTGCAGAGAGCGGATACAATGGCTGGTATGTTGTTGAAGCCGAACAGGACCCCGAAATTGCCGATCCCTTGGAGTACGCCCGAATAGCCCGAAAGTACCTTAACGAAATCACAGGACTCTAGAAACTCGAATACCATGTCCGATACCCAAACGTCAGTTCAGAACAACATGCGCCGCATGCAGGCACTAGGCGCCGATTGGTGGAACGACTCCTGCGACATCAACGAACTTTCCGACGCAGTCGCCAACGGAGCAGTCGGGGCCACTTCCAACCCGGTGATTGTCGCCGCCGCCGTAAAGGCTGATCCCGACCGCTGGATACACGTTGTAGAAGAGCTCATTCAAAACTATCCCACCGATTCCGAAGAGGATATCGCTTGGAGATTGATTGAACGCGTTGGAACGGATGCCTCCAAACTGCTCCTTCCAGTCTACGAGGAGAGCAAAGGCGTCAAAGGCCACCTTTGCCTGCAAGTGAATCCTAAATTCTATCGCAGCGCAGAACAAATGCTAGCCCATGGCATAAAGCTCGCTTCCTTGGCGCCCAATATAGCAATCAAAGCGCCGGCCACTCAGGCAGGTCTCGACTCTATCGAAGGGATGACCGCTGCGGGAGTTCGAGTAAACGTGACCGTTTCCTTTTCCGTGGCTCAAGCAATAGCCGCGTCTCAAGCTATCGACCGCGGTCTGCAACGAGCAGAGGATCCCGACTCCATTCACCCTTACATCACCATAATGATTGGGCGGGTCGACGATCAGCTTAAGCGCGCCTTCGCGAAGGGAGAGATCGATGCAGATGAGGCATCGCTCGAATGGGGTGGCGTCGCCGTGTTCAAAAGGGCCGCCGAGATATTCCGCGATCGTGGCTACACCGGAACGCTCCTGGCCGCCGCCTATCGCAACCAAGTTCACTGGTCCGAGATCATCGGGCCCAATGTCCTGCAATCGATTCCCTACAACTGGTGGAAGCAGTACAGTAAAGCGGACATCGAGCCGCGTTTGAGCATCGAGGAATCCGTGGACGAAGGCATCTTAAACGACCTGTTGAAATTCGACGATTTCAAACAAGCCTACGAAGAGGACGGCATGTCGAACGAAGCCTTCGTCCGCTACGGCGCCTCCATCCATACTATACGCCAATTCATTGAGGGCTACGAAGGTCTGCTGAAAGACATTCGCGAGCTCATGCTTGCATAGAAAGACTTTCTCATACCGAAGACCACTATGAGCGCGCCCACGGCTGCATTACATCCCTGCCCATTTTTCATCAATGGCGAATGGAACAATCGAACTGGCTTGCCTACCAGCCCGGTTCACAATCCCTCGACGGGCGAGGTTATCGCCGAGTCCCCATTGGCGGATGCCACTGCGGTAAACGATGCTGTCATTGCCGCCAAAGAGGCTTTTCCCGCTTGGTGGGAGACGCCCTCTGTGGAACGGGCTCGAGTCATGTTCAAATATCGAGCCTTGATTGAGCAGGAATTCGATTCGATCTGCCAAACAATCAGCCTCGAACATGGGAAAACGCTTGCCGAGTCGCGCGGCGAGTTGCAACGCGGACTGGAATGCGTGGAGTATGCCTGCGGTATTTCGGAGCTGCTCAAAGGCGAATACCTGGAGAATATTGCCCGGGGAATCGACTGCGAAGTCATCCGTCAGCCGCTTGGTGTCTGTGTAGGGATTACACCGTTCAACTTCCCCGCAATGATCGCCATGTGGATGTTCCCCTTGGCCATTTCGTCGGGGAATACCTTCATCTTCAAGCCCAGCGAAAAAGTGCCGCTAACCGCGATAAGGCTCGTTCAGCTTCTCGAGGAATCCGGACTTCCAAAAGGAGTTCTCAATCTGGTTCACGGTTGTAATAATTGCGTAGATACGCTTTTGACGCACCCGGATGTCAAAGCCGTTTCTTTTGTCGGCTCCACCCCCGTAGCCAAATACATCTACGAAACCGGAACCAAGCACGGTAAACGAGTGCAATCGAACGGCGGAGCCAAGAACCACGTTATTATCATGCCAGACGCGGACGTAAAAAGCTCCGTCGATGGTATCATGGGTGGCGCTTTCGGCTGCGCGGGAGAACGCTGCATGGCCATAGCTAATGCCGTGTGTGTCGGCGACGCCTCGAAAACAGTGCTTCCTGAGTTGGCAGACGCGGCTCGCAACCTGAAAGTGGGCCCCACAGACCGCGACCCGCAACCTCAAATGGGAGCTGTCATCACCCGCGAACATCGGGACCGCGTCGCGGGACTGGTTACGGAAGGGGCAGACCAAGGAGGCAAGCTGCTGAGCGACGGTCGCAATGCCTCCGTTCCCGAGGCCCCTAACGGCTTTTACCTGGGAGCCACGGTCATCGATGAAGTGGAGCCCAAATCGAGATTGGCGGAGACCGAGATTTTCGGCCCGGTCCTCAGCGTGCTTAGGGCCAGCGATTTGAACGAAGCTCTGGATTTGGCCAACGCTTCTGCATTCGGCAACGGAACCGCGATCTTCACGACATCGGGAAGCGCCGCTCGCGAATTCAAGCATCGTGTTCAAGCCGGTATGGTAGGCATCAATGTAGGTGTACCAGCCCCCATGGCTATGTTCCCTTTCAGCGGCTGGAACGAGTCCTTTTTCGGGGACCTTCATGTTCAAGGGCGAGATGGCGTTCGCTTTTACACCCGGGAAAAGACGGTCACCTCGCGATGGTTCGGGGAAGCCGATGTCTGGCGGAAATAACCGATAGAATCGATTCGATAAATATCCATCTCATGGCTTTTGAAGATTTGGTCGGCAAAACAGTGGCTATAACAGGCGGAGCTGGCGTCATTGGCCATGCCCTAGCTCACGGGCTGGCAGCCAATGGTCTGAACATCGCCATTCTCGACCTCGATAAGGGAAAGGCCCAAGGACTTGCCAACGAGCTCGTAGAACAACACGGAATCAAGAGCCTGGGTATCGCATGCAATGTCCTCGAAAGACCGTCTATCGAAAGCGCCCGCGACACCTTGGTAGAGCACTTTGGCCAGTACCAATTTTTGATCAACGGCGCCGGGGGAAATAGTCCCAAAGCATCAACCGATATCGAGCAAATCCCTTCCGACGGTATCGATCTAGAAGGATCGTTTTTCGAGCTTCCCGAGTCGCAATTCCGCTTCACCCTGGATCTCAACCTCATGGGAACCGTATTGCCTACGCAAATACTCGGGCCGCAAATGTTAAAACAGGAAAGCGGGGCTATTCTCAACATCTCATCGATGAATGCTTACCGTCCTCTAACCAAAATTCCCGCCTACTCGGCAGGCAAGTGCGCCGTGGGGAATTTCACTGAATGGCTCGCGGTTCACTTGGCAAATACCCAAGTGAGAGTAAATGCCATCGCGCCCGGGTTCTTCCTAACCGAACAGCTCAAGTTCCTGGCCTTCGACGAATCGGGCGAACTCACCGACCGTTACAAGCGTGTACTGGAATCAACGCCAATGCATCGCTTCGGAGAAACCAGCGAATTGGTCGGCCCTTCGCTCTTCCTGCTTTCCTCGCTATCAGGATTCATTACCGGCATTACACTCCCGATAGATGGCGGGTTCAACGCCTATAGTGGCGTCTAGAGAATTTTTTATCGGACTGATTTCTTCTATGAATGGAAAACTGAATATTGGCGTTGTCGGCCTTGGTCGACTGGGCAGTCTCTATGCCAACTACTTCGCCAACCGTTTGCCTGACGCAAACCTCGTAGCCGTGTCGGATGTGCGCCAAGAGGTCGCCCAGCAGATCGCTGCCGAATTTGGAGCAAACAGTTGGTATCAAGATTACAAGGACTTGATTGCTGACGATAATGTCGAAGCGGTTGTCATCGTGACGCCAACCAAATTTCACACTGAAGTCGCTGTGGAAGCCGCTCGGGCCGGCAAGAAGATATTCTGCGAGAAACCGCTCTCATTGAGTATCGAGGGCAGCGTTGAAATTAAAAAAGTGGTCGAGGAAACCGGGGCTTTCTTCCAATTGGGGTTCATGCGGCGCTTCGACAGCGGCTACCTCGCAGCCAAAGAGAAAGCCGACTCGGGGGAAATCGGCAAACGCGTCCAGTTCAAATCGACCTCCCGCGACCGCGAACGTCCGGATCTGGATTATCTCAGGCCCGAGAACAGTGGCGGGCTTTTCGTGGACATGGGTATCCACGATTTCGATCTCGCTCGCTGGCTGATGGGCGAAGTCAAAAGCGTCTACACCACAGGCGGCGTTTTGGCCTATGAGGAAATGGGGGAAATCGGCGATGTCGACAATGCCATCGTCAATATGTATTTCGATGACGGCACGATAGGAGCCATCGATCTTTCTCGGAATGCCATTTATGGATACGAAATCTGCTCCGAAATCCTTGGCACAAATGGGGCCTTGCAAATCGGCTACCACCGGGAAACGCCACTTCAAGTCATGAAGGCCAACGAGATATCCCATGACGTCGTCCCCGGGTTCTACGAGCGATTCGAAAAAGCCTACATCGACCAGCTCCAGAATTTCTTAGACAACGTCTTGCGCGGCCGTCCGCCAGCCATTACAGCAGACGACGGCATCAAGGCCTTGCTCATCGCCCTCGCGGCAACCAGGTCGCTTCATGAGAACAGGCCCGTCGAGTTATCGGAATTTCGATAGGATTCAGACGATACTGCAGAAGCGTTTATTCCCTTTGAGTCTTATACCTCGAAGCTCTTGACGGGCGTAGCCCTGCAATTGCGGGGGCGAGGACAGTTGCTTCGCCTCTTTGGTAGGGAGGACCGTCTCGGTCCTCCGTGTTCGAGTTTCGGAGGATCGAGACGATCCTCCCTACCTTTAGGAATGCCCAGGAGCTCACTCAGGGAATCTTTTTAACATCGCTCGCTTCGCTCTCTAGATCGCTTTCAGCGAGCAGGATCCCGACAAGTCGGGAACATAATATCCAATCGGCTGCTTAAATCAACAATAGCGGGTAGCGCGCTGCTTTAGCACTCGTGTCTAATCGTGGGCTCGTTGCCCTATTTTGTCAGAGGAATTGATTAGTATTTGTCACTGCGAGTGAGTTGCCCCTATATCGAAACCTCAAGCTAGCACTCCTTCACCATGTCTCCAACCACCCCAACACGCCGCCGATTCATTCAGTCCGCATCGGCCGCTGTAGTGGCTCCGCTGATTGCCCCCTCCTCCATACTTGGCCAATCCCGTCCATCTCCAGGGGATCGAATCACTCTCGGAGCCATCGGCATGGGCTCGAAGGGAATCGCCAACCTTAGGAATTTCCTCTATGAAACGGACGTTCAGGTGGTGGCGGTCTGCGATGTACACGATTCCCACTTTCGGGACGCCAAGCCCGGAGAACGCTCTCCACTGGGGCGCAAACCCGCCAAGCGAATAGTGGAACAGCGCTACGCCGAATTAACCCGATCAGGGACTTTTGCAGGCTGCGATGCCTACGAGGACTACCGTGAGCTTTGCGCGCGCGACGACATCGATGCCATCATGGTCGCTACGCCCGATCACTGGCACGCTCTTTGCGCCCTGGAGGGATTGCGTAACGGCAAGGACGTCTATGGTGAAAAGCCAATCACTCATCTTTTTGCGGAAGGACAAGCCCTCTATCGAGA
>CAZFUD010000262.1:5510-5776 GCA_964521705.1 uncultured Opitutaceae bacterium | reverse complement strand
CCGCATCCGTGAGCGTTTGGGTGGCATTGATGTCATTGTAGTATTTCTTTGATAGGTCGGCTCCCAAACCATTGGTATCGTTGATATCGAATCCATGCCCAACGGGACCGAGATGCCATTTCCCAAAGTGAGCGCTGCGGTAGCCGGACTTTTTCAAAACTTCGGGCAGAGTGGTGAAGGAGGGATCCAGAATTTCGGACGAAGGAATAATCCCATCGCCTTTACCATCCCCTCTGCGAGGCACCAGGAACCTCATATGCTCTATC
>CAZFUD010000262.1:0-5484 GCA_964521705.1 uncultured Opitutaceae bacterium | reverse complement strand
TTTTGCCCTGCTGCCCGGAGTCCACATCTGGGTGCGAGTAATGTAGGTGCCGGTCATGATAATAGCCCGTGATGGCATGCAATTGGATGCTCCTGGATAGGCGTTGTTGAATGCCATTCCTTGTTTGCTAAGGGCGTCGATCCGGGGCGTTTCGTAGAAGCTGGCCCCGTTGTAGCCTACGTCGCTCCAGCCCAGATCATCGGCGATCACGAATACGATGTTGGGCTTTCCAGGTGCGAATGAAATTGAACTTATCAGCGCGACGGATGCAGCGAGCGATTGGAGTTTTGAAATGCGGGGAATCATGAGAAGCGGTGGTTACCTGGGAGAATGGGTAAAGAGCTCTAGGGATCGAGACTTTTGGAGTCCTTTTGAAAAGGATTTACCGAAATTAGCGGTTGCTTGGGACTAGGTTTGTTGACTGGATGAGCCTCAAATCTACACCCATTTCGGCGATTGAGCGTCGAAAACCAGAACAGTTGACCCAATGAATATTCAAGGAGAAGGAACGAAGGAGCATACTTACGATGCAATAGTAGTCGGATCTGGAATTAGTGGCGGTTGGGCCGCGAAGGAGTTGAGCGAGAAAGGCTTAAAAAGCCTCGTTCTCGAGCGTGGCCGGGATGTCAAACACGGCGATTACCCGACGGCTCATATGGAGCCTTGGGAGTTCGCCGGACGCGGAGCGAAGGACCAAGAAAGACTGCTAAGGCAGAAAAAGCAGGACCGCACAGGTTATACGACACATCCCGCTTCGGCTCATTGGTTCGTGGATGATGTGGATAATCCATATTCGGAAGACCAGCCATTCGATTGGATGCGTGGCTACCATGTGGGTGGACGCTCCTTGCTTTGGGGTCGTCAGTCCTATCGCCTCAGCGAATTGGATTTCCAGGCAAATGCTAAGGACGGCTTTGGGGTGGACTGGCCCATCCGGTACAAGGATATCGCTCCCTGGTACGACTATGTTGAAAGTTTCGCCGGCATAAGCGGCTCCAATGAGGGGCTCTCGCAACTTCCAGACGGAAACTTCCTGCCACCGATGGAAATGACCTGCGTGGAAACCCATGTGCGTCAGAGCATCGAGTCTAGTTTCAATAACCGGACCATGATAATCGGTCGAGTTGCCAATCTGACTCAGCCGCACAATGGGCGGGGCAATTGCCAGTTCCGCAATCGTTGTATTCGCGGATGCCCGTACGGGGCCTACTTCAGCAGTAATGCATCGACGCTTCCAGCGGGATTCGCTTCCGGCAATCTCACTCTGCGCCCATTCTCTATCGTCAATTCGCTTATCTTCGATAAAAAGAAAGACAAGGCCATCGGTGTACGTATTATCGATGCGGAGACGCATGAGGTCATCGAGTATTACTCTAAAGTGATTTTCCTTTGCGCGTCCGCGGTGGCATCGACCTACATCCTCATGAACTCAAAGTCGGACCGTTTCCCAAACGGATTTGGAAACGACAGTGGCGAGTTGGGTCACAACTTGATGGACCACCACTTTAAAGTGGGAGCTTCGGGACGTTTCGATGGTTTTGATGATAAATATTACAAGGGCCGGCGCCCCAATGGCATTTATATCCCCCGCTTTCGCAACCTGGACAAAGCGTCGAACCAGAAGGATTATGTACGTGGCTTCGGTTACCAAGGGCGGGCTAGCAGAGATAATTGGTCCCGAGGAATCGCCGAGCTGGCCCGTTTCGGTCCAGAGTTGAAAGCGGATCTAATCGAGCCAGGGCCCTGGCGTTTCGGTATCGGTTCTTGGGGTGAATGTTTGCCCTACCATGAGAATCGCATGTATCTCAACGAGGATGTGCGGGATAAATGGGGCCAGCCGACCGTGACCTTCGATTGCGGCTGGAAGGAGAACGAGTATGCAATGCGGAAGGATATGAAGCAGTCGGCCATCGATATGATCGAAGCGGCAGGGGGCAAGGATATCCAGCCGTTTGATACACCGGAAAAGAGTAGTCCAGGAAACTGTATCCATGAAATGGGTACGGCCCGTATGGGAAAAAGCCCAAAAACGTCGGTACTCAATAAATGGAATCAGGTTCATGCTTCCAAGAATGTATTCGTGACAGACGGAGCCTGCATGACGTCCGCCGCCTGCCAAAACCCGTCGCTCACCTATATGGCCTTAACGGCTCGGGCCGCAGATCGAGCGGTTAGCGAACTTAAAAAAGGAAACCTTTCTTGAACGGAGAACCAAAATCATGGATACGAATTCAGAATCAGAAAAAGCTTTAGTGATGAACCGCCGCGAGGCGCTGAAGCGGACAGGTTTGCTTTTCGGGGCCGCTGCTCTATCCGCTTCCGCGATCAGCGGAGCTCTGCATGCCCAATCTCAAGCGGCAGCGCCAGGCAGTTCGTTGAAGAACTTTACGGCAGTAGAGGCGGACACAATACGAGCGGTGGTCGACCGTATTCTGCCGAAGACAGATACGCCAGGAGCCTTGGATGTTGGCGTGCCAGAATATATCGATGTCATGTACGGCGAATACATGACGCCGGAAGAAAAAGAACAATTGAAGCATGGTGTTGTGCAAACGAACGGAGATAGTAGGGTAGCCTACGGGACCCGATTCGCCGATCTGGATGGAGACCAGCAGGATGCCGTTCTAAAGGAATTGGCGGAATCGAATCCAAGCCACATGCATCAATTCCGGCAGTTAGCTCTTACAGGCTATTTCACTTCCGAGACGGTAATGAAGAACGTGCTCAACTACGATTTTATCCCTGGCATGTGGAAGGGATGCGTGGACGTTTCTGAAGTGGGCAACAAGGTTTGGGCGGAATAAAATTTTCGGCGTTTTTTGATCGAGAGGTAGCGGGCAATCTCACTCCTTCGTCCCGCCGTGGCGGGACCATTGCGGCGCAAACCGAGTGCCTCGGTCCGTCAAAGGTCTTGCGTTTGCTCGAACGCTTCAACTTAAGTTGCAGGCGAGCGTAGGAGCGGGTTTATCCCGCGATAGTTAGTCAGGGAGGGCCGGCTCTGTCCTCTATCTTGGGATCTCGGAGGATCGAGCCGATCCTACCTACCTTTGAGCACTCTACTGCCTAACCATCTGGATTAGAGCCCGATTCAGCTGTTGGGTGATTTGGCCGGATTGAGCCGGTTTGGCGAGCGTGTAGAAAACGATGCCGTATCGGCCATTGTCTAGGTTGATCCGCATACTAGCGCGACTCGATGCCAGGGATCCGGAGTGAAATATTTCGATCGGCCGTCCATTCTCTTCGCGTATGCTCCAGCCCAGCCCGTAAGCATGGCCTTCGAAAGGAAGGGAAAGGTAAGAATCGAAAGTTTCACGCTCCAAAACGCTTTCGTTGCCAAATCGGCCCCTCTGCAAAATCATGCGAGCGAAACGGGCGCTTTCTTGAACCGTCGAATAGAGGCTGCCGCCAATCAGCGTTAATCGGAACGGATTCGAAAGATGAGGCGTGGCTGGATTGACTTTACCGTTCAACGAACCAGTGGCGACATTGCTATCTTCATATTGAGGAAAGTAGGTAGTGCGGTCGAATGAAAGAGGTTTGCCGATATGGGCTTGAAAAAGCTCCTCGAAGGAATTGCCGCTTTTAACCTCGGCAACTCGACCGAGTACGCAGTATCCAGCGCCGCTATACGCATATTCAGTTCCGGGCTCACCCAGCAGTGATTCCTTGGCGATACCGTTGACCGACTCTGCTAGCGAAATTCGGAAATCGCGTATCCACTTAGCTTGACGTCGGTTCATGCCCCTTTTCTGAGAATAGATGCCGCCGCGATGAGAAAGGAGCTCCAGCAGGTTGGGGGCTCGCGATGATTCTCCCGTATTGGCGATTGTCAGATTCGAGAAAATCGGCATCCAATCAGAGATTGGACTTCGCAGATCTAGACGATTGCGCTCGACCAGCGAAAAGATCGTTGCGGAGGCGTAGGGCTTCGAGCAAGAGCCAATGCAGAAAAGCGTCTCCGAATCTACCGGAGTCTTGTCATCTATCGACCTTACGCCGTAATTGCCTTCGAATACAAGGATCTCGTCTTCTCCAATGTAAGCTTGGGCGCCGACAGCTTGCTCGCTTCGAATTAGTTCAACTAGGGTGTCATCCACTGGGTTGGCGGCTACCGCTGTCCACTGGGCAATAAATAAAATCGCTACGCCCAAATTGAATAGGTTTCGGGAGTGCATGAGTTTCAAATCCCGGTTTTCACTATATGAAGGCATACGATAGATTTCCACCTGGCGGCTATTCTCTGCGAGCCCTTCATCGGGACTCGTAGCGTCGGTCCCAAAGGATTTCGTCGGCGCGTAGCGAGTATTCCGCATTCATTATTAAATCCTAGATAGGTAAAACATAATAAGGCTATTACCTTATCAAGCGAATTGGTCCTGCCTGGTTTTCTAATTGCGGGACCTAGGATAGTGAATAACGCTAGCAATTAAGTTACATGCTAACCAAGCGACCAGCGTACTTTCCAGCCAAGTTTTTGAGTCTCTCGCTGCTTTGCAGCACGCTCATCGCGTCGTTCGTTTTACTTCCCTTGTCAACTGCTGAAGAGGTGAGCGAGCCAAAGCTCTTCTTCAAATTCGGGGCTATCGCGGATTGCCAATACTGCGATGCGGATGGGGCGCGGCGACAGTACCGTCGGTCACCACAGAAGTTGCGTGAATGTATAGCCGACTTCAATTCGCAAAAGCTAACTCACGTTGTAAATCTGGGCGACTTTATTGATCGAGACTGGGAAAGTTTCGATGTAGTGATTCCCATAATTGAAAAGTCGAAAGCGCCGGTTCGCCATGTTTTAGGGAATCATGACTTTTCAGTTGAAGATCGATTCAAGGAGCTTGTGCCGGGCCGGCTAGGGCTGGAAGGACGCTACTACAGTTTTTCAGTTATGAATTGGCGTATATTGGTTTTGGATACGAATGATTTGAGCCTCTATGCCTATGCTAAAGGTACTGCTGAGTACGTCCAATCGCTAGAGATTTACGAAGCTTTGGGAGGCGATCTGCCCAAGTACAATGGCGGTATTGGGGCGACTCAGCTCGAATGGCTGGAAAAGGAATTGGTGGCGGCTTATCTTGCTGGACAAAGAGTAATGCTTCATAGTCATCACCCTATCTACCCGCCCGGTTCTCACGCTGCCTGGAATGCCGATGAGGTGGTTAGCCTATTGGAGCGCCATGATTGCGTAGCTGTCTATATGAATGGCCACAATCATCGAGGAGCCTACGGCTACAAAAAAGGCATTCA
This sequence comes from uncultured Opitutaceae bacterium, assembly GCA_964521705.1. GTDB lineage: Bacteria > Verrucomicrobiota > Verrucomicrobiia > Opitutales > Opitutaceae > Pelagisphaera. Next base: position 243 of record CAZFUD010000262.1, on the reverse strand, counting down.
CTACGTCACGTTAAAGGGTATGGTCGATACAGAAGAGACGGCTTATTCGGTCGTTTCCGTGTTTGAGGATAGAATTGTAGTGAAGGGGAGCGGTCGTCAGGATGATCTTTCCCTCGAGTTTTAAAACTATAGGACGCTTATGATTAAGAAAGAATTCTGGAAATCTTCAGGAGCGCTGCTCTTGCTGATATTGATGATTGAGCCTTCTCATGCTTCGGAGTTTCGAGAAGTTTCTTTTGAAAC
>CAZFUD010000261.1:0-5779 GCA_964521705.1 uncultured Opitutaceae bacterium | reverse complement strand
CGATGGCGATATCCTGATACTGCACCGTTTCCCTAACCGAGGTGCTCAAGGTGTTATCCGTGGTCGTTCCAGTCACAATCGGGCGTTGCTGACCGACCGTAAAGGTGGCTTCCTGATTATGGGTCGTGAGAAGAGTTGGTATTGAAAGAATTCTTACATTGCTATTGGTCCGAGCCGCGTTGAGGATAGCATCAAATGTGAGATTGGTTATAACGCCTGTACGAGTATCCACATTGAGGTTAACGTTGTTGGCGCTTATCCCAAGAAGATCTAGACCCTGCAAATTGGTGATATTGGGCTCGCCATCGGCTTCGTTCTGAGTATAGGTCCCCGAAATCGTTTCCATTCCAGAATTAGCATCATTGTTCAGGTTCACTTCCGCGATTATCACTTCGATACGTACTTGAGGCAGCAATACATCGATTTTGGCGATAAGCTCGGTCATCAACTCTAAATCGCTACGTGTACCTGAAATTATTAGGGCATTGCTTCGCTCGTCCGCTTCTATGGTCATGAACTCGCTGAACTGGCTATCGCGATTCTCGAAAGTCGAATTTACGGCGCTGTTTACCTGCTGCTGCAAGGCCGGACTCGCCGCTTGTTGTTGCGGGCGGGAATTCTGATTGATGCTTTGCGGGTTGCCCTGTCGGGTCTGTCTATTCCCTACGTTCGCATTGGCTTGGGAGCGATCATTGGATTCGGAATCAGTCGATCCACTTACGAAGCTGCTGAGCAGACCGGCGACTTCAGTCGCTTCCGCGTGGTTGAGAACGATCACTTCGATTCGCGTAGCCGGATCCGACTTAATATCGAGCTTTTCGATTATCTCATCGAAGAAAGTCATATTGGCTGGCTCGGACATGATTATGAGCTGGTTTGTCCGATCGTCAGCCGCGATGGCCGTGTTGGACCCGAAAAGGATCTGGTTCGGAATCGCACCCTCTCCTCCAACATTGGCGACCGGAACAGGGCGGGCCGATTGATCTCCATCGCCCCCTCGGTTTCGGTTTTGGCCGCGACTATTATTCGAGTTGCTGCTATTCTCTTCTCCAAAATTGGCTCTGGCAGCATCGATCAGGCCTTGAATCTGATCGGCAACTTCACTCGCCTGGGCGAACTGCAACGTGTAGAACTGAGTCGTCACGTTCAGGCGACTCGGTTTGTCTACTTCGGACACGACATACTCAAGGCGCTGCAAGTTGCTGATCGTATCGGTAACGATTACCGCATTGGAAGTCTGGAATGGGATAATGGTACTGAAATTCGGGCTCAAAAATGGCTGAATCTGCTGCTGAAACGTTTGCGAATCCAAATATTGGAGACGAAATAGCTTGCTCACCACTTTCCCGCTAGGGGCTCGATCCTGAAGCGAGTCAATCTCTAGCTCTGGAGCCTCAGTACGGATAGTGTTAATGGCCACGACTTTGAGGAACTTATCCCCCAACGGCGTCACTCCAATTCCATTGATGCTCAGCAAACTCTCGATGGCGAGCACGGCTTCGTCCAAGGTCATATCTCCCCGGCTATCGAATGTGAACTCTGGGGTGGGCAAAGCCATTGGTCTTATGACCGATCGGCCAGTTAGCGTTTCCAGATGATGAAGCACACTCACGAGCGGCTCGCCCCTCCATAGGATCCTCACCGGATCGTCTTCGTTCGCGGTTTGAGGAGCATCCGCGTTGTCTTGGCCAAAGCTTGTTAATGCCAGCAAACCGGCAGTGGCTAGAATCGAAATGCTTCTCGATCCGAAAATTCGTATCCAATTTATCATGGCGTATATTCAATGGATTTCAATTCCAGCTTAACATCAAGAAATTGAGGTGTCCGTCTCTGGGCTTGAATGGTAATCTGCTGCAGGGAGACATAAGGAAGATTGGTTTTTATCTCATCTGTAAAATCGATGAGCCGGTTGTAATTGGCTCTCCCCAAATCGATTGTGAAGGTGTGGAAGGAAAGGGGTCTGCCTGAGCTCGAGCGCGGCGTGTTGATTTTGAAATCGGCGAATCCGTATTTCCGAATGAGATCATCGATTCGGGCATTGACCTCATTTACGGACGGAAGTTCTGAGAGATTGATATCTTTGATGAGGGCGTTGTATTGCTCGGCCGTCGTTTCCTTGGTAGCGATCTCGTTTCCCTGATTTTGAGCAGTAAAATTCGCTACCCGAATATCGTAGCTGGCCGTTCCGTGCCGTTCCATCTGGAATGAGAACCACACGCCCAGCAAAGCTCCGATAAAGAGTACCATGAGAAGCTTCTCCCGCATCGATAGCCGGAAGAATCTTATTCTCGCGAAGGCGGCCCAGTATCCAGCATTAGCAAAATTAACGGAACCTCTAGCCATTGCTCGCTACCTCCTCCCCTTCGCCTCTATTGGGAAAAGCTCCAATCTTGAAATTAAGGAGAGCTGTAAATGTCGTACCCCCCGGCCGGCTCTGAATATTCTGCAGGTCTACGGTTTCGATCTTCACGAATCGCTCGAGGCGAGCCTTAAACTGGTTTGCCTGTCCATTGCTGGTGGCATTGGCTAGAACTATTAAGCTATTAGGGCCGTTCGTTTCCACTTTCGTGAACACCACTGAGTCAGTTCGAAAAGGCTCAATGGCTACAAGCATATCAAAAGGGATCAGGTCCGATTCGCGGAAGCTAAGAAGCTCATTGATAGTCGTCTTCTGGGAAACGATTTCTTCGACAAGCGGAGCTTGCTCCTCATTCCAGCCTCTTCTCAGTTCCAGGTATCCTTTCTCCGCAAACCATACGAATTCGCCCGCCATCAGAAGCCCGATCACTGCCGCCATCCCAATGGCAATTCTCCAAATTAGATAATTGCGACGTTCCTCCATTTGCACGCGCTCGACTCTTTCCGGGTCGCGCAAATCCATTCGCCACATACTGTCCCGGTCGACCTCGGCAACTATCTGACGATCTTCCTCCGTAGCTCGCAATTTTAAGACCTTTTTGTCGATGGCGATTTGAGAGCTGGCTTTCCAAAATCTGATAGATTCTACCGAACGCTCAGCCTTAAGCTTCGCCGAAACACTCTCCAAATCGGGCCTTTCCGTCCCCTCGTCGATATCCTCGTCGCTCTTAGGAATGGACTGGAAATAAAGTGGAAGCTCCGACAAAGAATCGAATACGAGATAAGTGAATGAGGATTCACCCTCGATTAGAAGGGGAATCTTATCATCCAATCCTCCAGTCAGCAGACCAACGCTGAATTCCGGGATCACCGCCTCCTGCTCTTGCCAACTGGTCGCAACTGAACGTTCGAAGCTGCGTCTGTAAGCAGCGTAGAGAAATGCGAACTGGCGGGCAGCATCGAACACGAAACCGAACTGCAGATGCTCCAGCGGAAATGGGGATAAGGATTCCATCTGCAATTGCAGGAAGCTATCCAGCTCATCGCTCTCGACATCTCCGGGGATTTCCACTCGGCGGCAGAAAAACGAATAACCCTGGGCCATCGCTGCCTTGAGAGTCAGCGACTTTTGATCTGGAGAGTTTGTTGATGCTTCTGGCACAGTGATTTCGGATCCTTCAGGAAGGGCTAGCGTTATTCATACCCGGCTCCTCTTTGAGCTCAAGGAAAAGGAACGGATATTCTAATTCCCCGGTTTCACCATTTTCCGATGTCTCTAAATCGGTGCTAAGCGTACCAATCAAGCTGTATGAGCTGCCTTTTTCCTGAACCGTAACCTTAACCGTAAGGACACTGATTTGTTGCGATAGCGGCGCTCCTCGTTCTGTCTCTCCAATAACATCGCTCAGTTCACCTCCATTGGCGAAGTAGTTGTCATCTTCAGTACCTGGCTCCCCATCCAGACCCGCAAGATATTCCTCAATCGTTTCTATCTGAATCTCATTGAGACCAGCCAATGAAAGCAGCGCCAGAGGTTTCGCTGAATTCACATTCATCACTTGCACCGGATAGTGGGTAACCACGTCGGAAAGTCTGTCGAAATTTCCGTTGGGAACCCCATCCTCATTGAAAAAGAGTTCGCGAAAGCCAATAATCGACGATAGTTCATCTAGTGAATCGAGTGGCTGGTTGGAGGGATGCATCTCGAAATTCGTAGTGCTGTATTCCCGCGACTCCGCTCCATCTATTCTAGCCTCGTCGTCCTCGTCGATCCAGTCCAGGAGCGTATTCGCCAATGTCTGACTGACATCCAGATCGAAACCCATTTCGTCGAAGAGAAGAAAAAGCGATCCTTCATCGAGTTCGTTGATACTGAGCTTGGCGGACTCGTCTATAAACTCGATCGTCACGTTCAGACCTTCTGGCACCTCTATCTGGGCATATTCGAGCGGATTCGCCCACCCTTGAGCTGGAGCATAAATCGCGTTGTCGATAGCTTTTACGTCGGCAAGCACCGCGACCGCTATTTCCAAGTAAGACCAAGCATGAAGCCTGAGCCTGGATCGCTCTACGTAGTAGCCTTCCCCTTGAATTTCCACATTTGCCCGCTCTACAAACTTAGTTAGCACATAGCTAACTATTATAATAAGAACCAGCACCATCAGCAAGATTGATCCGCGCTTCTCAATCACCATTTTTTATCTTTCGGCTCGCATATTCAAAACATGGGTACACCACTGAACAAAGATGGAAGCGGAATCTGCCGTTTCTCCTCTTGGCCTTCGTATTCAAAAATGATCTCTATGCGTTGAGGCAGCGTAAAAGTGCCGTCAGTCTCTTTTACTGGATCTTCCTCGATCTCCCATTCCGCATCCTCATCCTCGGGATCGATATAAAAATATTTGATCCCCTTAACGAAGGGAGAGATCAATGTTTTCCTCGGCTCTTCTTCTCCAAAATCCTTTTCCAATCGAGATCGCCAAAGAAGATATAGCCCCTCCTCGTCATCAAGTTCCAGTGAGCAAACAACGTACGGTAGCGGATCCTCCGGCCAAACAAGTACTCCTGGGCTCTTCTCCAATTCGAACGTCAGCAGCTCCTCGTTCTCGTACTCTCGGCCACCCCGATTCGACCAATAGACCACCGATTCTACTTCCCCATCTGAAAGTTTCCAGCTAGAAGTTTGAAAAGACTGTTCCAAAAATCTAGATACGCCGCGCACATGTTTCTGAAACAGCCATACGTTCGCGCCCTTGCCCCACAATTCTCCCAACGAGAAAACGAAAGTCGTGGCAGCCACTAACAGGGCGGCCCCCATAAATACGGCGAACATAATCTCGAGCAACGTGAAGCCGCTCCTGGAACGAAAACGTCCCCTATTTCTCCTCAAGCCTCTCATCCGATTATTCGAGTCCCGACTGTCGAGCTAGCAATCGATCTCTCGTCTCAGCTCTCAAATCCTCTCTCTCGATAGGATCAGACCAAGTCGGCCGCGTCAGGTAATGGGTTTCCGTAAACTCCTCTTTCCGTCCAGTCTCTCGATTCTCCATTTCCACTTTTAGCCACACCCTAAAGAGATCAGCGACTAAGGTCGGTTCGTATTCAACTTTCCATATAGCCTCGCCATGATGGCCGGTCATTACTTCCCCGCCCTCTTCCAGTTGCTCGATATCGGAAACAGAAAACGCTTCAGCCCGAATCATCGACATGTCTTGCTCGAATGGCTGGTCCACTTGAATCGCAGCGATGGCATTGATGATATTCAAATAGGATGCCGCAAAGGTCGTTACAGCCACGCCAAAAAGAGCTAACGCAAGCATCACCTCTACGATCGTGAAACCCTTCGACCCTACCACATCCCGTTCCTTCGTCACGCGTCCTCCTCCTCAGGCTTCGTCATTTGTGAACTCGTCCATGGGTC
>CAZFUD010000260.1:0-5795 GCA_964521705.1 uncultured Opitutaceae bacterium | reverse complement strand
CTTGATGGCGTGGATGCAGTGGCGCTCCCTGGTGAACTCGTCGATCAGATTGAAGGCTCTGAGCTTGCCCCCTCGCTGGGTTTAGTCGCTGACGAAGTCCCATGCCGGCGGACCGCCTTCTGCGGTAGTCCCGTAGATAGCCCCTGCCGCCGCTTGCGAGGGCGACAAGGAGGCACCTGAAGCCCAGCCTCCACTAGGCCTTTGCCAATAGCGAAGGGTCGAGTGGTTGATCCGGAGCCACCGGCAAACGGCTCTCCCGGAACAGGACAGCGCGGTCGCCGCAAGCGACGACCCTACGAATTTCGGTTTTATTCAACAATCTCTACGGCCTTGCCATCCGCATCCTGATGGCGACATTCAAATACGATGGCTACGAAACCCATTTTGATCACCGGCGTCTACGGATTGGTCGGAAGCTGTGCCTATCGCCATTTGGCCGAAAAACCGGATCTATTCGATGTCTACGGGATGGATCGGCATCGGGAGGCATCCGCCAGGGTCCATCCCGAAGAGCTGGCCAACGTACCTGAAGACCGATTCTTCCAATCCGACCTTTCCAATAACGATGAACTCGTAAAGGCGTTCCAAGGAATGGATACAATTATCCACTTAGCCGGGGACCCAAATGCCGACGCCACATGGGAGAGCCTTCGCAAAAACAACATCGAGGGGACTTACAATGTATTTGAAGCCGCCAAACAATCCGGAGTCCGACGCATCATATACGCCAGCTCGAGCCACGTTAGTTTCGGATACTACTTCAATACCGAACCCTACAAGAGCATCAGCGAAGGAAAGTACGACCAGGTTCCGGATAGTTTCAAACGCATCACGACCTCCGATCCCACTTGGCCTTTTTTCCCCTATGGGGCAAGCAAAGTATTTGGCGAATCCCTAGCTCGCATGCACAGCAGTGAATCAGGAATGTCATGCATTTGCCTCCGACTGGGCGGGGTGCAATCCATGGACGACTTTCCTCAGCCGATTATCCCCAATGCTTGCTCGCGTAGCGACATTTCCCGGCTCATCGAACTTTGTATACAGGCGCCCAATACATTAAGATTCGAAATTTTCTATGGCCTTTCCGACAGTGACTATCGATGGGTGGATATAGAGGACGCCGCCGAAATCCTGGGTTACGTTCCCGAGGAACGGATCCGACTGAAAGACTAGTAGTCCCAAAATATTCAAAAGGTAGGGCTGCTTGCCCCTAAGCAACCGCACAACCTCCAATGCAATCGGTCCAGTAACTGCTCATGGGCGTCAACTTAAGTTATAGTCGAGCGTAGAATCGGGTTTACCCCGCGATAACCCAATACCTATCCTAAAGAAATCGCGGGATAAACCCGCTCCCACAAGCCACACATGAAACAAAAACCTCCAGGCGAGCTTAGTTTGACGCTCACGCGTATTGGCACGACCAACAATGCCTCTGTCCTCATTCGAAAGTCTCTTCGACTTTTTCTTTGATTCGTTGCGGCCAATCGGATGGCCTAAGTACGCCCGTACAAATCAAATCCCATTCTCTGCAATTACTTACCCTATGATTACAATCGAACGACGCTCATTCATCAAAAACGGATTAGCCGCGGGAATCGCCCTCTCTGCCGCCCCTGCGATTCTGCATGCCAACGACGACCGTCCTGTAAGACTAGGCTTCATCGGCATTGGCGGCCGAGGCACAGGTCTACTCAAGACCGCCATGCGCCTGCCCCACGTGGCTATCAACGCTGTCTGCGACACCCATCAACCAAACCTTAAGGCCGCCCAAAACCTCGTTGTAGAAACTCAAGGGCAGAAACCTGAAGGATACGGAGTCCAAGAATTCTCCTACCTGGATTTGCTAAAACGAGATGATCTGGATGGCGTGGTCATCGCCACTCCCTGGGAGCTTCACATTCCCATGACCATTGCTGCCATGAAAGCGGGCAAATACGTAGCTACGGAAGTCGGTCCAGCCTCGTCTGTCGACGAATGCTGGGAGCTGGTCAATACCTACGAAGAGACCCGTGCGCCTTGCATGCTTCTGGAAAACTACTGCTATTTCCGCTACAACATGGCAGTCCTCAACATGGTCAGACAGGGAATGTTTGGCGAAGTCATCCACTGCACTTGCGGATACGGACACGATCTTAGGGAACGCATAGTACTAGGAAAAGGAACGGGACCAACGCCAAAGGGCGAAGGCGACTACCGCTCCACACATAATCAATTCCGCAATGGCGATCTCTACCCTACTCACGGAATGGGACCCATCGCCCAGTGCTTGAATATTCAGCGTGGGAATCGCTTTCAGCATCTCACATCCACAGCTTCTAAGTCGCGCGGCTTAAGCAAATGGTCCAAGGACAACCTCGAACCCGGTCACAAGCGCCGAGATATCAACTGGGCCCAGGGAGATATCGTCACCACCACGCTCAAATGCTTCAATGGAGAAACGGTGGTTTTGACTTTCGACACGCGCCTTCCCCGCCCCATGAGCTTCATGTACCAAGTCCAAGGAACCGCTGGCATGTGGATGCAGGACGGCGATTCATCCTCTCGAAACAAATCCGTTATCTACCTGGAAGGGAAAAGCCCGCATCACCAATGGGAGTCTTTTGATTCCTACCAGGAAAAGTTTGAGCATCCCCTCTGGAAAAGCTACTTGCATGAAGCGGAAACGTCAGGCCACGGTGGAACTGATTTTCTCGAACTAAGGGAATTTGTAACCTGTATTCGCAATAAGACAACGACGCCTATCGACGCCTACGACGCAGCAGCCTGGATGGCCATCGCTCCACTTTCAGAAGCATCCATCTCCACGGGCAGCTCTCCAATCGCTTTTCCGGACTTCACCGATGGGGCCTGGATGACCAATAAGCCTATCTTCGGCTTGGGTTAGAAAATACGAGAGGGCGAAACAGGGTCGCCTGTCGGCGAGCAGGATCAAGCTTACGCGAGAAAATGATTGAATTGCTGTAGGAGCGGCCCACGACCGTGCTGCACGACCACCGATACACTAATTTTGGTAAGGTTACCAAAAATAGTGTCCAGAATAGCACGAAGCGGTCTCGAAATTGCTTCATAGTGAGATAGTCCTGTTGGGGCAAAAGCATATGAGCATCCCATTAAATTTGAACTACGACGTTCCACGACAATCCTGCCACGAAACGCAGTGGAGTGATCATGGTGCCGCCTCTGCGGGAATCCAGCCCCGACTTGTCGGAGCGACCTGTCGCTGCGTAGCCCTCTGGGCAAAGACGGATGCTAGCTAGTTCCCTATATTAGCTTAATTTCCTCTACTTCTTCCCGAAGCGAGCGAGAAAGGCTTCGGTTGAAAAGCCTACGAACATAGCCTGATCTTTCTCTGGATCGACTACCACGGGAGATGTCCCTGGAGGACGGATACTCTTCATTCGAGCATCGCAAGCTTCGACTGCCGGCAAAGCGTCGATCGCCTTTTCGCCGAGCAGCTCAATTGCCCGAGCCGCATGTTGAACGGCGATCAAATCCTCATTTCCCAGCATTTCCGCCAAGACTGGAATCGACTTTTCCAACTTTCCATGTCGAGCCAGAGCATTGGCGGCCTCGATACGGGCATTGGGAAACGCATCATCGAGGGTGTCCGTTAAAGCGCCGATTGCTTTGTCGGAAAGCGATGGCGCTGCGCTGAGACCGACCGCACCCCAGTAACGAACACCGGGATCACTTTGGGTCAGATTACCTAGAAGCTCCTCTTCCGTGGCATTCCCAACATGAGAAGCAGCTTCAATGAGAACGGACTGTTGATAGTCTTCCGAAGAGCGAGCAAGCTCGTATGCGGTAGATCCCTCCGCCAGCTGCCAAGCCAGGGATTCCGGCAAGAAACCGAGATCACGGCTATCCAATAGATTTTTCGCCAGCTGGCCTCGCATTCGTTCAAGGACCCCACGATGATCCTCAGAATCAGCGAGATTTTCCAAGTTCTGTGGATCCGAATGGCAATCGTAGAGTTCTTCAAGCGGCCTTCTAGGTCCCGCAAAATGCTCTTGTGGAGGCGTCATACGACCATCTTGGGTCAATCTATAAAACTCGTGCCGAATTTCCCCGAGATCGGGCCAGGCTGTCGGCTGATTGTACCCTAGATGAGGCATGTAGTTACGTATGTATAAGTAGCGTTTGTCGCGAACGGATCGAGCAAGGTCATGAACTTCATCCACTCGATCGCGATGCCCATAAGTGTAATCGCGGGCAGGAACCGCTTTAGACCCTAGAAACGCTTTCCCTTCCATGTATTCAGGTATCTCAGACCCAGCTAAACTCAGCGCGGTTGGACCAAAATCGTCGAAGCTAACCAAACGATCAGTACGCGTGCCGGGACCCGAAGGCGCGAAGTGTCGGTATTTCTCCGGGAAACGGACGACCAATGCCACATTCATTCCGGAGTCTAATAGCGCCCGCTTGTGTCGTGGCATTCCCGAGCCGTGATCCGAGTAGAAAAACACGATCGTGTTATCCGCCAGTCCATCATCTTCCAATTGCTGGAGGATGTCCCCGACCTCTTTGTCCATGGCGGTGACACAATCGTAGAAGCGGGCCACCGTTCTGCGGACAATCGGCGTATCCGGATAATAAGGAGGCATTGGCGCCGCTTCGGGATCATGGATCTCATTCTCGTCAAGCTTGCTTTGCACTTCCGAAACAAACTGCTCGTACGGCCACACCATGGAGCGGCTTTGGTGGGAAGTCATTAAATTGAATACCGAAAAGAAGGGCTGATCGCCACTTCGATTTCTCCAGTGGGCGGTATCGCTATTTTCGTTCCACGAGGCCGCGATAATCTCCTTCCAATTTCCGTTATTGTAGTCAGTTTTGACATTGTTCGAAGCGTAAAAGCCGTCCTTTCTCAAAATACTTGGAAATCCCTTCATGTATTCAGGTATTGGAAACGCTGACCGCATTTGTTGAGTGCCCTGTGATGTCGCGGGCAATCCATTGATGATACACGACCGAGAAGGCGAACAAACCGGAGACGTGGCGAAGGCATTAGTATAAACCACACCATCAGCTGCCAGTTGATCGATGTTAGGCGTGCTGGCATAGTCGTCTCCGTAGCAGCCGAGAGTTGGACTCATATCCTCAGCTGTAATCCAGAGAATATTCGGAGTTTCAGCGATCGTGTTGATAACAGAAGCTGTCATAATTGCTAGAATGGCGATAAAGTTGCGCATTTGATTTCAAGTAGTGTTACGCCATCGCCCAATTTGAGAACGGCGTGATTTAGCAGTCTAATTGCTAGATTCTTTCAGTCTGATATTTCGAAAGGCGACCGTGCAGCCTCTTCCGTGATCCTGGAAAGCAATGAAGCCCTTTCGACGGCTCATCTTCTCATCATTATCGATAAGCGTCGCGAAGTGCACGCCATTGATCATTTGAATGATTTGATCCCCGCTAGCGATAATCTCCATAGTGTTCCAAGCATTCTCGCCATAGTGGGCTTGCACTTTGGTCGCGTCCTCTAGCTTATTGTTCACACGCGTCCCATCCTCGGCGATGATCGCCCGCTCCCCTGCTGTCGACATGAGGAATCGAGCTTCACGCTTGGGATGATCTCTAGCAATGAGCGAATGATGCCACAGCCCCATCACTTCCCTGCGAGCGATCTCCACTTGGTATCCAAAAATCTGCCACTCGCCGAGATCATCGCTCCGGACCTGAACGCCTGAATTTCCCTTGTCCCAGCGAAACTCCAGTCTGAGTACGAAATCGGAAGGTTCGCTACCCCTCCATATCAGCCAATTCTTTCCTTCAGATTCGCCCGTACACGAAATCTC
>CAZFUD010000259.1:0-5823 GCA_964521705.1 uncultured Opitutaceae bacterium | reverse complement strand
CCGGAAAACTTATTGACGACCACGCCCAGCGAACCGTCCTCTTCGTGGGCCGTCATCAAAATGACGCTTCTCACGAAATTAGGATCGGTCAAGTGAGGATGGGCCAACATCAAGGAGCCCGGAATTCTGAATGAATTATCTTCGCTTTCGTGGAACATCGGCTTCGTTAGAAATCGGTACTCGAATTACTCCTGATCTTACCCCATAAGTTGGCTAAAAGATCGACTCTTGGCAACCTGCCAAAATTATTTCTTCCATGAGACCGCTCGACGAAATCGTAGCTTACTGCAACAAACGGACCCGATGCCAGGAAATCGCTGACTTCCCTGGGGCCCTAAACGGGCTTCAGTTCTCCAACAATGGGGAGGTCAGCAAAATCGGGGCGGCCGTCGACGCGGGACTCACCCCCTTTCAAATGGCTATCGATGCCGGCATCGACCTCCTCATTGTCCATCACGGGATGTTCTGGAACTCCCCCGAGCGAATTGTCGGTAGTGAATTCGAAAAAATCCGGCGCCTGTTGGAGGGCAATTTGGCTGTCTACTCCTGCCACCTACCGCTAGACGCCCATCCGGAGATCGGAAACTCAGCCTGCCTCGCCAAAAAGATTGGGGCTAAAGCCTCGGGCTCCTTTCTGCCGTACGAGGGCACCGATATCGGGCTGGTTTGCGATTGGAGCGAGGACCGCGACTCCCTCAGATCTGCTCTCGAGAACGAATTTCCAGGTGGGATTGCATCGATCGAATTCGGCTCAAGGTCCCCAAAGAAGATATGCGTCGTTACCGGCAGCGGAAATAGCGTCGTGGACCAAATCGCATCCACGGGATCGGATACCCTAATCACCGGCGAACTGAAACAGCACTTCTACAATGTCGCCCAAGAACGGGGGCTCAATCTTTACGCTTGCGGGCACTACGCCACCGAAACTTTCGGCGTTGACGCCCTGGCCCGGGAGGCGTCCTCCAAATTCAACCTTCCCTACCAATTCATTGCAACCGATTGCCCGCTGTAGCGCCCGCTACGAAAATTCGTGCAATCGACTCAAGCAATCGATAGACCCTCCAATCATGAAACGAATAGCCATCTTAAATGGACCAAATCTCGATCGCCTTGGAAAGCGCGATCCCGAGATCTATGGAACTAGCACTTTGGATGACGTCGCAAGCGGATTGAAAGCTCAGTTCCCAAATGTGGAATTCGATTTTTTCCAATCCAACCATGAAGGGGCTCTCGTTGACAAAATATCCGAGTTGGCCGAGGGCAACTGCCAAGGGATCGTTTTTAATCCAGGAGCCTACTCGCATACGAGTATCGCCTTGAGAGACGCTATCAGTGGTTCGAAAATTCACACAATCGAGGTGCATATCAGCAATATCCACGCTCGAGAACGCTTCCGGCATCACTCTCACACTGGAGCAGTTTCCCAAGGCGTCATCGCAGGACTTGGAATCAAAGGCTATGGGCTGGCTGTAAAAACGCTAGTGGAGCAGGAATAAAGAGGCCGCTTCTCCCTAAAGGCCTATCGAATCCACACGGTCAATACATCTCCACGAGGAAATTCGGCAAAAGATAAGGGCGGCTGTTTTGACGCTCTCATCCCCTGGATGCTCTCTCGAGCAGCGCCAGGCATCGCGTCCCTACAAGTCCGATCATCACTTTAACCCCAGGCCCAAATTGGTCAACAAATATTGACCGAAATTAGTCCGATTTTAAGCGTTTTATTTAACCTGATAAGGATCGCTGATAACGACCTCGGAAGGTTCTTAATTTCGGCTAATGTCTATACTCGCTAGAAACCAAATCGCGGTACTCGAATCGGAATTTTCGGCTCTACCTTCTTATCAAGAGGTCAATCCCTTTGACGCATTTGCCTCATAAACGAGAAAGACCCGGCGGTCCCACATCCGCCGGGCCAAGCAACGACTCAGTTTTGGAACTAAAGTCTGAAATTTTCTCGCTAAGCTCGTCCTTTATCGCCTCGACCTTTCGATCTCGACTGTGCCCAAAGTTTATCAATAGAGATAAGGAAAAACAATCCGTGATGCATACCGAATTTCGCGCGGATTTCCGCAAAATGTATGCGTGATAGCGTTCATTAGCCTCGATTTACGTAAATATCTTGCGAACGCAGATGAAACTATGGCGGTTTTAGAACAAATTTTGGTTGGACACCCCCTCCCGACAACCTAGAACTCGTTTTGTTATGTCAAAACTAGACAGCGGATACAAAGTAACGACCAAATCTGCGGTCATAGATACGATCACTACCGTGATCGTCTGGTGCCTTTTCACTTTGTGGTTCAAGCCGCACGTGATGAGCTATGAACCGGCTACGGTGTTCTTTTGGGCCGGGTTCTCCGCTTTGCCTGCAGCTGGCACCTTCTGGCTTTGCCTGCAAATGTACAAGGTTACCGCTGCCCACCAGCGTAAGCTAAAGGAAGAAAAAGAAGAGGATAGCGAATAAGAACGACGGGGGATTCGCTAAACGGTAGGGAGGACTAGCTCAGTCCTCCTTTTTTATTTCCACCGGCTAAATACAGCAAAGCCTTTAACTCGGCGTAATTACAAATTGGCCAACCTCCTCGCATCTAATCCGATTGGTTCAAGCCTATTCTCTCGACGAAGCGCAGCAGGGGCGCCAAAGATACCTGTTTGCCTCGTAGAGGCTACAAGCGCTCCCGCAGTCGCGGGATCAGGAAATAGGTATCCGCTTCGCGGATAAAAGGATTAGGATTAAAGTCTCGCGACTTAAGTTGACGCCTTTCCACGACTACGGGACGATGGAGTAACCTCGTCCGCTAACTAAAACCCAAACTCGGCCTGAAGGTCCTCCACATTCGCTTCCAGGATCTTTTTAAGAAACAGGGATCTATGAACTGGAGATGGCCCTTCTTCTACGATCGCGGATCGATGGGCCGGAGTCGCATACCCCTTACTCGATGCGAAGTCGTATTTTGGATACTGGCAATCTAAAGCCATCATGGTTCGGTCTCGAGTCACCTTAGCGATAATCGATGCCATGGCGATGCAAAGAGAGCGAGAATCTCCCTGCACGAACGCCTGGTGCGGATAGCCCAGCTGCTTCATCGGTTTCCCATCCACAAATATCCTCCAAGAAGATAGATAGTCGCTAGCGCCCGTCCCATTGGAACCAACATCGGCGAATAGCGGATCCGGTTCATGAGGCTCGATCTGAGCGCTTTCGAATACGCTTTCAACGGCTCTTCTCATGGCAGCCTGAGTCGCCCCTAGGATATTCAGATTCTCGATCTCGCCGATATTGCCCCAACCAACCCCGATATGCAATCGATTCTTGCTTTCCAGCCAGCGAAGTTTCCCGTAGAGATACTCCCTCTCGTCTGGAGCCAAAAGCTTGGAGTCATTGATTCTCGAAGCATTCCGTTTACACCACTCCGTATCATAAAATTCTTTACGAACTGCTACGGCGGACGCCACAACCGGTCCCGCCAGGGCCCCTCTTCCAGCTTCATCGATGCCTATCAGTCCCGTCAACTCAGATAGACGGGCTCTATCAAACGCTCTTAGGCGTTTCGATTTCATAATGGGAATCGCATTTGGGCTAGATATTCAGGGGCAAACATGTAGCTGGTAAACGCGGTGACCCAAGCGCGTTTTCCCAGAACCGTCAATTGCCTCTTTGGAGCATCGAGAGAGCAGCCGGCTACTTTCGCCACTCCTTTTTTTCCGGTGGCGGCTTCAACGGGAGCTCGCTTAGCAATCCCGCCTCATCAACCACTTCATAGGCGGTACGGAAATGCAACTTCACGAATTCGCAAAATCTGTCCGGACCAAAGCGTTTGAGGATATCTGTCGCTTGCTTTTTCACTTCCTTACTCGCGCCTTTCTTTAGCGTGTCGCCGTACCGTTTGGACAATCCCTGCATATAACGCACGTATTCAGCCCGAGCGACAACCGACGCCGCAGCAACTACGGGATCTTCCTCGGCTTTGGTCTGCATCCGAAGATCGAAGCTCTCGTCTTTGAAGTAGCGGCCCACAAGGTCTTGCTTGCTGAACTGGTCGAGCATTCCCCATGGGGCTCTCTTTCGCTTTAAAGCTGCGGTCAAGCTTTTCGAATGTTGCCAGGCAAGCAGCAAGTTGAGATTGGCCCGAGGCTTTCCCATCAACTCATTATATTTACGCATTCCGCAAAAGCAGGTTTCCACGGCAATGCCTTTGGTTGCTCGAATAATCTTATCCAATTTCAGGATACGCGTATCAGTTATCTTCTTGGAATCGCGGATCCCTTCCTTCACCCATTCATCTATCTGCGGCTTATCTGCAATCACGCATGCAGTGATAACAGGCCCGACCAGATCGCCCTTGCCGCTTTCGTCCATGCCCGCGTGAAGTTCGAACCATTCAGGATGGTAAATTTCATCGTATCCATAACGAGCCTCTCCGAGCACTTCCGGTTCGAGAGTGTTGAGAACGAACTCTTCCATTTCCTTTCCCTGAACTACAAGTTTGCCGCTATTGTAGCCCACCACATTCACCTTGTTTCCCTTAAACGCGAGACGAGCGTATTCAACATCATAGGGCTCCCAATCTCTCATCATGCAGATGCCCTCAAGCTTCTCCATCTGCTCGCCGGAAAGCTTGTTGGTGTAGATCGTCTTCTTTTTCGGCTCCTCAGGGAGATCGATTTTCTTTTTGCGTTTAGCCAAAGCGATTCAAACGCTACTGCCCGAATTTGGCTGATCAACTAAATTAAGACCAGCAGCTCCCTCGATTTCCAGATCTCATGGATACCACCAACCTATACAGCCAACTGAAGACCTTTCGGGCCCAGCTTATCGACTGGTACGACGCCCATCAGCGGGACCTTCCATGGAGAAACCTACCTAGCCTGTACAAGACGGTCGTATCCGAGTTCATGCTTCAGCAAACTCAGGTGAAAACCGTCCTCCCTTACTTTGAAAAATGGATGACTGACTACCCCGATTTTTCTGCCTTAGCCAAAGCCAGCGAAAACCAGGTGCTTAAGTCGTGGGAAGGCCTGGGCTACTATTCGAGAGTTAGGAATCTCCATAAGCTCGCTCAGACGATCGCGGGCCTAGAAACGATTCCGAGGGATGTTAAGAGCTGGCTAGCTTTCCCAGGCATTGGTCCCTACTCGGCTGCAGCCATCTGCAGCATATCCTTTTCCGAAATGGAAGCCGTAGTTGATGGCAACGTCGTTCGAATCCTTTCCCGACTCATCGCCGATCGAGAACAATACAAGTCGACGGTAGAGGCGGCCAAGGCTTATCGCGAACTTACTCAATCGCTGATAAACCGAGATCGCCCGGGCGACCATAATCAAGCCATGATGGAATTAGGGGCCACCGTTTGCCTAAAGCATAATCCTCAGTGCCTGCTTTGCCCGGTAATTAGCCTTTGCAAGGCCCGTTCCCAAGGAATTGAATCTGAACTCCCTCGATTCCAGAAACGAAAATCGGAAAAACAAATAGTCGATCGAGCCTGGATAATGGGCAGTCAGGGGATCCTCGTGCATAGAATTCCCGACTCGGCCAACCGAATGAAAGGGCTCCACGAAATACCGACCTGCCAACAGCTCGGAATCAAGGCTGGTCGGAGCGCCCCGGTCTTCGAAGGGAAACGCTCTATAACAATATACCGAATCACCGAGCGGTTTTTCAGGATCGACCCTTCGAAAATCGACGGCTTTAAGCTCGGTTCCGACCTGCGGTGGGTGCGTCCCGAGGATATCGACAATATACCCTTCTCCGGACCCCACCGAAAATGGATAGGAGAGCTGTTGGAAAGGGCAGAGAGAACAGATTCAACCTATTGCCATGCA
>CAZFUD010000258.1:0-5858 GCA_964521705.1 uncultured Opitutaceae bacterium | reverse complement strand
TCGGTTCATTCGGAGCTGAGCTGATTGATACACCGAACATTGATGAACTCGCTCGGACCGGAATGAAGTTCACGCGGGCCTATACGCCTTGTTCGGTGTGTTCGCCAACTCGATACGGATTGCTAACAGGCCGCTATTATTGGCGTAGCAAGCAGCATCCAGAGACTAAGGTCATACAAGCGGGCCAAGGACTGGCTATAGAAGATGATCGGGAAACGCTGGCCACTTTGTTTAAAAAGAAAGGCTACTCTACGGCGATCGTGGGGAAGTGGCACTTGGGGTTTGGTGAGTTCAAGAACTTCGACCAGCAATATGATTGGACTGCTGACAAACCAATCGGGCCGGGTCCGCTTCAGGTTGGATTCGATTATTATTTCGGGATGATGGCGAATGTCGGAAATCAACCGAGATTCTTCATCGAAAATGACGACTTCTATGGGCGCCGCCCTGGTGATAAAGTTACTTCAAAAAAGGTAAACGCTAATCCTGCTGGAAACGGGCAAGGGCAGTTTATGGTGCAACGGGAGACCATTCAGCCTTGGGATCCATCGGTCATCTGGAAGGAGGACGAAGTGGCTCAGGTCATTACAGACAAAGCGGTCGAATATATCGAAGACAATACAGGAGCTGGGAAACCTCCATTCTTCCTCTACTTCGCCCACAATATTCCTCATGGGCCGATTACTCCGGCTGAAAAATTCAAAGAGAGCAGTGATTGCGGGCCCTATGGTGATTTTGTCCAGGAACTGGATACGCAAGTTGGGGAAGTTCTAGCGGCGGTAGAAAATGCCCGTCAGCATAGAGAGACCATTGTCATCTTCACCAGCGACAATGGGGGAGTGGCCGTGGGTCCGGAATCAGACGAACTACCTTCAGGTCCCGCGGGTCTAGCCCGCGAGATGGGCCACCTTCAGTGCGGGCACATGCGTGGCGGCAAGTGGAGTATCTATGAGGGCGGTTTTCGAGTGCCCTTTATCGTGAATTGGCCTGGCCACGTGGAAGCTGGCCAGGTTTCCGATAAGCTCATCTCCTTGCAGGATCTCTTCGCGACCATGGCTGATTTCCTAAAGATTGAATACGGTCGAAACGATGGTGAGGATAGCTTCAGTTTTTGGCCACAGGTGATTGAAGGACCCGAGGCTCCAGCCGCTCGCGACCATGTCATCGTCCAGTCTCCTTTGGGAGTAAGAGCCATCGTGCGGGATGGCTGGAAGTATATGCGCCCTTGGCAGGCGCCCAATCCGATTCCGGAGAACAAGAAAGCGTTTCTGTCCCGAGAATTCGCGAACCCGCAGAATTACGAACAGCTTTACCACCTAGGTTCGGACTTCGACGAGTCTTCCAACCGTATAGCGAACTTCCCGAGTGTCGCCGCTCAACTAAGTGAGGAACTGGGACTCGCGGAAGCAAATGGACGGACAGCCCCATAGCAATGGTAGGGAGGACGAAGTGAATAGATTCGTGCTGAATTTGTTGGCGGTCGGTCGAAGATCGCCCATGCGAAAAGTAGCACAGGCATCCTGCCTGTGTACAACAGGGGCAGAGAAAACAGGCTGGAAGCCTGTTCTACCATTTATGGGCGCTCGGAGATCGCCCGCTACCTTAAATGCCTCGGGGATCTTTGTTAATTTATTGGATATGAGAGCGAAAATGAAACGCAGATTGTTAGCGGTATTGTTCCTAGCTTTGGTGACAACTTCCAGCGCCGTAGCCGATTCCAAACCGAACATCCTCTTCATCGCGATTGACGATCTAAACGATTGGATTGGCTGCCTTGATGGACATCCTCAGGTTAAGACGCCACACATGGACAGTTTAGCCGAGCAAGGCGTTCTATTCACCGAAGCCCATTGCCCGGCTCCTGTATGCGGGCCTTCCCGAGCGGCGATCATGTCAGGGATGAGAGGGTGGAATACCGGAGTGTATTCAAATAATGCTAACTACCCCAAGCGATTGCCCGGAGTGGAGTCGATGCCCCGGTATTTGAAGCGACACGGATACACGACGATCGGGGCGGGTAAGCTATTTCACGGCGACCACAGCTTTCCCGATGGCAGCTTCGATCGCTATGCCCCGGCATCAGGTCACCCATGGCCCAAGGAAGCCATCCTCAGTTCTAGGCAGACTCCCGTCTACGAGTGGACTTACGATGGCGAAGTTATTACCTTCCCTCGCAATGGTATGCCCGCAGATCGCATTTGGAAGGACACCCATACCTTCGATTGGGGACCCATGGATTTGCCGGATCATGAGTTTCGAGACGCTAAGGATGTAGCCTGGACCATTAAGGAGATTGAGCGTGGTTTGGAGGAACCCTACTTTCTTGGGTTTGGTTTCCACTTGCCCCACCAACCGCTCCATGCGCCAAAACGCTTCCACGACATGTATCCATTGGATGAAGTCGAGCTGCCTCCACATATAGAAGGGGATTTGGATGATCTATCCCGATCCGGCCGAGACTATGCCCTTATACCAACAACATCCGGTGAACATAGATCTGTTGTCAAGTATGGCCAATGGGAGAATGCGGTTTCCAGCTATCTAGCCACGGTTACCTTTGTTGACGAAATGCTGGGCAAGCTCCTGCTCTCTTTGGAGTCAAGCGGGCAGGCGGACAATACCTGGATCCTGCTTTGGTCGGATCATGGCTGGCATTTGGGCGAAAAGGAGCATTGGGGGAAGGCGACGGGATGGTATCGAGCGACACGCGTTCCTCTGATTATCGTTCCTCCTGAAATTGGGGCTCCGGAAGAATTCGAGCCGGGAACCGTTTGCGACGAGCCGGTCAACCTAATCGATTTGTTTCCAACCTTGATAGACATCGGAAATCTCCCGGAAAACGACCAACTGGATGGTCAGAGCCTGGTTCCCTTAGTGGCAGACCCGAACGCTGATTGGAGCGACCACACAGTAACGACGTTTGGGCGTGGGAACCATGCTATTAGCGGCAAGCGCTGGCGATACATCCAGTACTTCGACGGCAGTGCAGAACTGTACGATCGAGATCGCGATCCCAACGAATGGCGTAATTTAATCGATGATCCTGAGCATGCGAATGTCGTAGCCGCCATGAAAAAGAAGGTGCCTGAGGAACCGCTCTGGAAGCAGTTTATTCGTTATGGCGATTTCAAGGCGGTTATTCCCTCGGACGGTAGCCCCATGCTGCTATCCAACCATGCCGTTGAGAACAATCTCGAAGAACGCTTCGACGAATCGAAAGATTACCCTGAGGTAGCCGCCCATATCCAGAATTGGATTACGCGTCACAATCCCACTCAAAAGCATATTGTGATTCCAGAGGGTTGATAGCAGCCACTACTAGAATTTGATCGGAATCAGTTTGTCAGCGTCATCGCTTTGGGGTTCGGCAGATCGATGGAACTGCGTTGCCAGGAACCCTCTTCATCATCGTTACCGAACCTACGGACGGCTTCCTGAGCAAGGGCTTTCATGCGTTTGACAATTTCAGGGTACTGGCCCGAAAGGTCCGTTGTCTCCTGAAGGTCTGAGGCGAGATTGACCAGTTTTGCCGTTCTCCCTTCTGCAAGAATGTCGGGAGTGGTCCAATTGGGATGGGTTTCGCCAAGCTCCAAGTGGTATTTCCAATCTCCCCAGCGAACCGCCTGCAGTTGTCGCCTTCGATAGTAGTAAAAGACGTCGTAGGGCGACTCGGCACCCGAGTGATCGTAGAGAAGTGCTTGGATATCGTGGCCATCGAAAGGAAGCATAGGCCCTTCCGCTCCAGTGATCGCGCAAAAAGTGGGCAGAAAGTCCATGGTGGTGGCGAGCTCATTACAAATGCTGCCGGCGGGAATTCGCTCAGGCCAACGGGCGATCATGGGTACGCGCATCCCGCCTTCCTTGGTGCCTCCCTTTCTGCCAGCAAGTGGGACGTTGGATCCGCCATTCCGTCCGTTGGATCCGTTGTCAGAGGTGAAGATGACAAGCGTGTTCTTCTCAATGCCGAGCCGGTCAAGCGTATCCAAAATTTGTCCTGTCGACCAATCGATCTCTTCAACGGAATCGCCGTAGCGTCCGTTGGCGCTCTTGTCCTTGAAAGGGGGAGAGGCGAAGAGCGGGAGGTGCGGAAAAGTGTGGGGCAGGTAGAGGAAGAAGGGATTTTCTCGGTTCGCTTCGATGAACTTGACTGCTTCTTCGGTGTATTGCTGGGTCAGCGTACTTTGGTTTGCGGGCGCTTCGATGACGGTCTCCTGGCGAATTAGGGGAAGCGGAGGATCGCCTCGCTTGGCTTGTTTCATATCATTGGAATAGGGAATGCCATAGTAGAAATCGAAGCCGTGACGCGTGGGCAGATGATCGGGCTGGTCGCCCAAATGCCACTTGCCAATGCAAGCAGTAGCGTAGCCCACTGATTTCAGGGCTTCGGCTATTGTGAGCTCTTCGGGATTCAAGCCGCGGACGCTGCGAGGTATGAGAACCCAATGACCCGTTTGATCCTCGTGCATATCGACCCTACGAGCGTAGCAACCGGTAAGCAGACTGGCTCGAGAGGGCGTGCACACTGGGCTCGATGAGTAGAAGTCCGTAAAGACGATTCCATCCTCAGCTAAACCGTCGATCCGAGGGGTCCGGTTTGCTTGGGAACCATAGACGCCGAGATCGCCGTAGCCGAGATCGTCACAGAAGATCAAGATGATGTTAGGCTTTTCCGAGTCTTGTGAATGAAGGAGCGGCGCAAAAAGGAGCGTTAGAAGGCAGCCGAGAGCCGAAATAGTCTGCCTGCAATTCCCTTCAATGTGGAATAGCTTAAGTTTACTCATAGCCGTTTCCCAGATTAGCGTCTCTGGATAGCGACGGCCTCGAATTCCTGATCTTCCAAGGAAATTCTCTTTTCGCTCAAATGATGGTCGAAGAATCGTTCGACTACTTCGGTTACGTTGGGTCCGAATCCGCGGCCGTGCCCTCCGCCATTAATCGTGATTAGAGTGGTATCGACCTCAGATTTCTGAAGTGCCGCGTGCAAGAGCTCCGATTGATTAAACGATACAAGCGGATCCATGGTGCCGTGGACGTTTAGGAATGGAGGATCATCGGCGCTCACGTAGGTAATCGGATTGGCGGTGGCGACCTTTTCGGGGCTTTCTTGAATGGGGCTTCCAATAAGCAATGATTCCGGTGAATCGGTGGCATCGTGATCCAAGGTCGCTCCAGGGATCGCTGTGCTATTCATTGTCAGGAAGTTCGTGGGCCCGAAGAAGTTGGCAACGCAAGTCACGCGACTGGAAACATCCGTATGCGGTCCTATCGATCCGTCCATAGAGGCAACATCACCACTGGTTCCCAGCATTGTTACGAGGTGACCTCCCGCGGAAGTACCCCAAACTCCTATGCGCTCGGGATCGAGGTTATACTTTTTCGCGTTGGCTCGGATCCATCTGATTGCGGCCTTGCAGTCATGAATTTGGGTCGGCCATTTCGCTTCGCCACTCAGTCGGTAACCTACGGATGCGCCGGCAAATTCTCCCGTTTCGACAAATGGAGCCACCCGTCTTCGGCCGCCATTCTTCTGGCCGTTCCTCCAGCCTCCGCCGTGAATGAATACGACGACCGGCAGGGGATTCGTTGCCCTCTCCTTGGGCAATATCAAATCCAGCATCTGTCGCGGATTATCCGTTCCCGCATAGGGAAGGTTCTCGAGAAGCCGGGCTGAATCCGGAAGAGCTGGCCCATTACGATTATTCTGGGCCTTCGTGTTCGGAACGCTGAGCAGACAAATCGCGATAGCGGCGGGTAGGAGTATTCTTCTTTTCACTCTTGAAAGTAAATTCTTCTGGGCTCCTTTGTAAAGCGTCCGGAGCAACCATGGATTCAGTAGTCGGCTTCTGGTTCTGGTGATC
>CAZFUD010000257.1:0-5892 GCA_964521705.1 uncultured Opitutaceae bacterium | reverse complement strand
GTGGTTCCGTCTGGGGAAATACGGGGACTGTGGTCGGGACCGTTCCGATCCGTGAGGGCAGCGATCTCGCCACTTCCCAGATCGAGTCGGTAAATCTCGGAATTACGGAACTCGAACTCCCAGTCATCATTGCGGTTGGTTGAGAAATAGAGGGCGGAACCATCGGGCGACCATTGCGGGGTATCGCTGTGGTGAAAACTTCCTGAACTGACTTGCCGTGCCGTGTTTCCCTCAGCGGGAACGACAAACAAGTGCGTAAACCCTGGTGAAATGTAGCCGGAACCATCCCGTTCATGTTTGAGCAGAGTGGTCACGCGTGGCGCATCGGCCCATTGGGCGCCTTTTGGTTTTTTTTTGGCTTTGACCAATTCGTCCTTCTTTCCGGCCACTTTCATGGAAAAGGCAATCTGCGTCCCATCAGGCGACCAGCTCAAGCCGGAGGGGGAGCCGTCGAGCTCGGTGATTTTCGTCAATTGCCGGGTATCCGTCCAGAGGACGTAAATTTCGCTGCCGTGCTCAGCTGTGCTGACAAAGGCGATGCGATTCCCGCTCGGTGACCAACGGGGACTCGATTCGTTGGTTTCTCGGTTCGTTAGCTTCCGATGATGGGTGCCATCGGAGTCGACAGTCCACAAGCGACCGAAGGATCGGTCTTTCATGATATCCATACCGTTGCGTATGTAGACGATGGTTTTGCCATAGGGAGATATGCGGGGATCGCTCGCGTACTCGAGTTCGAAGACATCGAGGTTCTTGAAAACTAATGGGTTTTCGTCGGCGGCTAGCACGGTGATCAACGAACTAAGCAAAAGGGGAACAAGAAGGTACTTCATTTTAGGTTGGGCATTTCATGTGGGTGCCCGAGAGGAGTCAAGTAGCCCGGCTCCAAACAGAGGTTGGGAGCAACATCCCGGGAACTGAGATGAGGCGTGAGATGTGGCTCCACTTTTCTTCGCTCCGTATGCGGCGGTGAACACGATCTTGCGAGAAAGACCATTGCCCGGCGTCACATGGCCCTTCAAGTTAGGAAGCCATGCAGGTAAAGATGTTGAGAGGAGCAGGCGTTTGGAGAAGAGACGACTTAGCGAGCCGAACAGATTGGCAAGGACGTTTTGAGGGCGCCAATCCACTGCAAATCCGCGAGGAGCTAGAATCCGGTCCGGGGGCCATACGGTTGAGTGGATTTCCGATTGATCAGTATGATCGTGATGGAGCCTGGACTGCATTCAAGGGCTGGTGTTCACAACTCGGAACACTTCTTTCCCAGAACGAAAAGGGGGAAACAGCGTTTGATGTGGCGAATGCCGGATTTGCGGATAGAGATCCTCGTATGCGTGGTCCGAATACGAATAAGAAACTTTCGTTTCACACGGATCGCTGCGATGTCATCGTTTTTCTTTGCTGGCGGAAGGCGAAGGCGGGTGGCGAGAACGAACTAGTGAGCTCTATGCATCTTTACAACGAGATCGGCAAACGTCGCCCAGAGTTGCTAGAGATCTTGAAGCAGCCCTTCGTTTACAAAAGGCATACCGTTGATCTGGGCAACGAGCTTCCCCATTGCGAGCAACCCATTTTCTCGTTCCAGGACGGCTTCTTTGCCTGCAGCTTCCTTCGTGTGCTGATCGACCGGGCTCATGCTGATCCAGAACTTCCCGATCTGAGTCCGACTCAGATCGAGGCTTTGGATTTCCTCGAGGAGGTGGCCAACGAACCTGGACAGTCAGTAAGGTTTCTCCAAGAGCCAGGGGACATTCTGTTGCTGAACAATTGGACAACCCTGCATCGCCGAACCGCCTTCGAGGACTACGGAAATCCAGAGGATAGGCGACGTCTGTTCCGGATTTGGCTGAGCATGCCCAACAGTCGCCCCATCGACCCCCGGTTCGAGGCCAACTTCGGGGCCACAGGGGCCGGCGAGCTGCGCGGTGGGTTCCGAGCCGGTGGCTGATGAAGCCTTAGCAAATTGAGATGCAAAAGGATTCCGGGCTTCTCGATTTGCGAGGGCTTATAGGCAGCCGCTCCAGTTTTTAGCATGCGGAAATCCGCTGAACTGGTCTGGAAGCGCTTATTTCAATCCCGAATATCGCGGATAAGCGATATCGGGGGATCTACCTACTGACTCCGTAGTGGACCTTATCGGCATTGTAGATCTCGCTCAATTTCCCGCGTAGAACTTCATTGGCTTATGCAAGCGTCGAATGCCTGCGGTATGTTAATTGAAACATTATTACATCGCTCATTGAATAGTGGATCACTCTCTGGCACTTTTATCAGGAATTTCACTCAATGGAAAACCTTATGGGTTCGCTATCTCATGATGGTCTTGGGTGTAGTGGCTTTGGAAAAAGCGTCAGGAGCGGAAGCAAACTTATCTTGGAATGATAACTCTAGCAATGAGTCGGGTTTTCGAATTGAAAGAAGCTCGGACGGACAGAGTTTTTCCCAGATAGCTACTGTCGACGTCAACACAACTACCTATTTCGATACAGGTTTAGAGTCGAATACTACCTATTGGTACCGGGTGAATGCGTACAACGAGTATGGTGAATCTGGTTACACAAACGTGGTCAGTTTAACCACAGAGCCGGATATCAACGAGCCTCCAACGATAAGCGCTATTTTGGACCAGTCCGTAAAAGCGGATTCTGGCCCAAGCGGAGCGATTGCTTTTACGGTCGGCGATCCAGAGATAGATTCGAGCCAATTGTTGCTAAGCGCCTCATCTTCTGACGAGTCGCTAATACCGATTTCAGCTATCCAGCTCACGAATGATCAATCGGGCTCGAGCATATCCTTCAGTCCTGCGTCTGGGCAAAGCGGATCTTCTATCATCACGGTGTATGTTACGGATGGCGTGAATATAGTGACCGAGACCTTCCAGGTTTTCGTTGAGCCCGGGGCCTTGCTCTCCATGACAGATCCGGCTGATGGCTCGGAGTATTATTTGGGCGAGGCGATCGAGCTCTCACCCTCATTCCTTGGTGGAGTGACTCCAGTCAAAGTCTCATACTACATTAATGATATACTTGTTAGCGAAACAACACAGTCACCTTATTCTAGTGTCTTGCAATTGCCGCTGACGGGATCGATTCAGTTACGGGTTGTTGCGGAGCTCCCAGGTGGCGGGCAACTCGCTTCCGATAGTGTGGCCATTGAGGTGCTGGGGTTCCAGGATCCGACTAACCTGATCGTTTCGGAAGCTCTGGAGTGACCACTGGTTCCTCGGAACTCTCTCCCACTGCAAGCAAGATGCCCATTTCACTCGAAGAAATGGGCATTTGGCTAGTGCCGCTGAAGGAATGAGACGGAGCGAACTTGTACGATGATATTTTTAGCCCCCGGGCGCTTGCCGCTTCGGTATTAGCTCTCTGGATGATCTGAATTGAGAACGCACGATTACCATTGATTTTTGCAAATTGACCAAGGGTTCCCCAAACGGTATGCTTTCACCGAGACGCCGCTGCTCCTCAACGATGGAAGTATCGTGGGGACGGCCGGTTTGTTTCATGGATCCGGTTCTGGCATCTGCGGATAGGGAAGCCTACTTTCGCGAATCGGCTCCAGTCATATCGCATATCTAGATCCATTGTCGATCGGAACTTTCCAGTGAGGAAATGGCGGACATGGCGAAGCTCTACAGCACGCAATTTAATGTCCGATTTCGCGAGCTTCTTCGGATGTCGCCTAGCGAGTACATGCTTAAGTTGCGGATTGAGATTGCCCAAAAGTTGTTGAACACGAGTAACAAGAGTATAACGGCAATCACTGCGGAGGCTGGCTTTTATGATCAGAGCCACTTTATAAAGCGCCTCAAGAAAGCAACGAGAGTGACTCCTTTGGGTTATCGGAAGCAATTCCGTTGACCGTCAAAACTTACTAAGTATAGCTTTATCGATACAAGACATTGTCGGCTAAGGGCTCTAAGTTTGTCTGCTTTCGATGAAAACTCGAATCGTACCCTTTTTGGTTATCATGAATCTGGCGGCTCCCTTGCTCGTGGCGAAGGATGCCCCACTGTCATTCAACGAGGATATCCGCCCGATTCTCTCCGACCGGTGTTTTAAGTGCCACGGCCCCGACGCGGATAACCAGAAATCTGAGTTCAGACTAGACACGCGTGAACACGCTACTGCCGATTTGGGAGACGGATTTTTTGGTATCGTGCCGGGTAATCTCGAGGAAAGCGATTTGCACTGGCGTATTTGGGACGAAGAGGAGGAGGATCGAATGCCGCCGCCCGATTCGAATCTGACTCTTTCGGATGAGGAGCGGAAGCTATTGGACCGCTGGATCGAAGAGGGCGCGCCCTATGATACTCATTGGTCGCTAAAATCTCTACCGAAATCAGTGGAAGCGCCCTCGAGCGAATCAGCCTGGGCTAGAAATGAGGTGGATCAGTTTATAGAGAAAGGATTCGCCTCGGAAGGAGTTGTTCCGGCGGAAGAATCCCCGCGTGAAAAATGGCTACGCCGTGTAAGCTTTGATCTCACCGGTTTGCCCCCGACTGTTCCCGAAATTGAAGCCTTCTTGGCTGACGTCTCGGATCTGGCGTTTGAAGAAGTGGTGGACCGCTTGCTTGCGTCCGATGCTTATGCGGAACGCATGACGAGCGAATGGCTCGATGTAGCTCGGTATTCAGATTCCAATGGCTACCAGCGAGATCATGAAAGACGCGTTTGGCCATGGCGGGATTGGGTGATTCAGTCGTTCCAGGAGAACATGCCCTATGACGAGTTCGTCACCACGCAATTGGCGGGCGATCTATTTCCGGACGCGACGCAGGACCAAGTTTTGGCGACAGCGTTCAATCGATTGCATGGGCATCTAATGGAAGGTGGAATCGTTCCAGAAGAGTACCGTGTGGAATATGTTGCGGACCGCACTCACACTTTTGGCTCCGCGTTTCTTGGGCTGACAATGGAATGCTCTCGGTGCCATGATCATAAATACGATCCCCTGACCATGGAGGACTACTATTCGCTTAGCTCCTTCTTCGCCAATATTGAGGAAGCTGGGTTGATCGCCTTTTTTTCCTTCGCCGTGCCGACGCCCGCCTTGGCGATTTCCGATGAAAAGACGGATAAGGCTCTGTATAAGGCCAAAAAGAAAATCGATGCGAAAGCCGCTGAGTTGGAATCAGTCAAATCGGCATCTGAGGCCAAGGCGGCATTCGAAAAATGGCTGGCGGGGAACCCGAGACTCGATTGGCCAGGGCGAGAAGCCTGGATTTCCTTTGACGAACGAGAAGGGGAGAACTTTGCTAACGCCGCCGCCCCAGACGTTCCCTCCGTTTCGCCGGAAATCAACAAGCTTGTGCCGGGCGTATACGGAAACGCGCTACAATTTACGGGCGACGACAAAATGGAAGTGTTTGATGTGGGTCACTTCCCGCGTGAGCATCCCTTTTCAGCATCAGTTTGGGTTCGACCGAATCAGCATGCTCCTCGCGAGAGCATCTTTAGCCGCGGCGGCGGGGCCGATGATGCCGCGAGTATGGGCTATGAATTCATGTTGATGGATGGGAAGCCGACCGCATCTTGGATTCATTTTTGGCCAGGCAACGCTATGCGTGTGCAAGCGAAGGAGCCGATACCTGTAGGTGAGTGGCCGCATTTGGTAGTTTGCTATGACGGTTCGGCGAGAGCCTCAGGCGTGAAAATTTTTCTGAACGGTGAACCAATGGAATTGGAGATCATTAAGGATCACCTAACCAAGGAGATCACTAGTTGGCAAACTCCCGGCCGTCAAAAAGTCCGCGAGCACCTGGTTCTGGGCGAGCGCTACAGGGATCGAGGCTTTGTGAAAGGGCAAATGGATGAATTCCAGATGTTCGACCGGGAGCTTTCAGATTTGGAGGCTCGAATGCTTTTTCGAATAAAGCCGACTTCCCCA
>CAZFUD010000256.1:0-5970 GCA_964521705.1 uncultured Opitutaceae bacterium | reverse complement strand
CGACTTCTGTAGTAGAGTCTAAATTTGGCTCGCCGTCTCCGTATTCTGGTGGCGACTCGTTTCTGGTGGCACTGCGATTAGGCGAAGCGAGCGGATCGTTTAGCGGGAAAAACAAATAAGCGAGATGCCCTCCTGTGTAAACGATTCCCAGTATGAGAATGAGTTTAAAGAGGGGTCTTTTCATCGGCAGTGGTTTCAGAAGGTTGCTATGGGATTGAGTGGCGAACCCGTGCCTCCAGGAACTGCGAGAGGGGCAACGGTGAGAAGGAAGTCCCAGCGGTTGAGTTCTGAGGTTTTGGCGCTCAGCGCTTCAAGATCCAAATTGTCCAGCATGTGTACGCCCAGAGAATGGAGCATGAGCAGGTGGACGGGGCTGTTCACTCCAGGGATTCCCGAGGGAGACACTTCACTCCCTCCATCGCTGCCTAACACGGCTATGTCTCGTTTTCCAAGCCAGCGAGCGGCTGTTGCATGAAGACCGGCTTGGCTACCGCTCCATGGGCCGACGGCATCTCTTCGAGCCCACCGTCCTGTATAAATTAATACGACGTCACCGGAGGAAATCTTTACCCCGGCTTTCTTTTCCCAAGCTTCTAGATCTTCGGGATAGATCGCGGTTCCAGGTTCCAAGTAGTCGAGGCCTTTAAGAGCGGGGACATCGATAAGAATCCCCCGGGTAAATATTCCGTTCTTCAAATTATGGACATCGAGTTTTCGAGCGCCATTCGGTGTTACGACCTTGGCAGAGATGCCATTGTAGAGCTTCTGCTCGTGAACGTAGTGGCAAAGAGAATCGATATGCGAATGGGCGAAGCCGTGATAGGAAACGGAAAAATTGTCGGAGCACCACTGGGCATGAAGCGTCTGCCCGTCGGAGAGCATGGTGTGTTCGAAGGGCTTTGGGTTGTCTGCAGCTATTTCCGTTTCCACATCGCGGGCCATGGAGACGGATATGCCTTCTCTAACGAGCTTGGCCGCTTGCCGACGCTTGTCGGGAGTGATCAGATTGATTGCTCCTAGTTCGTCGTCGGCTCCCCATCGACCCCAGTTGGAAAGTTCGTCAACCATATTGAGAATGTCCGATTTAGTAAGCGGTTGCGGCTCTTGGGCGAAGAGTGGAGTGTAATGTAACCAAAAAGAAAATACTATTAGACCGAATTTTTTCATGGCGGTAATGAGTTTGCGATAGGAAGTTCAATGATGAGGACCGTAGTTAGGGACAGATTAAGGATAGCCAAGTTCACGATGAGCTCGTCGGTGAGACATATCTTGAACGCAGCTTTCAATCGATAATGCGCTGTGGATGAGAGTAGACGTTCATCTTGGGTGGGCGAAGGAATCCGATGAGGGTAATGCCATATTCCCGGGCCACGGCAATAGCCAGCGATGATGGAGCGGAAACGGCAGCGACTATTGGAATTCGCGCTGCTAACGCCTTTTGTATAATCTCGAAAGAGACGCGACCACTTACCAAGAGCATGTGTTTTTCCAAAGGCCAGATTCCATTGAGAAGAGCGTAGCCGATCGCTTTGTCGAGAGCGTTGTGGCGCCCAACATCCTCTCGCAGGCAGATCAGCTTCCCATCTCGGTCGAACAAACCGGACGAATGTAGGCCTCCCGTGCGATCGAAAACCACCTGCTTCTCTCGCAGCCGCTCTGGAAGTTCGAAGAGCAACTGCCTGTTTACTTTCAAGTCGCTCTCGATTTGGGAAAACGAGCTTCCAATTGCCTCGATCGAAGTTTTTCCGCAAACGCCACAGCTGGAGGACACGGCGCTATATCGACGCGATTCGATAGATTTTTCATCCACCTTATCGCCAAATCTGATTCGAATTGTATTTTCTGGATTCGAAGAGAGGGGGCAGCGATCTATTTCACGGAAATCCGCCTTGCTGTTAGTGAACCCTTCGCTCGTCATAAATCCAGCCGCGAGTTCTTCATCATTGCCTGGGGTACGCATGGTTAACACGAAGGGCCGATTACCGATACGAATCTCCAGAGGTTCTTCGACGGCAACTTGATCGTTCAGGGAACTTGCGCTCCCATCAGCTTGCAAGCGTACGACAGCGCTGGCAGCTGAAGGTGGTAATTGGCGATCTGACTTCAAAATGAGTATCGTGAATATTGATCGGGAGAGTATACTCGGCTACTCCTACACGTCAATGTCCTGCCGGAAGTTCATTCTGAATAGACGGCTGGCTTGCTGAGGATTCCGGTTAGCCCTAATGCGGAAACGGCGATTGCTTCGGCCGGTTTCACCGAGACTTTCTGGACCTTGCTATCGATGACCGATGTGGACCATCCTTCATCTGTCTTGCTTTGAATTACCCAGAATCGTACATCATCTTGCGGGGCGATGCGGAGCGATAGAGTTTCGCCCGATGGCGTCAGCACAAAAGTCGGGGCTTCCGGCTCTTTGGCTTTTTGCCAGCGATTTGGTGGAGTGAGAGCTGGTGATTGATATGTCGTTCGTACCAGAAGTTTTCGTACGCCTCTTTGATCATTAACGACGCTGTCGGCACTCCAGTGGGAATGCCCAGGATAGCCGCGGTTCACGTTTCGAATTAGGGATATCTGATTGGCCATTTCCGCGGCGTGGCGTTGATCGCCCACACGATCGGTTGCTATTCCAGGCCAGACATGGCGGCCCTTGGGATTTTCTCCAACCCACCAGTTGAGAAGTTTTGGGAAACTTTGCCCTTTGGAATCGATGCTCCAATATAACTGAGGCATCATGTAATCAACCCAACCTTTCCGGAGCCATTTTCGAGCATCCGCGTAGAGAAGACTGTAAGCGTCTAGACTGGCCTCGGTGCCTTTGGGGACGCCGGGTTTCCAGATGCCGAATGGACTAATGCCTACGTCCACCCAAGGTTTAGTTTTCCTGACCTCCTGGTATAAGTCCTTAACGAAGCTGTCGATGTTGGACCTTCGCCAGTTGTCCAGCTTGCCGCGACCGAACCGCTCGAAAGAATCCACATCCGGAAAGGGAAGCGGTTTGTCATTAGTGGGATGAGGGTAGGGATAAAAGTAATCGTCCATATGGACGCCATCGATGTCGTACCGCTCAACCACATCGAGCATAACCTGAAGGGAGTACCGCCGAGCTTCGGGGTTGCCAGGATCGAGCCAGAGGTAGTTTCCGTAGCGTTTTATCCAATCAGGACGCGTATTCACTATGTGGTTGCTCGAGACTTTGTTTTTATGATTCGTTTGAGCTCTGAATGGGTTGAACCAGGCATGAAGTTCGAGCCCCCTACGGTGGGCTTCTTGGATAGCGAATTCAAGAGGATCGTAACCGGGATAGCGTCCCATTTCGCCCGTGAGGTAGGGTGACCAAGGTTCGTAGGCGGACTGGTATAGAGCGTCTGCAGCCGGGCGTACTTGCAGTATAATGGCATTTAGGCCGGTTTGGGCTGAGGTGTCGAACAGCTCGATCAATTCCTTGCGTTGGGCTTCGGGAGCGAGACCCGCTTTCGTCGGCCAATCAATATTGTAGACGGTGGCCACCCAGGCAGCTCGGAATTCCCTAGGGAGTTCAGGAGGATATGGTTTGGCCAGGGCATGGGCCGAAATGGCCAAAGAGACTAAAAGTAGGCGTACCATAGTCCGCTATTTCAAATGGATTGCATTAGGTAGACATCCTGCTCGGGATTCCCCAATGCCCCGCGAGGAGCATGCTGAAGTATCTCGAAACCCGATTCCTTGGCCATGTGTTCCCGAACATAATGTTCGGGATGAAAGGCGGCGCAATGGTTGGAGCCGTTTTGACGGACGCCAGTTACGACGAGTTTCCCCTTGTCGAATTCTCCTTTAAGTTCATCGGGGATCTTATCTCGGTAGTGCGTTCCGTGAACTGTTATGAGCAGATAGCCTTTCGGTTTCAGAATGCGATGCAACTCCTTCATCCAACTCTTCTGGAGGTCGTGTGATAAGTGGGTGAATACGGAAAAAGCGTAAATAAAATCGAAGGAGTCCGGACGATAACGCGTGGGCGGTTTTAGTTTGTTTGTACCGAATTCAGCGAAATTCAAATAGCGATCAGCCCAGGCGATCCCCTTGCGACTAATATCGGTCCCATGCAATTGCGTTTCAGAATGATCAGATAAATGCCGCAGTACTCGGCCGCAGCCGCAACCGAAATCGAGAACGGAATCGAAGGAAGCCAAGTCGAGTTTCTCCTTTTCGAGGGTGGATACGAGGGTCTCGAGACCCAAACGACCGCCTTCCAGAAACCATTCTAGATCGTTTGTGCCCGCGACGTCATATCTCAGACGGGCAGGAGGGATTCGAATGCCAAGCTCATCTACCTCGGACAATCCATGATGCGAGTCGCGGACGCCGAGAAGGACGCGTAGTCTGCTCCAGAGGCCTTTAGCCTGGCTTTCTTCTATGGTCATGAATAGGGCACAGTTTCAAAACACTAGCTTTATTGCAAATCATCTCCTGCTGGACTGGCTACATAAACTGCGGTGTTAGCCAGCGAGGGAGGAAGAGGATCATTTCGGGAAAGAGTATCGTCAATCCGAGGAGGATGAGCAAGGGCAGCAAGAGGGTGGCCACATCCTTGAGAGCTTTAGAGACAGCTATTTCCCCGATGGAGCAAGAAATGAGAAGGCAAAGGCCGTAGGGCGGGGTGACCAGTCCGAAGGCAAGAGAGATGACGCCGATTATGGCGAAGTGTATGGGATGCATGCCTACGCTATCTGCTAGGGGCAAAAGGATTGTGCCGAGAATTATGATAGCGGGGATGGCATCGATAAACATGCCGATGACCAGGAAGGAGAGGGCGATGAGAAAGCCGGTTGTGGCAATGCTGGTGCCGTATCCAGAAATGAAGTCTACCAGGGCTTGGGGGACGCGAAAATAGGCGAGTAGCCAGCCAAAGGCGGAGGCGGTCCCGATGCAGAATAGCGAGATGGCGGCAAGTCTGGCCGAGTTGTAGAGGACGCCTGGAAACTCTTTGGGACCGATGGTTCGGTAGACTAAACCACCCAGAATCGCCGAATAAATGACGGCAACCACCGATGCTTCTGTTGGCGTAAAAAGGCCACCCACGATCCCGCCAACGATAATGGCCGGAGTTACTAGGGCGAAAACGGATTTTCCTAGGGCCTGAAGGAACTCCTTGAAGGATGCCCGTTGATAAATCGGGTAATTGCGAGCCTTGGCGTAGATGAGGACAGTACCCATCATGAAGATGGCGATCAGGGCTCCGGGTACGACCCCAGCCAGAAAAAGTCCTCCGATAGATACAGACATCAAGCCTCCCCACACGACCATCATAATGCTCGGTGGAATGATCACCCCCATTACCGAGGAGCAGGCGGTAATGGCTACTGAGAATTCAGTATCATAGCCTTGCTTCTTCATGGCGGGTATCAGAAGTGAGCCGATTCCGGCTGCGTCTGCGGTGGACGATCCAGAGATTCCGGCGAAGAGCATGCTGACCATCACATTTATATGCCCGAGGCCCCCGGGGAGGTGCCCGACCGTGGCCCGAGCGAGACTAACTAGGCGCTCGGTTATACCTGCGGAATTCATTAAGTTCGCCGCTAGAAGGAAAAAGGGCACAGCCAGAAGGATAAAAGCATTGTACGACTTCCACATCTCGTTGATGAGCAGGAACGGAGTCAGACGTGGGTCGATGAGCAAGATGGGTATGCATGCCAATCCCAGCGCGAACGATACGGGAATGCGTAAAAGTATTAGGATGGCGAATACGCCAAACATAATGGCAGCTACTTCTCCTGGGCTCATAGGCGCAATTTCGGATCGGGATCCCCGCGAATAACGCGAATATCCTGGCAGATCTTTTCTCCAAGGAAAAGAGCCCAGCTGAGGCCGGCCAAGGGAAATGAGATGTAGATGCTCAACATATTTATGCCGCTCATTTCGGAATTCTGAGCGAATCCGAACTTGGCGAAATCGATGCCGTACCAGAGGAAAATTCCAGCCAGCGCCAGCATG
>CAZFUD010000255.1:0-5987 GCA_964521705.1 uncultured Opitutaceae bacterium | reverse complement strand
ATGTTATTGCAAGCCAAATAGTTATAAATTTACCGGTTTTGTCCACACGGCCTAGTATTATCTATAAATAGTTATTAGAGATAAGCTATTAATAATAGTCTATTCTAGTAGAAAATATTCTCCAAGTAACACCTTCATTATATTATCGTTTCTGTAGTTATACAGGAACTGTCATTGAGCCAGGCGAGAAACTGTTCACTATCATTATTGGTTCCAGCACTGAACGTGGCACCACTTTTTGTTTATAGAGTGTACAATAATTCAAATAATGTGAGTCTTTTATCCATCAATCGGATCATCGACCAGAGGAGCTGTTAGTTATCTCGTCATCTACTGTGCAACGCCAATTTTTATGGAGTCAGACGAAGATCCTCTAATAAAACTAGCCTTGAGGCAGGGATCAGAAATTTTTTCTTCCTCGCAACGACTTACAATTTTTGAATCGTATTTGCTTTACTTTTCTAGTATCGCTACCCATTATATCAAAAGCCCGTCCTATTTGCCATCGACGCTATAATCTTGTGGCTCCAACCGAAAACTCCTTCGATGAACCTCCGTACCTCTTCGACTCCTCCCCGGGGCAACAGGAAGCTTTCACCGAAAGCGGTATTAACATCGCTGGCAGGTCACAAAGACTCTATTTCGAACCATACCCCACTGAATTTCCAGTAGAACCGTTATTGCACCTTAAAGGTATTACCAATAGTAAATGAGCCCGCAACTTGTATTCGTAGCAGTTTTACTCCTCATAATGCAACTTTTTGTCCCAAAGAAATGGGCGTTTGTACCTATCCTTATCGCCGCTTGCCACACATCCAACGTTTCAGTTGTAGGAGACTTTACCACCATTCGTATTGTTATTTTAGCTGGTTTGCTTCGTGCCTTCTTTAAGAATAATCTAAATTTCTCGCTACAAAATTTCTTCGATAGGGCTTTACTTTTATTTTGCTTATTTATCTTAATTTCTGCCGTCGGACATGACCCAAAATGGGGAAACCCTTATATGTTTCGATTAGGTTTTGTATTAAACATTTTAGGCACTTATCTATACTTTAAATCTTTCCTTCGGAACATAGATGACTGGAAAACTTTTCAAATAGCACTCGCATATATCTTGTTACCACTGGCTATTATGATGCTATACGAATATGTGACACAAATAAATCCGTATCGCGTGCTAGGAGCAAGACAGGATTTTGCCCACGTTCGCGCGGGCGATGTCCGCGCACAAGGACCTTTTGGAGGTCCAATTCTGGCCGGCACCGCAGGTGCCGTTTCCCTCCCTTTAATCATCCCACTTTTCTTTTATCGCAAGAATCTTGCTATGGCTAGCTTGATCGCCTGTATTTCCATTATATTCGTCAGTTCCTCAAGCGGACCGGTAGGCACATTGTTCGTCGCGCTAGCCAGCCTTTATCTTTGGAAGTATCGATTGAAACTTAGAATTGTTGCCTATTCTTTGTTTGTATTTCTTTTCCTGATCGAGCTTGCAACGACCCGCCCTATTTGGCATCTGATAGCTCGTGTAGATTTTACCGGCAGGAGTACGGGATGGCACCGCTCAGCGTTGATCGACGCCGCAATTGCTTACATCGACGAATGGTGGTTAATTGGAACCGATGTCACAAAACACTGGATGCCCTATTCCTTACATTCCGTGCCAAATCATTCAGATTTAACGAATTATTTTATTCATATTGGTGTGATTGCTGGGATTTTACCTGTTATTCTCTTATCCCTAGCTATTTACAAATGTTTACGTTTCTTCGCTACTCAATCTATCGTTTGTGAAAATTCTGAATCTAGATTCATATACTGGACTATTTGGAGTGCTATGTTTGCTCAGCTCGTAACATTTTTGACAATCTCTTACTATGATCAAATGTTTGTTTTCTTATACGTTTTGTTCGCTTTCGCGAGCAATTTACAGGCCTCCCCACCCCACCCGAATCTTTCACCATTAAAGTCAAGTTCATGATTATGAACCCGAAAATATCATTCATCAGCTGTATAAACAATAAAGAAACATACGAGGCCTGCGTTATTCAATCACTCAAGAACAGCCAAAAAGACTTCGAACTTGTACCAATATTCAACGAGAACGGTCGCTATTCTGCAGCTTCTGCTTTAAATGAAGGAGCTAGATTGTCAGGTGGCGATATTTTAGTCTTCAGCCATCAAGATGTCGAATTTTCCAAGAGCTGGACCCGAAAATTAATGTCTTCTATCAAGATAATAGAAAGTTCCAATGAGAGGTGGGGTGTCCTTGGATTAATGGGTGTTCAACCAAACGGTTTTTTCGCCGGTCACATTTACGATCCTCACACGAACAAACGCTACGGATCTCTGCCCTCTAAAGTTTCGTCTGTTGATGAATTATGTCTCGTATTAAAGCGCTCTAATTTTCTGCCCTTCGATGAGGGCCTCAAAGGTTTTCATCTCTACGGAGCCGACATCAGCTTACAGTATCTTTCAAAAGGTTTCTATACATATGCTATCGACGCACCCGCTGTACATCATTCTGGCGGAACCATAGATAATTCTTTTAACTTAGCATCTTTGAAACTAACTGAAAAATGGAGCTCAAAGAAATCACCACGCTTTATTGAAACAACCTGCAAAATTATCGCTTTAGACAAGAGGATCACAACAAAAATTATTTTAAGAATAGCTAACGTTCGCCGATCTATCGTTCGACGTTTGCAAAAAAGACATAAATCGTATGAGCAGTAAACTAGCGACAGTCATTCTTCCGTGCTATAATTGTGAAAAATATATTGGTTTCGCTGTAGATAGCATTTTATGCCAAAGTCACTCTAATCTGGAGCTTATAATCATCGATGACGGATCAACTGATGGAAGTGCAACTATTATAAATGGCTTCAAAGACGATCGTATCGTTTTTTTACGTCAAGAAAATAGAGGCAAAGCCAATGCGGTAAATAATGCGCTTGATTTATCCAGAGGTGAATATTGGATGCTTCAAGACGCTGATGACGTTAGCCATGTCAATCGTCTTGAAGTATTAATCACCAAACTAGAAAAAGAGCGTTCTCTAGGTGCCGTATTCTCCGGCAATGATCTCATCATCGACCGCGAAACACTTGCACCACGGTTTGAACCTCGAACAGTATCTAAATGTAAGGAATTAATTGACCAATTAAAACTACCTGCGCACGATGCTTGCGGATTATATCGGTCTGACTGCACAACCCTCCTCAGATTCGACGAAAACTTAAGAATCGGACAAGGAGTTGACTTTGTTTTACGGTTTGGAGAACTTCACAAAATAGAAGTAGTAGGAGCATGCCTGTACAGCCATCGAGTCAATCATTTTTCGACGACTCACAAATCTAAAATAAATAACATATTGAACATAAATACCGTATTCCAAAAGGCATCCAAAAGAAGAAATGTACCATACAATCCCATTAAGGAGCGGCACCCACTCTTAGCCAAATTCTTCCCTCACAGAGATAAAGACAATTTTATTACCTATGCTGTAGAAAGTGTCGCACAACTATCAAGAGCCAAGCATAGATCGAAAGCTCTCGCTACAGCATGGTTTTGCATTAAAAGACATCCGCTCGACCCTCTCTTTTACAAACCACTTCTTAATTTTTTATACCTGACCACTAGCATGTTGCTGAAGATAACTCGCAACAGACAGAGTGTTTGAGGCTAAACTCATTTTTAGATGGCGGGCGGCTACGGCATGGAACGTCAGCAAATGAGCAAGAGAGACACTTTGGAGCCAACCTGCTTTTTTCATCGAATATCGCTGGCGCAAACATTTCTAACAACCGACTGACTAGTCCCCATCTATTCCACCCAATAACTGGATTGCTATAGCGTTGAGTAGGACTCAAAACGCTAGCCTCCTAACTTACATTTTATAATTATACTTTTTCATGTGCGGATTCGTTGGCATAGTAACACAGAAAGACTGTTCTTCACACGAGCAAAAAAGCATCCTCCACCGGATGTCTGCAGCTATTGAACACCGTGGGCCAAACTCAAAGGGGTACATAAATACGGAATTCCTTTTCGCTCAATTTCTAAGGCTGTCTATTCAAGATCTCCACAACGGAGACCAGCCAATCCACAATGAGACCGGATCGATTTCTGTCTTTCTAAACGGGGAAATATATAATCATCTTGATCTCCGTAAAGAATTAGCAACGCTAGGGCACGACTTAAAATCCCAAAGCGATGCCGAAGTACTGCCCCACTTATACGAAGAGTTTGGGATAGGTTTTCTTTCCAAGCTTAACGGCATGTTCTCGATACTGATCGTCGATCGTGAAAATAAGAGGAGTTACCTTTGCCGGGACCCGATGGGCATCAAACCTTTATACTATAAAATAACTAACGATTTCTTCATTTTCGGATCGGAACTTAAAGCTATACTTGCCAGCGAACTTTTCGACCCAGCAATTGATTCGGAGAGCGCAATAGAATTCATCAATTCTTTTTACTGTTCCGACCCTAAAACTATCGTAAAGGACGTTTTTAAGGTACCAGCGGGTTCCTATATAGAAATTTCCCAAACACTTGAATATTCTATAAATTCTTTCTATTCTTTCCCCCATTGCAAGGAAGGTAGCACCGTAGCTCCAAATTTAGAAGAGCTTGAAAATCTGTTGTCCAGCTCAGTTGATTTACAATTAGCCGCTGACGTCCCGGTGGGAATCAGCCTTTCTGGCGGACTTGATTCAAGCCTACTAGCGATGCTGGCTGCTCGATCCAAAAGAGCCAGCGAGATCAGCACATTTACGATTCATTTCGAAGGCACTCCTGATGAAGAGGCAAACAGTGCGCGGGAATTGGCGACGAGGATGGGTTTGCCGCACAAAGTCTTCTCCGCCACCGCAGCTCAATTTTTAGAAAATGCAACGTACATGACCTGGATCTCGGACGAGCCTATTGCTGATCCCGCGTTTTTCGCTGCTCAGATTGTCGCTGAGATCGCCTCTGAAGAGGTCACCGTTATTCTTTCCGGAGCGGGTGCCGACGAGCTTTTCGCGGGCTACGGCCACTATAAACTCTCGCGACGCAACGCGCTTGCGGAATCCGTTTTACGGGCAGACATTCCTTTCGTAAAACGGTTGCTCTCAGCCTCGTTCACTGAAGAGACTCTTCGCGACCTAGGTGCCTACAGCTCATCTCGCCTACCGTGGCACCTACGCTGTACCTCGAATCTAACCTCAAACGACTATCGACAACTTGCCTCTACGCTCGGCGTGGTTTCCTCGGCATCCTCCGTTTTCGAGAAAGCCTACATGGAAGCGTCTATGGTCGGCCCATTAAACCAGCAGCTTTACTGCGACACGACGCGTTATCTTCGATCGCAACTATTACCGCTACAAGACCGCACAACTATGGCGGCTTCCATTGAAGGCAGGGTTCCTTTCCTTGATCACAGAATTGTCGATTATGCCTTCAAGATAGACGGTCGATACAAAATCGAAGGGGGCTGTACTAAAAAGATCCTTAAAGATCTGGCTCGCAAACTAGGACTTCCTAGTACGATCATCGAAAGAAGAAAACTAGGCTTTCCCAATGCTGTTCAAGAATGGTTCGGTGGCTCGACCTCAAAAACCTTGGTATCTGTACTACTGCATCCCTCTTCCTACTCGGGAGAACATCTGAG
Organism: uncultured Opitutaceae bacterium; assembly: GCA_964521705.1. Taxonomy (GTDB): domain Bacteria; phylum Verrucomicrobiota; class Verrucomicrobiia; order Opitutales; family Opitutaceae; genus Pelagisphaera. The sequence continues at coordinate 334 of CAZFUD010000255.1, read as the reverse complement.
GCCATGGGTAAAGGAAAAACTGCGATCGAAGAAATCGATTCAACATAATTGGAAGAGCCTATACGCCTTGTTTATTTTAAACATTTGGCACGAGCTTTTAATTAAGCGTAAACAGTGGACCAAACCTAACTTTTCGGTGAGCGATTTATTCGATATTTAAATACTTGATCACCCTTCCATTTATCGAGCTTATAAGCAGCACAAACCATTTCTTTCATAATGTCTTTTTTTGGAATATCTGTTGTCGTCTTAACCTACAAGGGAAGAGAGCAATTCGAGAATTGCCTCGAGTCCGTAGCTGGAGCTCTTCGGCACTCGGAAGATGAAATCATCG
>CAZFUD010000254.1:0-6012 GCA_964521705.1 uncultured Opitutaceae bacterium | reverse complement strand
AACCTTGGGGGACCGGCTGAAGAAAAACGGATACCAAACCGCTTTTTTCGGGAAAATTCATCTGGGAGGGCTTTTACAGACCGCGCAGGGGAAGATAGCCGCGAATTATAACGAGGCAGACCTTACCAAAAGGTTTACCGACGGCCCCCTGGACCACGGGTACGACTACTCCCTCGGCTTGCCGAGCGGCATACAGAAAAGCCCCCTAGCTTTCTTTAAAAATGACCGCCTTGCCAGGTATGACAGCGCAACGGGCAAATTCGAATACCTTACCGCCCAGAAAATCGAACAGCATTTCCTGAAGATTACCGACCTTAGCGCAAAGGAAAAATGGACTACGGAAGTTCCGGGCACCAGACCTCTGTATGTAATGGACAACTACACTACGGAGACCGTTGGGCCGCTTTTGATGCAGAACGCCCTCAGGTTCCTGGACAGCCATTTCAAAAACAACCCGGAACAGCCTTTCTACATGCATTATATGTCGCCGGCGGGGCACCGGACCTATGCTCCTCCAATTGCCTTTAATGTTTCCGATCCTTACAATACCGAAGACACTTCTGTCTCCGGCGCCATTCGCGTAAAGGGGATGACCCCAAACAAAAGGACGGACATGATATATGAAACCGACGTCGCTATGGGGCTGCTTGTGGAAAAACTGAAAGAGCATGGACAGCTGCAGAATACCATCATAATCTACACCAGCGACAACGGCGCAGAAATTTCCGAAAACGCCTCCTGGAACAATCCTGTATACACAAATAAAGACGGGCACCCCTGGTATAAGGGACCCTACGGCGGAGACCGTATTGAAAAGCACGACTATCCGGAAAAGCGGGGCGAGCAGCACGCAAACGGCCAGGGCATAGGCCAGGACGGCAAGGCGCTACGTGGTATGAAGCAGTATGTTTACGAAGGGGGACACCGGGTCCCCCTTATCCTGCGCTGGGGCGGTGGAAAGGCCGCCAATTCAATTATCCGGCCCGGCTCCCGGGTGACCGACCAGGTCATCAGCCTCACCGATTTGTACCGGACCATCTGCACCCTTGCGGGAGTAAAAGTGCCGGACAACCAGGCCGTAGACAGCTACGACTTTTCCCAGGTTCTGACGGACCCGAAGCCCATTTCGAAAACCAACCCGCCGGTGAGGGAGTTTATGGCCATCCAGTCCACCCTGATGGCGGACAGCGCTACGCCTGACAAAGTGAAGCCGAGAGGGAAAGCGAGGATGTCATGGTCCTTCTATTCCTACGATTCTGATCACAGGATATGGAACGCCATCATCGGCAAGTCCAGAACTGCAGACGACTACAGTAGCGTGAATGGCGACGAACTTTACCTGCTGAGCGATGACGAGGACCAATCGGATAATATCAAAGACGCCCACAAGGCCTTATTAAATACCCTTGCCCAGGAGTTCATCGCGTTTCATAAAAAGACGCAGACCCACAAAGGACAGCTGGAAACCCCTGAAAGGGCCAAAGAATGGAAAAGCCACACCGGGAAATAAAAAGAGACATTCCTTGTTTCGAGCCGCAGGCGACATTCAAAGGCATCTTGAATAGATGAACTGACCCCTGGCGTCTTCCCTGAGAGAAAAAGAGGGAAGAGGCCGGTTGTCGGTATTGTGAAATCGGTTACAGCCTATCCGGCTATCACATACGTGCGTCGAATTGCCCACACCGAAAACGGAGGCAGCATCACCTACACTGTGAAAACGTCGGACGACTTCACTGAGTCTTTTGTTTCAGCAAGCTTCTTATTTCCTGATGCCTTTCACGACTCAGGTTATATTTGTTGTATATGAAGAGGGATACAATTGCACAGACTGCCATGACGGGTCCTGCAACGATCCCGAGCCGGAGCATTACTTCATCATCAAGCTGCCCTGGCACCGCATTGAATGGCATACGGACATACAGGTCCAAAAGAACCCCGGCAAAGAAGTGTCCGAAAGAACTGGATGCCTTGGCGAAGAAGGCTCGAGTCGAATAAAATAGCCCCTCCTCTCTTTTACCGGTCTCCAGTTCATTGTCGTCAATGACATCACCAATCATCGACAAAATCACAACGACACCCACACCCAATGAGAATGAAAAGCCGGCACGATTGGCCAGGAGCAATGGCAAAAGCGCTGGATTACCGTTTTCAAACATGAAACCCAGCAGGCGCAGATCGACCATCAATTGAGCAAAAATGACGGTACCGATAAGAGAAGTCATCATGACCGGTTTCCGGTCAAACTTTCGCATGAGAATGGGCGAGACAATTGCGCCGCTGATTGCCGCGATGGCTCCGGTCAACCCAAACCACCGGATCTGATCCGCTTGCAATTCCCAGAAATAGGTAAACATGAATACTTCGAGCTGATCGAATATGCCACTGGTGATCATAAAGAAGAAAAACCCGATGACCAGGATCAGATAGTTGCGATTCTTCAAGGTCTTAACGATGGCCTTTAGAAACAATACAGGAGACATGGGCTCCCGATCCGGGGAGGCTTTTGAAAGTTGAGGGATGTATCTCCATGTCCCGGCGGCACAGCACCAAATCGTTACCAAAACAATGACGCAAACGGTTAGAATCAAGGGCCCGTACGATGCCGCGTCCAGATGACCTGGAACCACCTGGCTATCGTCTTCGCGCACCCTTTCACCCGCGAAAAATACGCTCCAGGCTACGAAGGCAAAGCCGGCCATTGACCCGAAGTTAAACACGGTGTTCGCGCTGAACAGCTGAGAACGTTGATGTTGATTTTTGGTCAACTCTCCCCCGAGCGCCAGATGGGGAACCTGGTAGAGTGTCACAAACCATCGGCTGAGGATGGTCCAACTGGCAAGCCAGGCGAACAAGAGCATTTGGGGCGGACCGTCTGTTCCGGTGGTTAATAATTCGGGGGGATTAAAGATGCAGTAGATCGAAACGACTAGAGGAACAGGGGCAGCGACTAGAAAGGGATGACGGCGGCCGAACCTGGATCTCCAGCGGTCTGACATAACTCCAATAATCGGATCCGAAATGGCATCCCCAATCAGGGCCAGCATGATAGCAATTCCGATGAGCGAGTTAGAGAGTCCAATAACCTGATTGTAGTAGATGGTTATGAAGCCGCTAAATAGTCCTAGGTATACCGCTTCACCGGAAGCGCCGACGCCAAAAGATAGCTTTCCCGAAAGCGACAGAGCGCCTTCAGCTTGGACGGATTCATCAGTGGGCTTCACCGGCACTGGAAATTGGGCTCAGCATTTGCGCAAGATGGGGATAGCCCATGCTGGGAAAAGCAACCTTGCCAGTTTATCCATGACCCATTCGTATCCTTCATGTTCTCAGCTTACACCGCAATCGGGGCGCGATGCATTGAAAAATTAGAAGAGGAGATTTGGTATGTCCAGAGTAGATGAGCTTCTCAAAAAGTATGAGAAGGAAATAGAAGAGATCTGGCGTAGAAAGACTCCTAAGTCTCGTGAGCTTTGCGGGAGGGCGGAAAACTATACTCCCGGTGGCGCGCTGCGCTCTCATTCCACAGGAACCTACCCGGCCTATGTTGAGCGGGTGGATGGATGTTATACCTACGATGTCGATGGGAACCGCTATATAGACCTTGTTTTGGGTATGACCTGCGTGTTCGGTCACAATCATCCCAAGGTGGCTGAGGCCCTTCGGGAACAGATCCCCAAAGGGCTGGTTACATTTAAACCGCATGAGGGCGCTGACGTATTGGCTGAAATGATGTGCAAACGCGTACCTTCAGTTGAGAAAGTCTGGTTCACCTTGGGCGGATCCCAATCTTTCATGTGGGCCATCCGAGCGGCGAGAGCCTTTACCGGTAGGGATAAAATCTTGAAGATACGTGGTGGCTATAACGGCACGTACGACGATGCCTTGGCTATCGAGCCCAATCCCCGGTTTCCCAATGGATTTCGTGGATTACCTAAGAACACCTTGGAGAATGTACTATTCACCCACTGGAACGACAAAGAGTTGACCGAGAAAGTAATTAGGGAAAACAAGGATGATCTGGCTGCCGTACTTACAGAGGGACTACAGACCGGGGGCGCCATCCCTCCCAAAGATGGCTACCTGACTTTCCTCAGGGAGTTATGCACGAAGTACGGCATTGTTCTGATCTTCGACGAAATTGTTAATTTCTGGCTGGATCATGGTGGAACCGGTGCATTGTACGATGTAGAGCCCGATCTAAGCTGCTATGGCAAAGGTATCGGAGGAGGTCTGCCAATGGGACTTATTGGCGGCCGCAACGATATCATGAAGCTGTTTAGCCAGAAGGAAGAGGTGAGAGTGGCCGCCATCGTCGCGCACCAGGGGGATCCGATGACAGTTGCTGCAAGCACTGCCTGTTTGAATATTCTAAACCCGAAGGAAATTGCGCGCATTAATGCCAAAGGCGAAATGTTGGCCGACGGCATTCGAAGAATACTCAAGGAACTGGGAATCCAGGGAAAGGTGATAGGCTACGGGAATCATCAGAGCCTCCATTTGACAACCGAGGAGGAAGTCATTGACCCGGTAGCCTACTTAATGAATGCAAACGCGCCGGGACTTCAGCAAGCGATGGCCCTTTTTCGGCGGTCACTGATTAACAAGGGTGTCCTCACACTGGAGAACTTGATGGCTCTCAGGGTATGCACTCCCCTGTCAGAAGAAGAGATAAGGGTCGCATTAACAGCGATGAGGGAATGCTTTTCTGAAATTCAGCCATTACTCAAAGAGGTCGCTCCGCATTTAATTGACTAACCTATACTGTTTTCAGGAGGAATGCTATGAGCGATGAAAAACGAATACGGGAAACTATTCAAACATACTTTGATTGTATGTATGAATCGAATACCGAAAAAGCGCATGCCGCATTTCACGCAAATGCGAAGATCACGGGTTATGTGGAAGGGAACCTCCGTGAGATACCAGTGGACGATTTCGCGAACTTTATAGGCAGTCAGCAACCCTCCTCAAAAGAAAAGGGCGAAACGCTCCATTTTGAAATTCTGTCAATCGAAATCGCGGGCCAGACTGCCGTAGCCCGGGTTCGGGATGAATTCATGGGTAAGACCTACATCGATACATTGTCCTTGATAAAGGAAGGCGTCTCTTGGCGCATCTACAATAAGCTCTTCCATATAGAAGGTCCGGTTCCAAGTCACTAAGGGCTCTTTTGCCTTAACGTTTGGCCCATAGATTCCTCCCGCTTTTGGTATGCGAACACTTAGGCTTATTTGCGTGTGACTATGGCCTTCCAGTTGGTGGCTTTTTCAAGAGTCTAAGGGGTCATCCATTGATGTTTGGCGCTGTCACGAGGAAAACCAATTTGCTCCTAGTAGAGCGGCCGGGCTTTCCCTGAACACGAACCCTCATCCAGTAAAAGAAACCTGAATACTAGATAAGTGTTTTCCTTCTGGCGTTCCTTCGCGAATGTCTAACTATGCGAAGACCTTGATCGTCTTCGCCTGTGTCGCCGGATACCACGCTTCTGTCTTTTCCACCATTCCGGCAGTCTTCTCCGAATACGTGAGTGATCGATGGTTTCTGCCGCTCAGGGGAGTGGCATTTCCGGGCTCTCGTCGGTTCGAGCGGCTTGAAATGCCTGAACCGGTTTTGAAGTCCGGACTTGCTCTAGCCATATGACACCGTCGAAAGGATCGCTATTGCCGCGCGTTGCGACGAAGTCGGTGTCGCCGTCATTGTCCATGTCACGTGGAATGAGCTTGTCGAACATGCCGCGCTTGCGGCGGGAAATATCGTGGCGGGTCCAGGAGGATTTTGGATCTCCTGGGTTTTCGAACCAACCGAGACGGCCCAGCCCGTCGAAACGGTCCACATCCTCGTCGCCCATCCGGGACCCTTTGCTGTAGCTGCCGCACATGACGTCGATGTCGCCGTCGCTATCGATGTCGGCGATTCCGTATCCAATCATCCAATCCGGTCCGAATTCTCCGATCGGGTAGACCGTCCATTCGTCGTCGAGGTTCTCAGGCTGTTGTATCCAGACTGTACCGT
>CAZFUD010000253.1:0-6034 GCA_964521705.1 uncultured Opitutaceae bacterium | reverse complement strand
TTACGTTCCTTCATTCGGGGATCTCGAGTGAGATGTCCCGCTTGCTTCAAGGGCGTTCGCAGTTCGCCATCGAACTTTAGCAACGCTCTAGCGATACCGAGCGCCAATGCGCCAGCCTGACCGCTGTCACCGCCACCATGGACTTTCGCTTCCATGTCGAACTTGTCCTTCGCTTCGATAGTCGCGAATGGGAGAAGCGCGGACCGCGAGAAGTTCTCGTGGGAGAAGAATTCGTCAGCCGATTTGTTGTTGATGCTGACCTTGCCGCTGCCTTCGATCAAACGAACGCGAGCGACTGAAGTCTTGCGACGTCCGGTTCCGAGGTAAACGCTATTGGTTTCTGCCATTTTCTAGAGGGCTTGAGTAAAATTAGAGGGATACTGCCTTTGGCTCTTGGGCTTGGTGAGGATGCTCTTCCCCTACGTAAACTTTGAGCTTGGTGAGCATCTTCCGGGCAAGACGATTCTTGGGGAGCATCCCCTTAACCGCGTGCTTGACGACGAAATCCGGCTGACGGGCTTGCATCTGAGAAACGCTTAGGTGTTTTTCGCCGCCCACGTAACCACTGTAGAACATATACTGCTTTTGCTCCTCTTTCTTACCAGTGAGGACGATCTTGTCGGCATTAATGACGACTACGAAATTGCCCGTGTCCACGTGAGGCGTATAGGTCGGCTTATCCCGACCTCTTAGCAGATTGGCTATCTTGACCGCTAATCGACCGAGAACCTGATCCTTCGCGTCGACGATGACCCAGTCGCGTTTTACGGTTTCTTTCTTGGCAAGATACGTTTTCATCGGATTTCGAGAAAAAGAGGGAAACTCCTAGGCTCTCGTAAAGGCATGTCAACGATTTTGAGAGTTTTTTTGGGTGTCGGCTGAAGGTGGGTTCGCTTCTTATGTGAGTTTGGTAGCGGGCGATCTCCGAGTGCCCACTTTGCAAGGTAGAACAGGCATCTTGCCTGTATAGAGGTATTCAGACCACAGGCTGGAAGCCTATGTTACCATTTGTGCCCGCTCGGAGATCGGCCGCTACCATAGTTACCCGGGCTATTTCAATAGCGAGGTAGGGGGGCCGATTACTAGAAACCAATCGTTATGGAAGTGGATCCGTGGAAGTGGCTACCGGGCGTGGGCGAGCCCTCATCGCTATCGTCGTAATGGACTCCGAAGGAGAAAATCGCGTTTTCCTTTAGCTTAATCGGGACCACGACGTCCGCCCCGTAATAAAGGTACTTTCCGAAGTTATCGCCATCTATCAATCCGAAGTGGGCTCCTAAATCGAGCGAAGTCTTCCCGCTGAGAGGCAAGCTGTAGCGGGCCGAGCCTTCGGAGGTAGTCACATCCAAATCGAGGTCCCGGTAAAGGTACAGGGAAGCGGCCGCACTGCGAATCTCACGCGTCACTCCGATAAATGGTTCGGTCGAGTCTTTTCCTGTCGGAAAATAGTAGTGAGCTGCCCCAATATCCAGACTGGTCTTTTCCCCAAGAGCCCAGCCTTGGCCGACGTAAAAATCGACTTCGTCCGTCCACTCTTCCGGAGCCCCCCGATTTTCGATTGGCTGAGCTGCCCAGACCCCAGCATAAAAATCGCCCTGGGCTAATTCGACGGATGGATGAAAGACATCATCCGCTAGCTGCGTTCCTCGGAAAACGTACTTCGTATCGAAAGTGAGATCCACATTTATGGTGTACTCCTCGGCACAGCTTATCGCGGTAGAGACGGTGAGCAGAACGGGCAGTAACAGACGGCGGAAGGCTTTCATGTGGCAATGATCTTCGTTGTAAGCAATTTCGTGACCAGAGCAAACTTCCTGAGTTGCTGAATTTGTGGTTAAACCAGTATAGATCTTCGCAAAAACCAAAAAACGTCCAATGGAAACCTCTACAGCAGCCATCATCACCATTCATCAGCGTATTGGCGCCGCCCTGGCAGCTATCGCAATCGGCCTTGGGGCCTTTGGCGCTCACGGGCTTGAGAGCCGTCTAAAAGCAGCTGGAATGATGGAAGTCTGGCGGACTGCTGTATTCTATCATTTGATTCATGCAGTTTGCATCTTCCTTCTCGCCTTCATCGCTGGAATGAAGCCAATGCGAGGATTTAATCTGATAGTGAATCTTTGGATCGCGGGAGTGGTTCTATTTTCCGGATCGCTTTACGGATTAGCGCTGACTAGCTGGAGCGTTCTCGGGCCCATCACTCCCATCGGAGGCTTGTGCCTTATCGCTGGATGGATCGCGGCGCTCCGGGCGAGATTCGTCGGAAACTCTTAATTGCCCATGGTTGATAAGTCCGAGCGCATCAACTTCGATCTTCCGATTCCAGAATCGCTGGAGTCAGCCCTAGCCCTGCTAAAGCGACGCGGGTCTAGCTGTTATCTTGTTGGAGGCTGCATTCGCGACGCTCTCATGGGAATCGCTCCCAAAGACTTTGACGTGGAGGTTTTCGGTTTGGAGCTCGATGAAATTGCTGCGATCCTGGCCAAGATTGGCAAAACGGACCTCGTCGGCAAATCGTTCGCGGTCGTAAAGCTTTGGTCGCAAGGAGCCGAGTACGACTTTTCCGTTCCTCGGACGGAAACCAAATCCGGGCAAGGTCACCGTGGCTTCGACATCAAAACCGAGCCTAATCTTGATCCTGTATCAGCTCTCAAGCGACGCGATTTCACAATCAATGCCCTACAATACGACCCTTACGAAAAAACCATCATCGACTATTTTGGAGGGCTAGCGGATCTGGAAAACAAGGAACTCAAGCACGTTAGCGAAGCCTTTTCGGAGGACCCATTGCGGGCATTGCGAGCGATGCAATTCGCTGGCCGCTTCGGCCTTTCGCTCAATCCTGAAACCGCCGAGCTCTGCCGAGCGATGAAACGCGAGTTCGCTTACGTGGCGGCAGAGCGCATCTGGGGAGAGTGGCAAAAATGGGCCTGCCAATCGATAGCCCCATCCAAAGGATTGGTGGCCTTGAAAGAGAGTGGCTGGATCTCTTTTTTTCCTGAACTCAACGTCCTACTCCGCCTTCCCCAAGAACCCGAATGGCATCCAGAGGGTGACGTATTTACACATACACTACACTGTATCGATGCGCTCGCGCGTCATCCAGATTGGTCGGGTTTTGATTCTGAAACGAAAACGACGCTTATGTTCGCAACTATGTGCCACGATCTAGGAAAGGCGCGTCGCACTCGGTACGTCGAATTTAAAGGCGCTCTACGCTGGACCAGTCCAGGTCACGATCAGGAAAGCGGCTGGCTCTCGGAGTCTCTGATGACTCGGTTTGGAGCTCCCAACACGTTGAAAGAGAAGATTCGAGCTTTAGTTGTGAATCATCACTTCCTGAGTTCCTTCGTCGATGCTCAACCATCCGATACCAGTCTAAAACGGCTATCCAAGCGTATTCAGCCTGCAACGACTAACGAGCTATACTACGTTATGTGGGCGGATCACAATGGCAGGCCGCCACTTCTTTCCGAGAAACAAGAAAAGCGCCTCAATTACTTCAATACTAGAATTCGGGAACTAGCTGTAGAAGACGCGGCTCCCAACGCAATTCTGCAAGGTAGACACCTAATCGAGAAGGGTCTGAAACCAGGCCCGCGGTTTAAATCGATTCTTTCGAAGGCCTACGAAGCCCAACTGAAAGGCGCCTTTGACGACTTGGACGGAGCTCTCGACTGGATGGAGAGGGAATCGCTTGTTTAGAGGGAGCCTGATAATTCGAAACCGTGTATGGCTGCCGCTCTTGGCGGGCGTAGTGTACGAAACCTGTTGAGCCAGCACGCTCTCGAAAAGTCGAATAGGGGGGTGCCCGAGATTTCAAAACTGACGTCGTTTTCACTTGGGCAGGTCCACCCAAGCGAGAGCGCATGCCAACCGATCACAACAACGACCTCCGAGCAATCTTACTTCGCTGTTTCAGATCGCTCAACGCTGGCGAATTTAAAGGACCCTTATCCAAAAGCTTTTGCTGGCAGAGAACAGCCGCTTTCACTTTTCTTAGCGAGTGCCTGTTACCCTATACCGCCCGCGGCGCCCGCGGGCGTCGCCGCGTTTGCAATGCCTGTCTGCCCATCGAAAGACGTTTCACGAGCAGTACGGCGCCCGGTTCGAAAAACGGGAAGGCCGACTCCGCCCAGAGGTGGCACGCACCCTCGACGCCTTCGAGGCCTGCGGCGACCTGAGCCGCGGATTCGCCCGGCGGCATTGCGAGCATTGCGGGCGCGACTACCTGATCGCCTTCAGCTGCAAGCAACGCTACTTCTGTCCCAGCTGCCACCAGAAGAAGGTCCAGCAATTCGGCGAATTCATTCGCCACGAAGTCGCCCAAAAAGTTCCCCATCGGCAAATCGTCGTCACCATCCCCAAGCGGCTCAGAAAAGCCTTCCAGTTCGACCGCCAGCTCTTCACGAGCCTCTGCCAAGCGGCCTGGCTGAGTCTCCGCGACGTCATCCGCATACGACTCGGAACTCCCGCTGGACAGCCAGGCGTGGTCATCGCCATACAAACCTTCGGTGACTATCTAAACTACCACCCCCATCTGCACATCCTCATTACCGACGGCGCCTTCGTCGGCACGCATACCTTCCACGCCTTGCATAGAGGGGATTGGGAACAGGTCGCCGAATTGCTACGGGCCCGCGTGCTCAAGTTCTTCGCGAAACAGGGAAAGCTCTCCGCCCAGGAAGCGGAAAAGATGCGACAGTGGCATCACAGCGGATTCGGCATCCACGCCGGCCATCGCATTCAAAGGGACGACCATGACGGTCTGGAAAACCTCGCTCAATACATACTGCGAAATCCCTTTTCCCTGGAAAAGATGACCTACCTGCCCGAGACCGGAGATGTCGTCTACTGCAGCAAACGCAACCACGCCACCAAGCGCCTGTGGGAAACCTTCGACGGCCCGGCCTTCATCGCCGCCATCGCGCGCCATATCCCATCCCCAGGCCAGCATCTCGTACGCTACTACGGCGCCTACAGCAACCGAGCCCGCGGCGAACGCCGTAAGCGGGCGAACAACGAGTCGCCGCCCAGCGCAGCCGAAACGCCTCTGCCAACTCGACGCTCCTACGCCGACTTCGCCAGCGAACGCGAGGCCAAGACTCTCGAGTTGCGAGCCCGGGCTTTCGATCAGGGACGACCTCTCAAACCGCATCCAGACGCCTACACGCCGCCTCCAAAGCGCGAGTCGGGCGACCCAATCGAAATTATCGAACTGCCCCGAGACGCCATGCCCCGCATCCCCCGCAAGAAGTGGCGCGAACTCATCTTAAAGGTCTGGGAGGTCGATCCTCTCATTTGCCCGGTCTGCGCGCGGCTAATGCGCGTCGCAGGTATCCTCGAAGACCCAGCGAAGGCGGCAGCTCTTCTCAAAACCCTCGGCTGGCACGCCTACGCCACCGACAGCCAAGGCGCCCGAGCGCCGCCGCCTACCGCCGACCGAGAAGCGCTCGAATTGCCCTTCGCCAGTTTTCTCGATGGTATCGTCTACGAACTCGAGCCCTGGGAACAGGCGCGGCAAGAACGTCTCGCGGACTACGCTCGCGAACGCGACGACCTCGCAGGCATCATCGTCTTAGACGGAGAATGGAACGATTCCAGCGACTCGCCCTCCGAGCATGACGCCAGCCGGCAAGACTTCGAGGTGAGCCAGGAGACAAGCTTCCCGGACGACTTCGACCAGCGCCCTCCCCCGCAATGGGAAGAAGACCAATCGGACCAGAGGCCAGACGCGTACGCGACCCTACCGCAGATGCGTGCCGACCCCGATATCGACCAGAGCACTGCCGAAAACGAGCAGCAGTGGGATCAAGCGCCCGAAAGCTGGAGCGATACGCCTCTTGGACAATGGGCAATCGAAGCGAATCGATGGGACGGCATCGATCCCATACCGCAGGAAGACGAGCCCGTCTTCTACGCCGACTAACCCGCCGGAATCCAAACCCCAGCGGGACGCTACCGAGCGAACGCTTCCAAGGGACAAACGCCGAAAAACCAAGATCTGCCCCGGTGAATCTTCCGAATGCGGCGT
>CAZFUD010000252.1:1149-6071 GCA_964521705.1 uncultured Opitutaceae bacterium | reverse complement strand
ATTGCCCTGCGCATCTATCGAACGATTTTCAACCTGCGAGGGGGACGCTAAGATGGCATTCGACGCAGGCTTACTTTGGCTCATATTCGCGAGCCTTGTTCTTATATTTCTAGGCTTGCCCGTTGCCTTTTCATTGGCCGCCAGCGCCTTCGCCTATCTTTGGCTAAACGGATTCCCGTTGAGCGTAGGGGCCCAGGAAATGGGGTTCTCGCTGGAGAATTTCACTTTTCTAGCAATTCCGCTATTCATGGCTGCGGGCATGACTATGAATGCCGGGAAAATCACCGATAGGATATTCGAATTCGCGAACGTATTGGTTGGACGTATACCTGGTGGACTGGGCCATGTAAATGTATTCGCCAGCCTCATATTCGCAGGTATGTCCGGATCCGTCCTCGCTGATGTCGCCGGCCTCGGATCGATGGAGGTCAAAGCCATGCGGCAAAAAGGATACGACACCAACTTCGCAGTGGGAATCACGCTTGGGTCCTCCGCCATTGGACCCATCCTGCCGCCGAGCATTCCCATGGTGCTATTCGGCGTCATCGCTGATGTATCGATAACCGGGCTCTTTCTAGGCGGAGTACTCCCCGGCCTGCTCATCGCGACTTGCTTGATGATATACATTTTCGTCATCGGAGCGCGTCGCCATTACTACTCTACAATCTGGGTAGGTTGGAAGGTCGTCGGCGTGGCCGCCCTTCTCGCCTTGCCCGCTCTCCTGACGCCGATCATCATTGTCGGAGGAATGGCTATGGGCATTTTCAGTCCCACTGAAGCGGCGACCGTCGCTGCGGTTTACGCTCTCTTCCTGGCAGCGATCGTCTATCGGGACCTATCCTGGAAACATTTTCTGGGCATCCTAGAGGAGACCGCCCTTTCCACGGCCAAGCTCATGTTCATCATAGCATCGGCGATACTATTCGGCTGGGCATTGACCGTCGGGGAACTCCCCCAAGCGCTCTCTCAATTCCTCGTTTCAACGTTTCAGGAAAAATGGAGCTTCCTCTTGGCGGTAATAGCGGTCCTGCTCGTGCTCGGGGCGATCATAGAAAACGCCATCCTGCTGCTGATTTTAGCTCCTATGCTTCTTCCCATAGCCCAGCAAACCTATGGGATGGATCCCGTTCATCTGGGAGTGGTCATGGTCTTCGCGATCATGATCGGACAATATACGCCTCCAATGGGGCTTTCGCTATTCATCATGCGCGACGTTGCCCAGCTTTCTTTAGGGCGAGTTTCAATCGCTGTAGCGCCCTTTTTGATACCTCTAATAGGGGCATTGCTCATAATGGCATTCGTTCCGGATATCATATTGTGGCTCCCGAGACTACTTGGCTATTAATCGCTTAGGCTCTAGACAAGCATGGTACACTTAAAACCATTGCTAGTCATTAATGAATAAAGGGTTATCGAAATATAAGAGAAGAAAAATTCTGATGCACTTTTGCGAGGACATCGAGGCGTCGAAAACGTCTCGTCTGACAGGGATAAGCCGCAACACGGTGAACCGCTACTATAATATCTTTCGGGAGCATATATTGTCATGGCAGTACGAGGAGGTCATGCGCCTGTCCGGCGAAATCGAAGTCGATGAGTCCTATTTCGGAGCTCGCAGAGTCAGAGGCAAAAGAGGTCGCGGAGCGGCCGGGAAGACTCCGGTATTCGGATTGCTCAAGCGTGGAGGCAAAGTGTTTGTGACGGTGGTCGCCTCTGCCAGCAGGGCCGCTCTGATGCCCATAATAGAGGGGAAAGTGCTCGAGGGCAGCACCATCTATTCCGACGGCTGGAAGGCCTACGACGGGCTCATACTTAACGGATACGACCATTACAGAGTTTATCATAGCAAGAACGAGTTCGTCCGCGGCAAGAGCCACATCAATGGCATAGAGGCCTTCTGGTCGTTCGCAAAAAGAAGACTCGCGCAATTCAATGGCATCAAAGAGGATAAGTTCATATTGCACCTGGCCGAATGCCAATTCAGGTACAACAATCGAAACAGAAACTTAATGGATGTATTGATCAATGAATACGCCATGCTTGTCTAGAGCCATCGCTTATTATTAATTCGATTCTAGTCGCGATTCGCCGCTTTCCCGGAAGATTCCGCCGAAGTCGCTTCCTCCTAATCCTTCCCGCCGCGTTATCCGCGTTCCGCTTATCCGCCTGTTCCCTATCCACTACCGATTTATCCAAGAAACCTCCTAGCATTCTGCTGATCGGCCTCGACGATTTGCGGCCCGAATTGGGCGCCTGAGGTCGGAGCGTATTCAGATTGCGCGTGCAGAATTATTGAAGGCGCAACCAGGCCAGAATCATTTCGTTGACGAATTCCGGCTTTTCCACGTGAACCCAATGGCCGGCGCCTGGAACCGTGACTAGGGTCCAGTTTTTCTCTAGCTCTTCCCAGGTATCGTTCAGGGCTCCTGGCAGCAAAGCCCGATCGTTCAGCCCATGGAATTGCAAGACCGGCATCTTAATCTTGTCTAGCTCAACAAAACTCCCCGACGTATAGGGTTCCCTAGGATAGTTAGCCTTGTAGTAGTTCATCATGCTCTCGGTACTCGATCGCTGAAATGCTTCCAAATACTTCTCCTGCAACGCCGTATCCCCTTGGGCTCTACTTGATGCCAGGGTATCGACTGAAATGTATTGATGCGAATCGGGTTGTTGGAAATTCCTCGCGTATTGTGAATTCTGATGCTGTTGTCCCAGTTTCGCGAGTTCCCTGACCAGGCCTTTGAGATGGGGCAGGTTTACAATAATAAGCTGGTCAGTCATCTCTGGTTTGGCGGCGGCGAAACTCCAAGCTATCGCCCCTCCCCAGTCGTGACCGACAATTATGGCGCTCTCCTGACCTTCGTTCGCTATAACCGCGGCGACATCGCCTACAAGCAGTTCCATGGCGTAATTCTCAACCCCCTGGGGTTTGTCGCTCAGATTGTAACCCCGAGTGTCTATCGCAATGACCGTATATTCAGCCGCCAACGCGCTCATTTGGTGACGCCATGAATACCAGTAGTCAGGGAAACCATGGATGAAAACCGCCATGGGGCCGTGTCCGGCTTTAGCATAGTGGATTGAAACGCCATCGCTATCGGCATACCGATGCTCGACAGAGTCAGAAATATCTTGCCCGAGCAATCCCCCAGAGAAGCCATATAGTATGCTTAATATGGATACGATCAGGACCGATCGCGAACAGTCAGGCTTCGGCATTAAGGCAAGGAGGCTAGCATGGGATTTTCCAATGGTCATGGAGAGCAATATCGGGGTTTGGCTATTAACGGGACCTCAAGGCATTCAGACTCAGGCTGGATCCAGGATAGAAATCCATAAGAGCTAGAAGGTTGCCATCGGGATCGCGGAAATAAAAGGCCTGCCCGTCCCGTGTATCCACGATATCCGTTTCCAGAGGAATGCCAGACGATTTCATACGAGCGAAATCCGATTCGATATCGGTGGTTTCGAGAGCGACCAAGTTGTACCCGATTTCATTGAGCCGGGGGAGCTTCGCCCGCTCTCGCGTTTGCGGGCTGACGAATTGCCAAAACTCCAAACTGTAGAAAGGGGCCAGCCGAAACCAGGCGCCGTGCAGGATTACGCCTTCCACACCCGCCACATTGTCGTAAGTGGGTCCCGATCGATCATCCGCTCTGCGGAAATGCTCGAATCCTAGCGCTTTCGTGTAGAACTCCAGCGTTCGAGTCAGGTCCGGGGTGGCGGTCGCCACATGCCCCAGCCACAAGTGGTCGTCAAAGTTGGGTTCCGGAGCATGTTCGACTTCGAACATCAGGCCGTCAATATCCCGCAGGTATCCATACATGTATCCGACACCCCGCAAGTCCACCATGGCTTTGCCGAGACTTTCCCAAGTGGCGCCGTTGCTTACGAACTTGCCATCCACGGGCTTCGCTTTGGGGGCGATATAGCAAACGTGGGTAACGCCGGGACCCTGCACCTCCAACAACTGCCGAGATTCGGCTGGGACCTTATCATCAAACTCCATGATCCGGAGAAAACTATTCGGCCCCTTTAAGACTCTCATCTTACCAGGCTTCCCCTTGTATTCCAGGCTGCCTGCAGTGTAGAGGGATTTGTCGATAGGGCGCTTCCCTCCTACTGCCTTCAGCCCAGCGGATTTGCGGTAGAAGGCGACCGATCGGCCCAGTTTTTCTACACTCAGGCCCACATGGTTAACTCCGATGATGGTCGAGGAGCGCCCTTCCATGAGCGGGTCCGGCTTGTTTTCATGGGCCAAAGCGACGACCACAAAGGGGGCGGCAAATAGGGAAAGCGCTGTCAGTAGGCGTCTATTTCTCATTGGTTTATTCTCGAAGTTTATAGGATAGCAGAACGTTGCCAAACTTGTATCCCCATTTGTCGTAGCCCGAATTGATAAGGAGCCGATCGCCTACGATAATCGGGCCATCAGAGTCAATGGATCCCCCTTCGGCATCGATGCCATTGATAGCATCAAAGGGACGATTGGTTTCCACCTTCCATAGGACCTCCCCCGAACCAGCATCAAAGGCTCGCAAGACACCATCCAAACCACCCGCGAAAATCAACCCTTTGCTGATAGTAGCGGCCGCCGAAAGGCCCGGCGAGCAATTCCAATTGGCATCGCTGCAAATACTTTCAACCAGTTCGCTCCAAACCGGTTCGCCGGAGGCGATATCGAGGGCGTGCAAGCCGGATCGAGCAGGTTTATGAGCATACTTCGGATAGACGGAAACATCGGAAATCGGCACATAAACGGACTGTCCATCCGTAGTCATTCCCCAATGAACGCCACCCATAATGCCTCCGCGACCCACCTGACGCTCCCAGATTGTTTCACCATCGTTGTCCGGGTCCATCGCGAACACGCGACCGGACTTCTGGCCCGCCAAGATAATGTCTTTCCCGCTATCCAAGGT
>CAZFUD010000252.1:0-1123 GCA_964521705.1 uncultured Opitutaceae bacterium | reverse complement strand
GGAGCGCCGAAATCATAATCCGGCCCATGGTTTTCCGGACAGTTCGCTGGATCCGGCTTGTTGCATCCCCCATTCCACACATCATCTTCGGTCACCTGATTAACCCATTCAATGGATCCGTCCTCCATTGAGATAGCGATAATCGAGTCGCTGGTCAAAGTGCTTGGGCGGGTATAGTTTTCGCCAGTTCCGAAGTAAAGCAGCCCCCTTTTCTCGTCGATCGTCGGGCTGGACCAAACTGGGGCCCCCGATGGCCCGAACTTCGTCGCCCCCGCCGAGTTCTCGACTTGCGGAATGGGTTCATCAACCGTGTGAGTCTGCCAACGGACCTTGCCCGTCATTTTGTCGATAGCGAGAATCGAGCCACGAAATGTACAGCAAGGATAGTTCGGATTGACGGCCGCCACGACCTCAAGCGATGAAACCGGGACGTAAACCGTGTCACGATGGAGTCTGAGCGAACCCGTAATAGTGGCAATCGGATGGCTGTCTGCCCGGATTTTCCAAAGCAAGCTACGAGAGGCGATGTCGAAGCCATACACATTGCCTTTAAAGTCCCCAAAATAAAGCCGCGCGGCGTTTCCGGTTTCGTCGGTATCAATCGATATTGCGCTACGCACTTCGGCGTCCACTTCGTATTCCCACTTAATGCAACCGCAATCCAGATCGAGGGCATATATTTTGCCGTTTTGACTGCCAGTAAAAACCGTATCGCCGGCCACCGTCGGTTGGGATCGAGCGCGCGCCGAACCCGGGAAAGCGAATACCCAATCGAGTTCCAGTGATGCCACGTTACTGGGCTGAATTCGACTACCTGGAATAGATCGCTCATTCGTGAGTCCGAACCCCCAATCACCAATTTCTACCTTACCCCCTCCGGAGCCTTTATCAGGCCCTTCAGAGCAGAAACCCACGCCCAAGCCTTGTTCAGTATCGGTATCACCAACATTGGATACAGTCCCTAGATACGACGCGACCGCCTGACGCTCGCTGGCGGATAAATGTCCCGATTGAATAATCATGGACCCGCTGTTCATCGACTTCAATATATGGTCGGCCGATAGCTTTCTAAGCGCTTCCGTGAGAGGGGCTTCGACCTGGGCGTTGTCATGGCAAGGAGAAC
>CAZFUD010000251.1:0-6096 GCA_964521705.1 uncultured Opitutaceae bacterium | reverse complement strand
GTTTGGTTGGACGCTTAACTGCTCTTCTACGACGTGACATTATTGAAATCTAGATCGATTAGGATTTCGGACGCTTCACTCCGTACTTCGAGCGACTTCGGCGGCGTTTCTCTACGCCCATAGCGTCCAGGGTTCCCCTTACAATGTGGTAGCGAACACCTGGCAGATCCTTCACACGGCCTCCTCTTACGAGAACAATGCTGTGCTCTTGAAGACTATGGCCTTCATCAGGGATATAGGCGATTACTTCCATGCCATTGGTCAATCGCACCTTAGCCACCTTCCGGATAGCGGAATTCGGCTTTTTCGGTGTGCGTGTCATCACCTGGACACAAACGCCCCGGCGAAACGGATTCGCGTCCAACGCCGGAGATTTAGTCTTCGAGCGAGGCGCCTTGCGACCCTTTCTGACAAGTTGATTGATTGTTGGCATGATGTGAAATTTTGAGAAAAGAGCGTGAAACTACCTTAAGCCGTTTGCTCGGCAAGGATTTTCTACCGAAAAACGAGTAAAAAGCATCCCCTGCCAATAACTGGCCTGATATACTTTAGAAATGGGCGAGGTCCCTAGGTGGAATCTCTATGGTTTATCAGCTACGATAAATTGAGAGCCTTGCGTTTTGCCCGTTAGACACAATGACATCAAGGGAAAAAAAAAGCAATTATTTCAGCTTCCATGATTCATTTCGTTACCGCCCTCGATTGCGAGGCTCGCCCGCTCATCCATCGCTACGGTCTAAAGCCTTGTGGCAGCTATGGTCGGGCTCGACTCTTCGCCAGCGAGAAGGCTCGACTCGTGGTTTCAGGAGTTGGCGAACTTCGATCAGCAATAGCAACGACCGCGCTGGCCTGTCGATTTCCCGATTCTGGCAAAATCTGGTTGAATGTTGGAATCGCTGGACATCGCGACGCGGCTATCGGAAGCGGCTTTATCGCTAATCGCGTCAGCTCGGATAATTCTAAAGACGTATACTTTCCCCAGATTGTCGCTCGAGCCCCGTGGCCCGGCATAGAAACGCGAACATTGAGAGCTCCCTCTACATACTATCAGCCCAATTGCCTGTTCGACATGGAGGCCTACGGATTCTATTCCGCCGCTTTGGCAGCATCCACTTTCGAATTCATCCACGTATTCAAGGTGGTTTCTGACAATGCAACCAATATCGCAATCAAGAATCTAGACAAGGAAGCAGTATCCGAAAGCATTGCCGCCCACCTTGAGCAAATAGAATTCTTCGCTCAAAAGACCCTGGAGAACCAGGTATTCGAAGAGATTAGCGATTGGGTGAAAGCGGCGTACTTGGAAGTTCAATCTACCCACCGTTTCTCGGAGACCGATAAGCACTGGCTGAACGAGAAGCTCGGGCAACTATCCCATCTTCTGGACGAATGCGATAAGAGAGACTTTTCCAATCGACTCATCGGCCGCGATAAGCGCGGCGTTTTTGACTTGATCGAAAAAGAGATAGACAAGCTTTCTTCTCAACATCTTTACCCAGGAAATCGCTAATTGAGATAGCAACGTCTTTGGGCCGAATAGGAATGTTTGAACGAATCTACGTAGAGGACGCTATTAATGATCATCCTCGAACGATCGATCTGCTAAAGCGGTACCCAAACGCGGAGGCTATTCGTTGCTCGCGATACGGAGAAGTATTCAATCCGAAACGCCAGAACTTCCGTGTCCAAAAGTCAAATCCCGCACTCATTCTCGCGGAAAAGCGAGGGGAAAAGGTCCTTCCCACTCCCGCTGAATACGGACTCGGAGCAGACCGCCACTACTATTTCTCCCATATGCTAAATTGCCTGTACGATTGCCGCTACTGTTTTTTACAGGGCATGTACCGGTCTTCCAACTTCGTCTTATTCGTAAACTACGAAGATTTCGTTTCCGACATCCGAGAAGTCGCCAATTCCCATCCCAATGAGCAGTGCATCTTCTTCAGCGGATACGACTGCGATAGCCTTGCCCTCGAAAGTCTCACGGGCTTCGCCAATCATTTCCTAGACCTATTCCAGAATCTGCCTAACGCCACCTTGGAACTGCGAACGAAAAGCGTAAATGTTTCTCCTCTTCTACAAAGAGAGGCTCTCGAAAACGTCGTTATCGCATTCACATTGAGCCCTGATTCGGTCGCCAAATCTCTTGAGTTCAAAGCCCCCAATCTGTCGGCTCGTCTGCGAGCAATCGCCAAGCTAGCTTCAGCCGGCTGGAAAATAGGGCTCCGCTTCGATCCATTGATCTATTTTGATAATTGCCAACAAGTCTATCGGGCATTTATCGACGAGACCTTGGAACAGATACCGCTATCTGCTATCCATTCCGCTACAATAGGCGTTTTTCGATCCCCGAAGACGATTTTCAATAACATGAAAAGCCTCTATCCGGAAGAACCGCTATTCATGGGGAATCTCGAACTTTCGAATGGACTTGTTCGCTACCCGGAAGATCTAGAAAAGGATCTAACCGAGACAGTGGCCGATCGAATCCTGCGTCATGTTCCAGAAAACCTTCTCTACCAGCAGAAATAGTTAGCTGGAACAAAAAAGCCGCGACCTAAGGCCGCGGCTTGAAAAATGAACATCTATATAAAAGCAGCTGGAATTATCCGACTTCGGTACTCGGCATGATCTCTCCCTCAACCTCTTCCTCTTCCACCTCGCCGAGCTCACTACCAAATGGTAGCGTGATCCGCAGATCACGGTACTGCGGTAAGCCCGTTCCAGCAGGAATCAGGTGACCCATGATCACGTTCTCCTTGAAGCCGTGAAGGGTGTCCACCTTGCTCAACGTCGAAGCATCGGTAAGAACTCGGGTCGTTTCCTGGAACGAAGCCGCGGAGATGAAACTTTCCGTTTCGATCGAAGCCTTCGTAATTCCCAAGAGGACTGGCTCCGCCTCGGCTGGTTTACCACCGGCCTCAACGATTCGGTTGTTTTCGCGGAGAAAGGTTGAACGCTCAACCTGCTCACCCCAGAAGAATTCGGTGTCTCCTGGATCGGTGATGCGAACCTTGCGCAGCATTTGTCGAATTATCAGTTCGATATGCTTATCGTTAATCGTCACCCCTTGAAGTCTGTAAACCTCCTGAACTTCATTGATCAGGAAATTGTACAATTCGCTCGGACCTAGAATATCCAGGATCTCGTGAGGATCTGCCGATCCTTCGGTCAAATGTTGTCCTTTGTGAACGACATCGCCTTCCTGAACAATGATCTGTTTAGCGTGTGGGATGAGATGTTCTTCGTAGGTGTCCGTCTCTTCATTTGTAATAATGAGCTTACGTTTCGAACGAACCGTACCACCGAAGGATACAACTCCATCCAGACGGGCCATCTCGGCAGCTTCCTTCGGGCGCCGGGCTTCAAAAAGCTCAGCAACTCTGGGCAAACCACCGGTGATATCCTTCGTCTTGGATGCCTGACGAGGCGTTTTCGCCAACAGGGCTCCCTGGGCAATAACATCACCCTCGGCCACGGCCACTTGAGCACCAGTTGGGATACTGTACACGGCCAAAACCTTGCCTGAGTCATCGCAAATCTCAACAGACGGATTGAGGTCTTCCTTGTGCTCGATAACCACTGTAGCGATACGTCCAGAGCTTTCATCCAGCTCCTTCTTGATGGTGACACCACGGATCATGTCGCGGAAGCGGACCGTTCCCGCCTTTTCCGAAAGATTTGGAATATTGTAAGGGTCCCAGCTAGCCAGCACGGCGCCTGCTTCAATTTCCTCGCCATCGGGAATGCGTATCGCAGATCCTACTACAATCGGATAGGCTTCCAATTCACGATTATTCTTATCGAGAACTTGAATCGATCCCGTTTTGTTCAACGCAATAAAGACGGGACCTTCCGGAGTTTCAATGTGCACCAGCCTTAAACCGCGGAACTTTACTCTTCCGGAGTTACGCACGATAATTCGAGGGTCCGTGACCACAGAGCTAGCAATACCTCCAATATGGAAAGTACGCATTGTCAGCTGAGTTCCCGGTTCTCCGATAGACTGAGCAGCGATGATACCCACGGAAGCGCCCAGCTTAGCTACATCATTCGAAGCGGGATTTATCCCATACGACTTGGCATCGATGCCGTAGTTAGCAGTGGAGGTGAGAGGCGACATAACCTTAAGCCGCTCAATACCGCAATCCTCGACCTTCTGGGCTGTCACTTCCGTGATGAGTTCGCCCGAAGAAACGATTATTTCATCTGGGTTGCTGGGATTGAATACATCGTCACAAGAACATCTTCCCTCAATCCGCTCGCGCAGGCTGACGATTTCATCGTCGCCTTCGAAGATCGCTCGTTTCCAAATGCCTTCCCGCGTTCCGCAATCGTCTTCCGTAATGATGACATCCATCGCCACATCGCAAAGCTTTCTGGTCAGGTATCCAGCATCCGCTGTCTTGAGCGCCGTATCCGCCAAGCCTTTACGAGCTCCGTGCGTCGAGATGAAGTACTCCAAAACCGTCAGGCCTTCGCGGAATGAAGAGAGAATTGGTCGCTCGATGATTTCGCCAGAAGGCTTAGCCATCAAACCACGAGTTCCACAAAGTTGCCTTACTTGGTTGGGGTTACCTCGCGCACCGGAATCCATCATGACGAATACTGGATTTACGCCAGGTTTGCCGTCGTTCGTCTGCAGCTTCTCGAATACCGCTTTTTTGATTTCATCGGTCGCCACTGTCCAGATGTCGATAATCTTATTGTATCTCTCACCTGTAGTAATGATCCCCTTGCGGTACTGGCCTTCGACTTCGTCTATCTGATTGAATGCGTTTTCAACAATGCCGCTTTTGCTCTCGGGAATAATCATATCGTCGATCCCGATGGAAATTCCAGCCATCGTAGCGACATCGAAACCGAGCTTCTTCAAACGATCAAGCGAGATTACGGTCTGTTCAGCTCCAGAGACCTTGTAAGTGTTATTGATCACGTCGCCCAATTGGCCTTTATCCACCTGGAAGTTCAGGAATCCAAGTTCTTTCGGCCAAATTTGGCTAAAGCGAATACGTCCCAAAGTAGTGGTAATCGTCTTACGATCGCTATTACCAAAAACCGTCTCGCGTCCGTAGTCGGGGTTGGGAATCCGAATCCAGTCATGAGTCTTCAATGCTCCATCCAGCTGGGCAAACAAGGCTTCGCTTTGAGTTGCGGCCAACGGAATCCTTCCACTTTCCTCAGCCGGAGCCGAAGGCTCCAATGTTAGATAGTAGGATCCGAGGATCACATCCTGAGACGGCGTCAAGATAGGCTTTCCACTCGAAGGTGAAAAGATGTTTCCGCTCGCCATCATGAGAGTCTTGCACTCCAGCGTCGCCTCCAGAGACAGTGGAACGTGCACCGCCATCTGATCCCCATCAAAGTCAGCATTGTAGGCGGTACAAACTAGAGGGTGTACGCGTATCGCTTCGCCTTCAATCAAGACAGGCTCGAATGCCTGAATCGACAGTCGGTGAAGGGTTGGAGCCCGGTTCAATAGGACCGGATGACCCTTGGTAACTTCTTCAAGAATGTCCCAGACTTCCGGGGACTTTTTCTCGATCATTCTCCGAGCGCCCCGAACCGTGTGCACGAACCCAAGCTCTTTCAATCGCCTGATGATAAATGGCTCGAAGAGAACCAATGCCATTTTCTTAGGTAAACCGCACTGGTGTAGACGTAGCTCAGGTCCAATTACGATCACTGAACGGCCCGAGTAGTCAACGCGCTTACCCAATAGATTTTGCCGGAAACGACCCTGCTTGCCCTTGAGCATGTCGCTCAAGGATTTCAAAGGACGATTACCTGCTCCTGTTACAGGACGACCATGACGTCCGTTGTCGAAAAGCGCGTCTACGGCTTCCTGCAGCATCCGTTTTTCATTGTGGATGATGACGTCCGGAGTCTTCAGCTGCATCAGATTCCGGAGACGATTGTTCCGGTTGATTACCCGTCGGTAGAGGTCATTCAGATCCGAGGTAGCGAAGCGACCGCCTTCCAAAGGAACGAGAGGTCTCAGATCTGGTGGAATCACTGGAACGACTTCCTGGATCATCCACTCAGGACGCGATGAAGACTTAATGAAGCCTTGGATCACTTTAAGTCGTTTCGCCA
>CAZFUD010000250.1:0-6223 GCA_964521705.1 uncultured Opitutaceae bacterium | reverse complement strand
CCGTAGCCGCGAACGGCCTGATATCGGTCAATGGGTGATTTCTGGCTACCAATGCGACGTCCACCCAGCCATCGAGCACACTGGAATGACCTACGAGGAAAAAGGCCGCGGGATTTTCGGATTGAACGGCAAGAGCGTAATGCTCGATCCCGAAGGCGAGCGCTGGTTGATCGCCGAACACGAACCGGTCGAAATCGACGTGTCAGAGTGGAACGAATTCACAGTGATCGCTCAAGGCAACCGCTTGATCCATACAGTCAACGGGCAGCTCTCTTCCGAATTGATCGACTGTCATGAATCGGGCCGATCCCTCCAGGGCCTGCTGGCAATCCAGCTTCACCGCGGAAATCCCAATCGCGTAGAAATCAAGGACCTTCGGATCAAAAATCTGCCGAAAGGCGACATTCTGCCATTCACACCCAACGCTCTGCCCGAGGGAGCTAAACGTATCGACAAACCCAGAACCTCGAATCCTCAGGGCGTAGGACCTGTATTGAAAGCAAACTAAACCGTATGTTTCGTAAAGATCTCCTAGACATTTCCAAAAGCAGGAAGGATAGGCCCGTTCGGAAATCCCAACCGTAAAGCCGCTCCCACAATGATAGAATCGATTTAAACCTATGAAACTGGTTCAAGTAATCATCTGCCTCTCTTGCATCTTCACCTTAAATGCCCACGCCAACAAACCGAACTTCGTTATCATCTTCATCGACGATCTTGGTTTCGGCGACATCGAGCCCTTCGGATCTGTCCTAAACGACACGCCTCACCTCAACCGTATGGCCGCGGAAGGAATGAAGCTGACGTCCTTCTATTCGGCAGCGCCCGTTTGCACACCCTCCCGCGCCGCGTTGCTGACCGGCTCCTACCCGAAACGGGTGGGTCTTGATTTCGGGTCTTGGCGAGGCGTGGTTTTCCCACGCGACACGGAAGGACTAAATCCCGAGGAGATTACCATTGCTGAGATTCTCAAAGAAGAGGGATACGCTACCGCTTGCTTCGGAAAATGGCACTTGGGCGATCAACCCGAATTCCTGCCCACCCAACAAGGCTTCGACGAGTACTTCGGCATCCCTTACTCAAATGACATGTGGCCACCCCATCCACCCGCTCAAAACTGGGAAGTCGAGGTCTGCCCTCTGCCCGTTATTCGCCAAGACGAGGTCGTCGATACCGTTGACTCCATGGAGGAGCAAGGAGACCTCTGCCGCTTGTTCACCGAGGAGGCCGTCTCCTTCATCAGGAAAAACCAAGACAATCCGTTTTTCGTCTATCTCCCCCACGCTTTCGTTCACCATCCGCGATACGCTCGCCCGGAATTCCTTGAAAAGGCAGGCATCGACCCCGACGGTCCGTTAGACAACGAACGCCTGATCGGCGATCATCGCGGATACCTGACCGCCCAACGGACCCGGGCCCAAATCGAAGAAGTCGATTGGTCTGTAGGTCAAATCTTGGATACATTGCGGGAACTCGATCTCGACGACAATACGCTGGTCATTTTTACCTCTGACAACGGTGGAGCATCGGGTTGCGTGAATACGCCATTGAGGGGCGGAAAAGGTTCCACCTGGGAAGGCGGCATGCGAGAACCGGCGATCGCCTGGTGGCCCGGTTCCATTCGGCCTGACAGCGTCTGCGAGGAAATCACCACCACCATGGATCTCTTGCCAACCTTCGCCAAACTGGCCGGTACCGAGGCTCCCAGCGATCGGAAAATCGACGGGAAAAACATCGCTCCCCTGCTATTTAGCCAGCCCGGAGCTAAAACGCCCCATGAGGCCTTCTACTATCATCGGGAAACGGAATTGCAGGCAGTCCGATCAGGTCCATGGAAACTGCGGGCTGGAGCTCTATACAATTTGGAAGAAGATATCGGCGAAGGCCTGGACGTCGCCAAACAAAACCCGAAAGTCGTAGAACGTTTGAACGCTCTGCTTGACGAGTGCCGAGCTGATCTAGGCAACCCTGCGAATATCCGCCCAGTGGGATATAATTCGAATCCGGTTCACTTGTTGCCACCGGTGGAGTAGTTTCTCGGCGACCTTATCGTAGGAGCGGCCCACGCTTTGCGGGGCCGCGGGGAGAAAAATTTGATCGCGGCATAAAGCCGCTCCTACAAGAGTAACATAAATTGAGCTTATGAACCTCACCTACCTACTTCTCTTCTTCTCTCTCTACACCCTTGCCGTTCAGGCCTCTCAGCGACCCAACTTAATCATCATTCTCACCGATGATCAGGGCTATGCGGACGTCGGCTTCAACGGCTGCCAGGATATACCGACGCCCCATATCGATCGCATCGCTCACGAGGGCGTCCGCTTCACCAACGGATACGTCACCTACCCGGTCTGTTCCCCCAGCCGGGCCGGCATGATTACCGGACGTTATCAAGGTCGTTTCGGGTATCGACGGAATCCTACCCTTAATCCTTTCGATGAAAGCGCCGGACTTCCCCTGGAGGAGGAAAACTTCGCGGAGATTCTTAAGAAGGTGGATTACCATACCGGCTACGTCGGCAAGTGGCACCTAGGAACCCACCCGAAATTCCGCCCTAACGTTCGCGGTTTCGACGAATTTTATGGCTTCGTTGCCGGCGGGCATCGCTACTTCCCCGAAGATCTCGTATATCAAACGATTGAGGACGTCGATCGGCGTGGTGGTTGGTACAATACGAAGTTGCTACGCAATGAGGAGCGCGTGGAAACCGACGAATACCTAACCGACGAGCTTTCCAATGAGGCCGTCGACTTTATCGTCAAGAATCACGAAAAGCCCTTCTTTCTATTTCTCAGCTACAACGCCCCGCATACCCCGATGCAGGCTAGCCAGAAATATCTCGATCGATTCGAGCATATTAGCGATCGGCTGAGACGGGTCTATGCGGCCATGGTAAGCGCGGTCGACGACGGCGTCGGACGCGTGCTTGATACCCTCGACGATCTGGAACTCAACGAGGAGACTCTGGTATTCTTCCTGTCCGACAATGGCGGAGCGTCTAACAACGGTTCTCGAAACACCCCCCTCAGGGCCAACAAAGGCACCATTTATGAAGGGGGTATGCGCGTGCCCTTCGCCTTCCGTTGGACCGGCGCCATTCCGTCAGGCATCGATTACCATCATCCCATCAGTTCCATGGATATGCTAGGCACCATGGTAGGGCTAACCGGCGTTGGAATCGCCAAGGACCGGCCCCTGGATGGCGTCGATCTCATTCCCTATTTGACTGGCAAGAAAAGCGGGCCGCCGCACGACGTCCTCTTTTGGCAGATGTTTGACAAGGATCATTCCGTTATCCGCTCGGGAAATGACAAGTACATCGATCTCAACAAGGAAAATAAGGTTGAGCTGTATCATCTCTCCAATGACAAGGAGGAGCAAAATGACCTCGTGGAAAAGCAGGCCGAAAAAGCGAAAAAGCTGCAACGCCAGCTAGATGCTTGGACACAACAGCTAGAGCCAGCCCGTTTCGACCCTCTTGGTACCTGGAATCCACCAGGTCCTGATAATTGAAAGTTGGTTCTCTGACTCTTTATCCGTAAAGCGGATACCTGTTTCCTGAAGACGCGATAGCGAGAGAAGCGATGTTGTGAACAACGCTCGTTCCTCGCTTGTTGCCTCTGCGAGGCAAATAGATGCCCCTTCCGCCGCAGCTGCGCTAGGTCGAGGAAATGGGCTTGATTTAACACGGAAGCCATTTTTCTCGCAAACAGGGCTCATCGATCTAATAGTTTTGTCGGATCAAACGATCAGTTAGCCTGGGATACATATACGCTTATTCGATATGCCTCCGCGAACTCTCCGATCTCTGCGGTTACAACAATCGATACCAATTGAAATGAGCCTAACGATTTACCTTATTGCCGGAATCATCTCCCTCGGATTCGCCAGCTACTTTCGCAGGCGCATAGCCGATCGGCGAAAAACGATACTGCTAATCGCTTTCCCAGAGTTTCTTTTCGTCTTCGTCCTGCTTTGGCCCATCGCCTTCTCCGTCATGCTCTACCAGATTTGGCGGGACAATAAAGCCGTGCTCCCACAGTAATCGCTCAAAAGTCCAATGGGCTCTTCGGCTCTTTCAACGTGTTACTCGGAGCTACGATCAATTTCGACTTTGACGATAGGCTTCGGGTAAAAAAAGAATCATAGGCGTTTCCACATGCCTTATATCGGAACTTAGCCCATGACGAACACCAGACCGCAGCAAACTCCTGAGCGTCGCAACGCTTTTACCCGATTTCTCGATACCGTCGAATGGTTGGGCAATTTTCTGCCGCACCCGGTGACCTTATTCGCCGTTTTGGCCGTCGGCATTGTGGTCCTCTCGGGGTTTTTCGGCTGGATTGGGCTCGCCGTTGAGGATCCAAGACCAGCCGACGCCCGCGGGGTGGCCGAGGACGGCATGATCCGGGCAGTGAGCCTGTTGAATGGCGACGGAGGCCGCATGATTTTCACCAATCTGGTGACGAACTTCACCGGCTTCGCGCCATTAGGCGTAGTCCTGGTCGCTATGCTGGGTGTCGGTGTCGCAGAGCGCTCTGGTCTTTTATCCGCGGCGATCCGAGGCATGGTCTTGTCAGCGCCTCGCCACGCTGTGACTGTTGCCATCGTTTTTGCAGGCATCGTTTCCAACACGGCTTCAGAAGTCGGATACGTGGTTCTGATTCCGCTAGCGGGCGCCATTTTCTATGCGCTGGACCGTCATCCATTGGCGGGGATGGCCGCCGCCTTCGCGGGGGTCTCAGGCGGCTATAGCGCCAATATTCTTGTTGGGACGATTGATCCGCTTTTAGCCGGTATTACCCAAGAAGCAGCTCAACTGATTGATCCGGATTATGTCGTGGTGGCGACCGCTAATTGGTACTTCATGGTCGCATCGACTTTCGTGATCACGCTTGTGGGCTCGCTCGTGAGCATCTTCATCGTCGAGCCGAAACTGGGTAAGTACGATTCCTCCCGCACCGATCCAAACATCCTAGACAAGCGCATGATGGAGAGGCTTTCCCACGATGAGAAAAGGGGCCTGCTATGGGCCTTGATCGCGCTGCTAGGAGTGCTGAGCCTTATGGCGCTGACCTTGGTTCCGGAATGGGGTCTCTTGCGCAATCCGGAGACGGGAGACCGGATCAATTCACCGTTCTTCCGCGGTTTCGTTGTGTGGATCCTCATCTTCTTTATCGCGACGGGCTATGCCTATGGCCGATCTGTCGGCACCATGCGGACTGATCGGGATGTCATCGATGCCATGGCCGCAGCCTTGGCTTCCCTGGGACTCTACGTTGTGCTAGCGTTTTTCGCCGCCCAGTTCGTTGCCTTTTTCGGCTGGACCAATCTGGGAGCCATAACCGCGGTCACAGGCGCGGAGTTCCTAAAAGATACTGGCATGACGGGTCCGATGATTTTTATCTTATTTATCGTGATGTGCGCCGTCATCAACCTCTCATTAGGATCGGCTTCGGCTCAGTGGGCGGTCACAGCGCCTATTTTCGTGCCTATGCTCATGCTGATTGGATACGCCCCGGAAGCCATTCAGGCGGCCTATCGGATTGGGGATTCCACCACCAATATCATCACGCCCATGATGAGCTATTTTGGCCTCATCCTCGCCTGGGCAACGCGGTACGATAAGAATCTAGGGGTGGGAACCATGATTGCTATCATGCTGCCCTACACAATCTTCTTCCTGATCATCTGGAGCAGTTTCTTCGTCCTATGGACCTTTGCTCTGGACTTGCCGGTAGGTCCAGAATCGCCAACTTACTACAACCCGTAATTTGCCGCCAGCAGCACGAAACAACCGCATGACATTATGAAAATAAGCGTACAGAAACTGGATCACGTAGCCATTGACGTCGAGGACGTCAAAAAGGCCAAAACATTCTACAGCGATCTACTGGGTCTTAAAGAGGTTCCTCGCCCAGAAAGCTTCGACTTCCCAGGGGTTTGGTACGATCTCGGGAACATCGTACTGCATATCGTAGGCCCTCGAAAGCCAGCCCTGGGGAAACACCACATCGCTTTTTGGGTGGAGGCTGTCCATGACTGCGCGGAAGAGGTGCGGAAAGCGGGTTTCGATGTGAAATGGGATTCGTATAAGATCTTGGGAGTGGATCGCTTTTTCACCTCGGACCCAGAAGGAAATCGCGTTGAGATACAAGGAACTGAACGTATTCAGTAATCTGATAAGAAAAGTAGATAACTCTCAGCCCAGAGTCGCTCAGCA
>CAZFUD010000249.1:0-6242 GCA_964521705.1 uncultured Opitutaceae bacterium | reverse complement strand
GATCGCAAATCGGGAAAACGAAATCCTCTAACTCTCCATCGCGGTCTATCCACAAGCGGGTCTCCTGATCTGGGGGAGCGTTGAACGGAATTTCGATCTCTATTCTACCATCTGTACCCAATATTTGTACACGCTGGTATCGCGAAAGTTGAGTGGAGCAGGTGAAACTGCTCGTTCCCGAACCAAAATCGAGCAACCCTGAAGCAAGTCGGTCTACTTTCAAGGCTGGATCTCTCTTCACCTCGCCGACAACCTTCCGAGGCTGCCCGCCAAAAAGGAAACGGGAAAGCGAAATACTATAGCATCCAATATCGAGCAAGCCGCCACCGCCAATGTCTGCCTGATTACGAATGTTACTCGGGTCGTCATTGTAGTAAGAGAAAACCGAGTGAATCGATCGCAGCTTTCCGATTTTTCCTTCGTCCACTAGACGTTTCGATTCTATCCACTGTGGATGGAAGCGGTACATAAAGGCTTCCATCACTTTTAGCTCAGGGTAGTTTTTAGCCGCATCAACCAGCTGCTGAGCGTCTTCTGTATCCAAACCCAGTGGTTTCTCACAGAGAACGTGCTTACCAGCCTCAAGCGCTTTGATGGACCAATCGACATGCAAGTGATTCGGTAGCGGATTGTATATGGCATCAATTTGCGGATCGGCGAGCAACTCCTCGTAGGATCCGTAAGCAAGAGGCAGACTTAATCGATTCGCCCAATTCCGAGCCTTGGATAGATCCCGAGACGCAATCGCGATCACTCGACAATTACCCGCCTGGGCCATACCCGCAATGACCTTATTCACGCCAATCTTCGCGGTGCCAAGCACTCCCCATTTTATCGACTCCATAAGTTGATGGTTACGAGTATCGTATGCCGGCAACAAGAGAATTCATCAAAGCAAGGATTGTAACGTTTCGCTAATTGACTATTAACTACCAGCTATATGACGAACACTGAAAAACCTTCTATTGGATTCATAGGTCTGGGGCTTATGGGATCGGCTATGGTCGAACACCTCCAATCGCTCGGCTACCCCATGTCCGTTATCGCTCACCGAAAGCGAGCAGCGATTGATGCCGCTGTCGAACGTGGAGCAATAGAGGCGAAAACGCCCGGCGAGCTTGCTAAAGGCAGCAATGTTGTTATGCTCTGCATGGATACATCCGCGGCAGTCGAGGCCAACATGTACGGGCCTAATGGAGTCATTGAGAACGTTCGGCCAAACACACTGGTAATCGATTTCGGAACATCGCTCCCTCATTCCACTCAGCGAATAGGAGCCGCTCTCAAGGAAAAAGGCTGCAGCATGATGGACGCCCCACTTGGACGCACGCCTTCGCATGCTCTCGAAGGGAAACTCAACATCATGTCAGCCGGCGCCCAAGAGGACTTCGATCGAGCCAAACCCCTTTTCGAGGACCTCGGTGAAAACGTTTTCCACATCGGTCCCATCGGATCCGGGCACACTCTTAAACTCATCAACAATTTCTTCGCCATGACACCCGCTTGCGCCATGTCGGAGGCCTTCGCCATGGCGGATCTCGCCGGGCTTGATCGACAGACCCTTTACGATGTGATGGCATCTGGACCTCTTCACTCAGGCATGATGGACTGGGTCAAAGCGGAAGCGATAGATGGAATTCCCGACCAGCTTGCTTTCTCAATCACCAATGGCCGCAAGGATGTTGGCTACTACTCCAGCATGGCCGACGATCTGGGAGCCCCGAGCTTCATCTCGCCCGCGACTAAGCACGCCCTGACATTAGCCAAGATCTCTGGCTGGGGAGACAAGATGGTGCCAGAAATGGTAGATTTCATTACGGAGACCTACGCCGAGAGGCGTTCTAAATAAAGGTCGCCGCATCAAGTAACAAAGCGTTTTTCCGGGCAGGGAGGATCGGTTCGACCCTCCGCTATTCCTGCTCTTAGTATCGAGTGGATCGTCACTTACTGCTGGCTGCCCCAACTTGGCGCGTCGCAAGCGCCAGCCCTAAAGAATTGCTCATACTGACGAATTCCTGAGACTACCTATTTAACGAACACGGCTTCGCCAAAAAATTCGGGAGCATGAAAGGAGACGGTCTGAGTTTTCGAGGGCGACCATTGGCTATGCTGGGGATTTGTCTGACCACCCAGACGATTCAAATTCAGCCGCCACTTATCACCCGCTTCTGGAGGCGTATTTTTGGCAACGAGGGAATAAGCTTCGAAAGGTATTGCTACCTCGAGTATCCAAAATCTATCTACATCTGAGTCGTCATTCAGCGTGCCTTCGACTGACGTAGCTATACGTATTGGGGGATCCCAAGGCTCCTTGCTACCTACACTTGGATGATAGAAGTCGAGAGACACTCCTTTAACGTTCATCTCGACATTGTAGTACTGATTTATGCTGTCTGAATTCGGAGATACGAATACCTCAACGCAATCGTCACGGTACACCGGACTATCTCGCTCTTCATGCTCGGCCCAAATATAGTCATCCTGACAGACAAAGCTGACATACAAATAGGTGTCATCCCAAAGCATTTTGGCCGCCGTTCCTTCCTTTTTCCCATCGGTCCACCAGGGAAATTGAAACTCCCCTACGCTTGAGGCCGATTTCCAAGCCACTTCTTTCAGGCGTCCATCTATCAAGATCGAAGATTCAGTGTAACCAATCTCGTATAACTTGAATGATTCGCCGGAATCAACAATCTCAGGGCTAGGCTTTGAGCAGGAGGAAAAGGCTAAGATCACCAACGTCGAAATCACGAGCAAACAGCGACAATTAATACCAGAATAGGTCATCTACTCTCTTAAAATTTCCAATGATTCTCAAACCCCTGTCGCTCTGGCGATTGCGACTCGGCCAGCGACCTTTGTCAGCATGAGTCGCGATTTCTTGAAGACGAACTTAAATGGACTGACCAGGGCATTTCCGGTTTGGACGATGGGATGCTTGCGCGTTCGCTGCCGAACCACTTCCGAAAAGAATACGCGATTGGATGGGCGACTTGGCTGAATCCCTTCCGAAGGACGGGGTGGCAAAGCGGGGCTTCGGTAATTCGTCACTGGTCTACGGGGTTCCGTTTTCACCTGCTTAGCTTCCTGGTTGAAGACCGCTGCTCTCCATTTGCCCGCCTCGAAGTCATTCCGAGCTACGCCTTTGCCTGATGCATAGAGATAAGCCAAGGTTCGCTGGGCTTCAATATCCCCCTGAGAAGCCTTCCGCTGGGTTTCTTCCAGAAAGCTATTGCCAAGAACGCAAGCCGAGGGAACTAGAAATACGATCATTGTCAGCACACGCAATCTAGGATATAACATGACACCCAATGGTCGAACAAATCAGGCGTGGGGCAAGTAGATTTGAGGATTCTGACTGAATGCGCTTGAAGTGCTGCGCTTTGACTGTCTTTTAACGATATCCTTGAAAGCCCGACACTGGATATCAATGGCCCTAGTGGCACTGGGTTTAGCTGAATCCTCGTTGGCTACTGTCAACAAGCGGCAAGCTCGTGAACAGGAAAAGGCCTTTTTAGCGGCTCGCGAGCAGCAGGAAGGCATATTGAAAACCCGCTCTGGCCTGCTGTACGAAATTCTAAAGAAAGGAGCCTCTTCCGAGACTATTCGCGGCAAACACATTATTGAACTTCACTATCAAGGAACGCTGACTGACGGAACGGTGATCGACAGTTCGATCCTAAGAGGTGAACCAATTACAATACGCTTGTGGGAAGTAATACCGGGTTGGTCAGAGGGACTGAAACTAATGTCGCCAGGCGACAAATACCGATTTTACATACCCAGCCGCCTTGCTTATGGATCTGAAGGTGTAAGCTCTATCCCGCCCTACTCTACCCTGATCTTCGAAATCGAAGCGCTTTCAATCTCTGAAAAGAAACGTTAGGATTCATCCGAGCCAATCGGCTTCCAAAGTCTGAGAAGACTACGCTTAGACCTCGCCCATACATGGCCAAAATTCATCCGAAATCATCGTACGAGGAAGACGTTAAGCTGAGCCCTGACGATAGAGCCATCAGCGCGGTAACTCGAATCGCTCAATTTCTAGTCCTATCAATGCAGCGAAACGAAGATAGCATCATCGAGGATAAATATAAGGAATGTCTCCACCAATACCGAGTGTCTATTCGCAAGCTAAGATCGCTTTTAGCCCTTATCAAGAGGGTCTACCCGCCAGAGGATAGCGAGCGATTGAGATCAGCTTTTGGCCGCTACTCCAAAGATACCAACAATTTGCGGACCTAGATGTCTATTTGCGGGACGAAGCCGCCTATCGCGCCCGTCTAGACTCGTACCTAGTTGATGGTTTCGACTCGTTTTTTAATGATCTGCAAAGAGAACGCCATCACGAATTTTGAAGGCTGAGAAAGCTCCTAGTTTCAAAAGACTACCAGGCTCGCAGGAAAGCCAATCAAAAATGGTTTTTCCTCCCATACCTTCCTAAAGGCCCCGTTGCCGAAGAGAGTATTTATATCTTGGCGACGAAGCAGATATTTAGGCGATACCAATCGATTTACAAGAAAGGAAAGCGTATCGGAACCGGCGCGCCTGATAGCGAAATTCACAAGCTGCGCATCGAATGCAAGAAACTGCGCTATTTGCTGGAGCTATTTTCCAGTTTGCTTCCCCAAAAGAATGCAAGACGCATCATTTACCTACTCATGGGTATACAGACAAAGCTAGGACGCTTCAACGATTATTGTGTTCAAACCCAATTCCTCGTGAACCACTTGAAGACCTCCTTATCCCTATCTTAACGTACCGCAGGCGCTATCGGTGGACTAGACACATCGCTATCGCAATCTAAACAAAACTCCCTCGAAAACATCAGTGAACGCGTTAGCAAGTTCAGCGATTCCAAAACGAGGACATTGATGAAAAGCCTTCTAAAGGCATAATCGTGAAACGTTATCCTACCCGCTAAACAATCTAGCAACAAAAGGGCTGATAGATGAATTTGTCTGGGTTTTAATGTATTCAACAGTTCCATCCAAACCCAACGAACCTGGCAAACGACCAGCCTAGACTTCCGTTTATTAGCAAAAATTTAGTCATTTCGTCGCAAGACTTTGTTACTAGGATGTAAGATTTTCGAAACAAAAGCCGTAAACTTGCTTTGAAATCGTTCCCTGTCGATTTTCTATGAGGCTGAATCCAAGCCAGTAAAGCTTTTATGGGGGACTATCAAGTAGGCGTATTACCCGTTACGGACGAACAGGGGACCAAGGTTGCTCTCGTCACTACCCGTAGTGGATCGCGATGGACCTTCCCCAAAGGATGCACCGAAGAGGGTCGTTGCGATCGAGAGGTAGCCAAGGAAGAAGCCTACGAAGAAGCCGGCCTCGTTGGTGAAGTCGAATCGCTGTATCAGGAATTTGGAATCAATTTCGGCAGCTCCGACAAGCTTCGGCTTTACCGTATGAATATTCGCAAACTAATGGACCAATGGCCTGAAAGTGGAGAACGCCAACGCGTACTCGTATCCATTCAACAAGCTGAAAAGCTCCTGGGAGACGATCTGCGAACCTGCCTAAGGCACATGCTTGCTTAGCGGCTAGCTACGACGAATCACCTGATCCAATTAGGGACATAAGCTCGGGATTCTCTCGAATCTCGTCTAGCGTATCCCGCTGGGGAATGTACTTCGGGCAATTCCAGTCTTTGGGCCATGAATATCGAATACAACCAATCGCTCCACTTTCGCCGGATAGCTCGGGTCGGTCAATAAACAGGACGATTTTCTCCTATTTTCTATTGCGATGGCTTACTCTTTCGCCAAAGAGAGGATTTATTCCAGGGTCGATACGACAAGCCGTACCACGAGACCGCCAGAACGGGAAAAGTTTCCAATCAAGCTCTTGGGTACTCCCACTCTCCTCGATAGTCTCGCCGGAGGAGCTTGTTCGCCTGGTTGTCGCCGACAATTCGCTCTTTTTGGCCATCCCACTCGATACTCCTGCCATGCTTGTACGAGAGCATTCCCAACAGACTCAAATTGGTAGAGTAATGGATTTCCTCGATATCGCAGACTGGTGTATTCCCCGTTTTTATGCAGCCAAGCATGTCCTGCCATAGCTCTTTGATATTCTGCGAGTCCGGAGCATTCAGGCGCGGGCTTTCGTGTACAACTGGATCGCTGTTGTTGGATGGATAAAAAGTCCACCCATCCCGCCAGCCCATATGGAAGGTGCCATCAGTACCATAGAAATACCAGCCCACGAACTCGCCCTATTCAGCGAAGT
>CAZFUD010000248.1:0-6301 GCA_964521705.1 uncultured Opitutaceae bacterium | reverse complement strand
GCTTTCTGGGGGCATGCTTACATGATACATTTTCTGATCAGCAAGGTTCTAAAAGTGACCTATAAGGCACATCGTCATGGAGCGACTCCACTGATTTACGCTGTTATTCGAGCCAACAATGCCGCTGACATCGAAGCCGCGAGTAAGTTCATAAATTGCGCAAAGACACTGCTCAAACATGGGGCAGATGCAGATTTGGCGAACAACGCCGGCAAATCTGCGCGGTCAATTGCTTCTGAGTCGAAGTTCGATTCTGTTAAGGATCTTTTCTAAAAATACCGTATCTCCTAAAAAGTAATTTAAGATTCCTCGTTGATTTCGAATGGTCGCTTGTGCTGGCACAGCCAACTTGGCCTCGAGCGGCCGGCGGCGGCCAGAGATCTCGGCGCCAAAGAAATAAACAGATCAAATCGCCGAAGCTCAGATAATGGCGCGCGAGATGGCGGAGTCCAACCCCATGGTGATGGGTGAGTAGCCGTGCATTCCGCAATAGTCATCTCAAAAATTGGACGAAGAATTCTACCAAATTCCTACCAAAATTTTGGAAATAAGGGCTAAAATCGTCAGCTTGAAGCTTTCTTAGGAGCTTTTAAAAATTACACAAGTATTTGTTAAACAGTATCTTGTGAATTTAAAGCAAAAGCTCTATCGCGGGTTCGATTCCCGCCCACGCCTCCATCCTTCACTTGCAGCGATGCATAAGCGAAGGCTTTCACGCTCGGGGACAAGGGTCCAAACCATGGCAAACATGTTCAGGGCCTTGTATCGGGGCACTGAGCCTCTAGCGGCGTTCAATCTGGCGGAGTTTTCATCCTCGCCGGCCCAATACGCGGAGGCCTCCTTGTGCGGGTAGTACCGCCACTTCCGGCCACTATAATCAAGCTTCTGGAGTTTCGGGGATCAAGCCGCCTCGTTCTCTTAATTGGCAAATGGGGCGTTGCTCTTGTCGCAGTTAGCGGGCGGCTTTTTTCGTCTCGAGGGCAACGCTTACGCGCCTGACATCGATTCAAGCGCCTCGTGGAAAGCTTCCGTCCAAGGCCGTGGCTCTCCCGTTCTCGGGCAAATCTTGCATACGGTCCTCGTCCCTGAGCAATGCGGTTCGTCAGCGTTATCTAAATATATTTTGAAGGACAAGGTCACGGCGCATGAACGGACTCTATTGATTCCCAGTTCAATTAGGCAATCGCCAGGATTGCTGACCGGGCGTCCAAGATGGCACTCCAAATCGGTTACGACAACGCAAATGTCTTCGTCTCTCTCCCCGTCAAAATCTTCCACTGATAGGAGTTTTTGAAACAAAGCCTGTTGAGCTCGTTCTACGTGGAGAAGGTAGCTGGTATGATGAACGACCCCCAAGGAATTTAGCTCATCAAAGAAAAAACTGGTCTGGTACTGGAATGCCACAACTCATCAGAGCTTTAAAAAGCCACGGCGGTCAACAACTGAGAAAATGACGTTCTGTTACCAACTGCTGGTGAAGCTCCATCATTGTGCCTCTTCCTTTGCTCCGTGATATCCCGTTCCACGGATATGAATCCCTTCAAGACATCATCGTCGTCCCGAATTGGGTTAATTGAAATCGAAACCCAATAGGGGTGGCCATTCTTGTGGTAGTTCAGGATTTCAGTGTTGATGTATTCACCCTACACCCTCTCTTCGCGGAGGGCTCTCTCCGTCTCTGGATTGGTGTTCTCTCCTTGCGAGAAATCTCCAGGCCGGCTCCCCACAACTTCTTTTCTCGAATAGCCGCAGAGCATATGGAACGCGTGATTAGTCCATTCGATTAATCCGTCCGCGTCGGTTATCACAATCGCGTCGGAAAAGTGGCTTCCCGCCTCGGTGAATGACTTATTCTCTATCCGCTCCTTCATATTTCCACCTCCCCCAACCGGTTGATCCTATCCTCAACGGGGAGCAACTTTAAATGAGGGCAATCTGAATTAGTTACAGACTTGAAGCTTCGCAGGGATTTCGTTTGGCTACACTAGCCATAGTCTTTCCTAAACAAATATCTGAATAGCGCGCGTTCAGAAATGAATAGGATCGAATTTCCATAACACGACAGTTTTTAAAGCATACTGATGAAGACTCTCACCCTGAAAATCGCCTCTTTTTTAGCACTGCTCCTCACGACTTCACTGCTGGCATCTGGCGCCAATTGGGGACAGTGGCGCGGTCCCAACTTCAATGGATCCACGGAAGACGGAAGCTACCCGACAAATTGGTCTAAAACTGAGAACATCACTTGGAGTGCGGACATGCCGGGCCCCAGCGCCGCCTCGCCGATTGTCTGGGGCGATTACGTTTTCATTTCATCCGCCAATCCAGAGACAGACTCATTGCACGCGCTATGCTACGACCGGAATTCCGGGAAACTGCTCTGGGAGCATCAAGTGGGAACCGGTTATCGCCGCGACGACCGAAGCGATTACGCCTCCTGTTCGCCCGCTACCGATGGCCAGATAGTGGTTTTCTTCTACGGCAACGGATTGATGCGAGCCTACGATTTCGAGGGCAACGAAGTTTGGAGTCGCAACATCGAGACGGACTACGGAAAACTGGCCTTCGGTTGGACACCTAGCACTAGTCCTCTTCTTGCTGACGACAGACTGATTCTGCAAATCCTGCAGCGCGACGTCCCGGCTTGGGGACATGGAGAAACGTATAACGAATCCTATCTTCTGGCACTGAATCCGAAGACCGGAGAGGAACTGTACCGGACGCTCCGGCCCAGCAAAGCGACGGCCGAGTCGATGGAAGCCTTTACTACGCCCGTGCCTTTCGAACACAACGGTCGCAAGGAAATCCTAGTCGTTGGCGGGGACGCGATTTCCGGTCATGATCCCTCGAACGGCAAGGAGCTTTGGCGCTGGGGCACCTGGAACCCCACGCGTATCGGGCATTGGCGCTTGGTGCCTTCGCCCGTTGCCGGTGATGGAGTCATCCTGGCCTGCGCTCCCAAACGCGAACCGATCTACGCTTTTAACGCAGGTGGAAATGGCACGCTCAGAGAAAGCGAAATCGCCTGGATTAGTCAGAAAGGTCGCGACATATCATCAGACGTTCCCACGCCGGCGTTCTACGACGGAGACTTTTTCATTCTCAGTGATGTCCGCAGAGCATTTTCGCGCGTCGAACCGAAAAGCGGCGAAATCAAATGGACAATGGAAACTCCCGGAAGGGATAAGTATGAAGCTTCGACCTTGGCGGCGGACGACAAGCTTTACCTCATGAACTTCAATTCCGACGTTGTCGTTGTCGATGCCAAGAATGGAAACATTCTAAACGAAATCGCAATGGGCGAAGAAGGAGAGGCGCACTCGCGGGCCACCATCGCCGCCTCGGAAGGGCAGCTGTTCATACGCACCAACAAAAAGCTCTATTGCGTCGGTGATAGAAACTAGCGCTTATCGCAAAACGAGGCGGTAAGCAGACCAATCGAAAAGTCTAATCCGCATCTGCCGGCTTCTGCCACCGAGCTGAATTCCACATTCATTGCGACGAGAGCGTTTTGGACATGCCGGACTGCTTGCCAAAATACGTGGACGTACCCAAAGAGTGGGGCGGTTCTGGCCGGACACTTCCAGAGCCAGGGAATCTAGACATGCACTCAATTAGGGCATAGGTTGAAAGCCCCAAACCAAACCCATGCTCAAACAATTGTCTGAGCCCAAGAGGCTTGGATTAAAATAGATAGTAGCTTCCTCGCAGGGTTTGTACGG
The DNA here is from genome assembly GCA_964521705.1 of uncultured Opitutaceae bacterium. GTDB lineage: Bacteria > Verrucomicrobiota > Verrucomicrobiia > Opitutales > Opitutaceae > Pelagisphaera. The sequence goes on along the minus strand of CAZFUD010000248.1, from coordinate 2,579 downwards.
ATGAATTGAATCCATATTTTGAACAATTTATGAATATTTCTATAATGTTCATAAGCTGAATTATAATTTGTTAATATTGTTCAATTTGAGAATTTTAAAGCCCTTTAGGTAATTTGAGCAAATAATTAAGATTTATGAACAAGCTTAAAGCAAAATCTCTCTTTCTAGCAGCTGCTGGGATATCGTTTCTATTGTCAGTTTCTCTCTGGTTCACCGGCAACTACGACCAAGGTCTCTACGTGGGCATATGGGTTCCCTCCATCTGCTCCGCAGGTTCACTTATCCTGGCGGGAGGTGGCAAATGAGTAATCAACTGCTTTTCATTGCCGGCCTGATTGTTACGTTCATCTTTGGAGCCGGTGCCCTGATTCACGGCTTGGTACACCAAGGGGACTCTTCCTCTGGACCAACCGGAGATTCTGAATCTGATTCCGAGAGCTAGTGCGGCCCAACTTCTTGAAGGGCGTTATAGCCATTCGGTCGTTGATCGCTTGGCATCCATGTTCACCAAAAGTCGGTTTCTGGCGACAAAACTTCGTTTTTAAAACCGTGAAACCTGACTTAGAGCAGCGAAACGATAAGAATACCGAAGGGGAGTATCAGGCATAGGTTGCGCAAATTTGACGCTACCAAGGTATCTAGAGCTTCTTGAGTATCGTCTATTCCTTTTAGCGACCCCGCTTGCTTGTGCTTACGAAAGATTTCAACAAACCCGCTCATTTCTTGAATCGAGCTTATCAGGCCCAATATCCAGCCGATCATCCAAACAGTGACCCTTAGTTTTCGTATCAAATTTTCGGCGACACCCCCAACATATTAACCGGCTACCAGTATCGCGAGCACATCCGTGAGGAAACTGGCGTTCGCGGCTAGCAAATTTGGTCTCGCTCCGATCGACTCTTCGGACGCGGACACTTTGGGGTTCATTCGATAGTCGATAATCTTGTAGCCAACGAAAACCAGTAGCAGGCAGACAGCCAAGAGGGATGAACTGCGTTTCTCGAATTTATAGAGAGCGAGCGACAGAGCTACCGAGAAAATGCCAAATGCGATTTCATCTACAGTCGCCTTGCGTTTCAGGTCAGGCGACTGCCGGGACACGATTACGGCGGCAAGGAAGAGAAGCCAGTTGTTGATATACGACGAAGCGATGTTCCAAAAGCCGGCATCGCAAAAGCCCATGAACGCGCTGGAACCGACGATCACCCATTCAGGAGTGCTGGTGACGTAGCCCAGCAGTTTGCCTTGGGTCTTCCTCCTGAGACCCAAAAAGAACTCTTGTCAATCCCTGGCATGACCAGGAATCGAACGGATAGCACCAGCAAACTGGATAGGAAAGATAGAAGGGCTATCTGGATCAGCGTTGCCATCTAGTCCGGTATTTAACTAGCGGCTCGCCAGTTGCAAGGCGCCGATTGCGATTGCAGAACGACAGAGTCGTTCACTATCATTCCCTTCATGTCTAGACTCGTTCCTGCCTTACTCCCCGCCCTTTATTTTTCGTCAATCACCCTGTTCGCCGAAATCGAGCCACAGAAATTCATTTACAAGGAAGTAGATGGTCAATCGCTCGAGCTCTACGTTTTTCTTCCTGAAGATCAAAGCGTCCCGACGCCAGCGATCGTTTGGTATTATGGCAGTGGATTCAACAAGAGGGAGCCCGGGCAGTTTTTCGAGCATGGAAAAACACCTGTTTCTCTAGCCTATCAATATCAGATTTCAATCAATTCGAACCACGACAAGTGCTCGGTCGTCAAAACCTACTAGGGGCAGAGACATGGGTTTTTCAACTACCGCGACGGGGGGGAACCCCTACTATTATAAGACCGTGAGCGATATGCTCGTTTTCCTCTAGGCCCATGGCTATTTAAAGTAAACTCCTAGACTCGTCTCTTGCCTCATGCCACAGGTCCCCCCTTTACCTCACATCTTGTTGCTCCGGACGGCAGCCTTCATCCTAGCTCACCTAGGATGGACTACCTCAAACGGCTCGGAGTATAACCTTCTCAACTACGCAAACCCAGAAATTCATCCCTACGCCGATTCTGCGAAAGGGCGCGAGAACCATCGATATACAGATGCCCAAGTAAATGAGAACCGTCTCTACGACTTTTATTCCCGGCAGGCTGACTATTACATAGAGCAAGGCGAAGTTCCCGATATCATTCCCGCCTACCCCGGCATGGATGCGGGAATCCATAGCCATTGGGGAACCTATCCGCAGGTCCACTCGGAAAGCGATGCTTGGGCCAAAATGGATAATGGTCCCTTAGTAGGTTCGGTCATGGCCCAGGGCAGTGGATTCATCGTGAAAGCCCTTCATCTGAAACTTCGCGAAGGGGACGATGGGCTCTACGCCACTTTCGACCCGCTAAGCCTTTCCTATCGATTCGTGTGGAACGGGGGATTTCTGCGTTATCCGACCAAGCGCTGGGGGATCACAGGATTGGTGGAACCGGATGGAGAAATCCTTTTGCAAAGAATGTTCCATAATGGCCTATTCAGGCAAGATAGAGACGATTACCAAGGCTACTATTTGGTAGACGACCAAGTCGTATTCAAATATCTATATCAGGGAG
>CAZFUD010000247.1:0-6301 GCA_964521705.1 uncultured Opitutaceae bacterium | reverse complement strand
CGAGCCGTTCTAGAAAACACTCCCGTGCCAACGCCCTTGTCCGACGCTATCGAAAATATGACCGTTATCGACGCGATATTTCGAAGCGCGGAATCTTGCGGATGGGTGGAACTACCGTAATGAGTTTTCCGTGTAACTTAATTGGCGCAGTAGATAGGCCTTAGTGCCAAAAAAGCGGGCTATACGGGCTTGCCTGACGGCTTTTCGATGCTAAGTGTGAAAATGCGGTTATTGCAGGTCAGGCTAGCTCGCGGACCATTTCAACTGGAGATATCGATGTATACTCCGATGCAATTCAGAACGGCCAGCAAGTAACGACCGATTTAACCGATACAGCGGATAATGTAAGGACTCGTTTCCAGATATACAATGCCGCTGGCCAGCTGCTCGGAGATGACACTAATAATGGAGCGACCTCTCAGGTTATTCTGACCGGAATTGCTGATGAAACGCTATTTCTAGAGCTTACGGAAAATGGGGATAACGACATCTACGCCTACGACTTGCCAGGCACTGTCAATTGAAGACTTAAACCGAGCAAGGGAATTTAAAACCAGATCGAGGCATCAACTAAGCTCCCCGTCTTTCCTAGAGAGAGGCCTTTGCCCGCTCGTCGCGAGCGAGTTTTTCAATGAATGTTTTAGTGATGAAAGGCGTGCCAATCCCTGGCTTGATAGATAGACTGGCATAGGGACCCTGGCTCTGCAGAATTTCTGGCTGAAATTCAGACAGCCAATGGTGGATAAAGTGGCGCTCGACCGAATCCAGATTCGAGATTGAGCTCGCGAAATGCAGACCCGCCGAGTACAAGTTAACACCGCTCGCGGAATGGATCGTGCAATTTAGGCCTTCACTTTTGGCAAGGGCGGCGATTTTGATCGCTTCGCTTATTCCACCGCAGGTAGAGAGGTCGAAATGGACAAAGGTAGCTCCATTATGGGTTAGAAGATGCTCGAACTGATGAATATTAGAGAGAGATTCATTGGCGCAAACTGGAATGCCGCTTTGCGTATTTAAGATCCCATGCCCTTTCATGTCGTCTAGAGCTATGGGCGACTCGAACCAGTAGATGTCGAAGGGCTTGATTTTTTCAGCGACTTCCAATGCCTCCTCCACCGTGTAGGCGTGAACAGCGTCTACCATCAGTCGGGCATCAGAGCCGATAGTTTCTCTAACCGTGGCTACACGCTCGACGTCATCGGCAATAGGCATGCCGCCGATTTTGATTTTCACGGCATCAAAGCCCTCATCGATATAGCTACTCGTTTCCGCTGCAAGTTCCGGAAGCCCTTTGTTTTTTCCATAGAGCCCCCCGCTGGCGTAGGTGTAAACCGAATTGGATTTGGCGCCCAACACCTGATTAAGAGGCTTTTCTGAAAGCTTTCCCTTCAAATCCCAAAGGGCAATATCCAAACCGCTGATGGCATTCATCAGAAGATTGGCGACACCGCCGAGGGGAGATAACTTATATACCTTTTTGCGGATACCGTTGATGTCAGCAGGATCTTCGCCTGAAACGAGCGGAGCGATATCGTTATTTATAATGAATACGATCGAATCCGCCGATCCATATGCAGGCCAGACTTCCCCAACGCCGCATTCGCCAGATTCGGTTTCCACGAATACGTAGACGGTGTCCTTGGTGGCGAAAGTCATCATAGGATTCCAAAGGTCGCCTCCCATGAAAAATGGGACTTTTATGGCGAAGCAGTTTTTAATAAGCATGTTGAGCGTAACTGGGAGAAGGTTCAATTTATCCCTCGACTCGCGTCTAAGGTCGAATGATTTATCAGGAGCCTAGCTATGTGGTCGCTCACATATACAAACGGATGGCAGGTTCATTTGAATACCAAGCAAGCTTATTGGTTCAGCAGGAATTTCAAAATCGACCGTATAGCGATTCAACATAGCCTTTAAGCTCCGTGTAGGATTTGCCAACCTCTAGATCGTCTTCATCGTATACGATTCACGATTCCGGCGCCCTTCGTTTACAGCTAGACCCGCTACTATTCCGCTGAAATTCGAGGAAAATGGCCGGTTCATGGCGAATTGGGACACTGTGGAGAACTAGTAAGCCGAGCCGACTAAGGGGCAGTTAGTTGTCTACCATTTACCGAAATGTCGAGTGAAGCCAGATAAGGGCCAGCTGTCTGAGCCCAGGTCATGGCATCGCTGAAGCTAGCGGCTCCCTCTCCGAAGCAGCTTCGCAGCATGTCTGTATCGATGATGCCGGGGTTCATCGCCGCAACCGCGACGCCGTGGGGCAGTTCTTGAGCCATCGCTTGGCTCAATCCCTCGATGCCCCATTTTGTGGCGCAATAGGGGGCGACATCCGAAGAGGTTGACCGACCCCATCCAGAGCTGAGATTGATCATGATACCGCTTCCTCGCTTAATCATTGCCGGAGCAACGTATTTAAGAACTCGGTACACCCCGTTCATGTTCACATCTATGACGCTTTCAAACTCCTCAGCTGGCACTTCCCAAAGCGGAGCGTTGGCATTGATGACCCCAGCATTATTAACGAGAAGGTCGGGGATCCCGGCGTCGCTGAAAAGCGTATCGAAGAAGGCTTCTACCGCGTCGATATCGCGGACATCAATAGATCGGAAATGGGCGCTCGCCGATCCTTTCTCGTCTAATTTCGCGATGGCTTCGCTATTTCGGCCGAATCCACTAACGCGCCAATCGTTTTCTAGAAACCAATTCACAAGAGCTCTGCCTAGCCCGCGGGTGCAACCCGTAATGCAAACGTGTTTAGCCATAGTGTGACACAATCATACGGTGGTGAAGATTACGGAATCGATATTCCACGTAAAGCGCTTATTCGCCGGCTGGGGGAGGTATATCCGGAACCTTAATACTTACTTGGTGACTCAAGAACGCTTGCCAAGAAGCGTTAGTCGTTCTCTTTAGGTTGCATGTCTTGGAATAGCTATCTTTCCGGAGAAATTCACACCGATTGGCGCGATCGGATTATTGATGGAGCCAAATCGGCGGGAATCTTGGCGACATTTGCATCGGCGGTGACGGACCATTCCGCCAGCGATGCGGCCGGGGATTTATTGAGCCCGTCCTCTCAAGGGTTTTGGCGGGATCACAAGTCGGCGAAAGTAAACGCGATCCGCACGAAAACGCTAATTCAGAAATGCGACATCGCGGTGGTTCGATTCGGGGATCAATATAAGCAGTGGAATGCCGCATTTGATGCGGGCCAGTGCGCGGCTCTTGGGAAGCCGTACATAACCTTGCACGACGATTCTATAGTCCACGCCCTGAAAGAGGTGGACGGGGCGGCCATGGCCTGGGCTCAGAATCCGGAGCAAGTGGTCGAAATTCTCGCTTATGTGATTGAGAAAAATTAACCGACCGGCAGGAAGAATGCCAACATTGGTATTGCGGGCCGGATCTTTTGGGGTTTGACGGCAAGGTGTCCTGCATCTAACTTGTCATCCTAGGAGGAGGTGATATGAAGCTATTCAATGTGAGACCGGGATTTGGAAATCGATTAGTTTCGTGTATACTTGTATCCACTTTTTTATGGATTTTATCTGGATGCGAATCGACCAGTACCGGAGTTGTGGAAGTAATGGGCGACGTTAGGCCCGCTCTGACCGAATGGGATGTGGAAGTCTATCAAGACCCTAAAGGCTTACTCCCCTGGGTGCCGGACATGGATATCCCCGTCCGCTATGAAGTGATAGCCAAGCTAGAGTCCAATGGGACCTCAGGGTTCACGCAGGGAGCGGTCGAGAATAAGACAACTCAGATTGTTACGGATCTTAAAAAACAGGCTGCAAAGCTGGGAGCCAACGCGATTGTAATTCGCGAGGTAAAGATATTCGAGGATGTTGTAGCGCGGCAGACGAGCGGATATGAAAACGTGCGCTTTCCTGACGGATCGATTAGGCAGGTAGAAGTGCCCCCTCAAACTTACTATGAGCGGGTGATGAAAGTGAATGTCGCCGCGGATTCCGTATATCTTGATTGGGAAAATGTTTGGGCGCCAGCGGGTCAAATAGGTAACGAGACAGCGAATTCGCCCTAGATCGCCCCTAGCCTAAAGCGTGTTCTTGAACCAGTTTCTCGGTAAGTTCCGCTCCAAAACCAGGCTTGTCCGATGGGTAGTAATATCCGTTCTCGAAGCGGGAGCTCATAGCGTTCATTAGATCCGTTCCATCATCGGTAGTGCCGAAACTCTCCGCCCATTCACATTGGCTAGAGGAGAGGCAAAGTGGCATGCCGTAAAGGCTGCCGCCGCGGTGTGGCGTAAATTCCAAGTCATGGGCGGCTGCCATGGCGGTTATTTTTCGCAAAGAAGTCACTCCTCCACACCAACTGACATCAGGTTGCAGCACATCTGCTGCTTTGTTACGGATTAACTCGGCAAAGCCGAAACGCGTGTACTCATGCTCGCCACTGGCAATACGAGTACTGTCGATCTCTCGCACGAGGCGCTCATAGCCAAGGATGTTATCGGGTGACAGAGGTTCTTCGATCCAGTAGAGATTTAGATGCTCCAGGCGTCGAGCCATGTCTATGGTGTAATCAACGTCGTTCCAGCGAGCGATACATTCGATCATGATAGAGATATCGGGACCGACTTGCTCTCGGACATCCTCGAGCATCGTGACCGTTCTCCGTTTTCCTTCTTCCCCTTCAAACAGACCGTCCCTGACAACGACTTTGAAATGCTGCATTCCCAATTCGAGCCCTCGCTCGATCGTTTCTGGACCTCCTGTATTATATGCGGGAATACGTTCTTTCGTGGTCCCGCCGAGAAGCCGATAAACGGGTTGGTCGGAGCGCTTGCCAAAGATGTCCCAAAGGGCATTATCCACACCGCTTAGGGCCATAACGAAGACCCCGCGTCTTCCGTAAAAATGGGAAGAAGTATACATTTGATCCCAAAGCATCTCTATATTGAGCGGATTGACGCCAATAAGCAGGTTCTTGAGATGCCCCTCTATGATTTGGCAAGCGACCGCTCCTCCCGCGCCCAGACCAAAACCGGTTATCCCCTGATTGGTTTTGATGACGACTACAATAGCGCTCGCGAGTTGGGCGTAGGGTCCAGTATAACGCCAGCGTCTGGGATCGAAGTCCGATTCGAATTCCGGAAGTTTGCCCTGATCGGACCGTTCCCATAGCTTCACTGGATAGGCATCGACTGAAGTAATCTTCAGTTTCTCCGTATCGCTGTTGGCGAATGTCATTGGAGCGCCCTTGAATGCGTAAGCGGAGCTGGCGGCTATCAATCCATTGAGGAAGTGTCTTCGGGGTATCATATTTCCCAGTTTCGCTCTAAGTGCCCATGATGGCAAGCTTGAGGTAGGCTATCTAGATCCTTTACTAGACAGGCAATTCGCTGAAGCGCTTTCGGACATGATAAACGGCTGCGAATTTTTGGGCTTTGCTAGGATCGGTTAAGGGGAAGGAGCCTGATGCAATCTGCAGTTTTGAAGTTCCAGTCGCTTGCAGGGGATGATACTGTTTAAGCTCTTCGCAATAGTCGTCAAAAGTGGAATAGCCCATTTTCCGGAGCCGGGATTTGTTCACGATTTGTAATAGCCCCTTGGAACCACCGGCGATACGATTCCCCAGTTCGTGTCCGATTCTGCCCATCGTATAGCGAGGATTGATCTCCGATAAGGGTTTCAGAAGGAGCGAGCCTTCGGGTTCTTGATAAACGAATGCATCGATGCTGAGCGGACCTGTGTATTTGCTCTTATCGAGTATTGAGCGTAGCCAGGGAACTAGCTTCTCTTCGTACCAGCGGTAGACGCGAGGCTTGCCGCGATCATCGGATAGGAGCAATCGGTTGAGGGCTTCGTTTCGGATTGAGCCGAAACCGTTGCTAAGAACGCCTTTAAATTGCCCGCGGGCGTTGTTGAAGAGGCGGGTGAAGGCCTGTAGTTCTACAGATTCATTTTTAACGTTAAAGTGAATCGAAAAATCGAATACACGTTCGAGCCAAGGTTCGATTATCACGATGGCTTGTTTTAGCCAGATATCCTCGAGCCATTGCCGCATCCAGCCCGAAATCGCTTCTTTTTCCATCAGGCAACGATTACCGCGACCAGCCGTAGCAAAGGGAGCTTTGCAGACGATATTGGGATAGCCTTTTTCGCCCAGCTCCCCGCGAACGCGTTCAAGCTCGCGAAGGCTAGAGGCTGGTACACCGAGAGTTCCGCTTGGAGCGATCCAATCCCCGGCGGATTTCGTCAAAAGCGTTTCCGCCTGTTCCGTTGCCCATAGCTTAGAATGAAGTAGTCGAATATCTGAATTCCATAACTCGGAT
>CAZFUD010000246.1:0-6333 GCA_964521705.1 uncultured Opitutaceae bacterium | reverse complement strand
GTTCTTGAAAGGAGAAAGCTCGTCACCAAGAAATGAATACTATTTTTCACAAAGCGACTTCTTCGAAGCCGTGCGCCAAGGACCCTGGAAGTACCGTTTGAAAACGACTGCCGAGGAAGCCGAACTCTACCACGTCGACCGCGATCCTTCGGAAATGTACAACGTCATCGATCGCTATCCTGATATCGCCCAGAATCTCGATAAGGCTCTTCGCGCCAAAGCCAAACTCATTGGAGCGAAACTGCGAGATCAGTGAGAATAGTTAACTTAAACATCGCTCACTCGCTTCGCGGGATCGCTCGGTCCGCCCGCCTTGCGATCGGCCAAGATCCTGCCGATGCCAAGTTAAAAGGGGAGGAGCTTTCGCCCCTCCCCCATTGTTTATTTTCTAGCTAAACGCCTTCTCGCACGAGTCGGCGGATTTGGTCTGATGTCCCGGATGGGAGTTGTCCCACCAAGGACATTTCTCATGCCCATTCCCTTTATCATGTTTGTGTTGGTTTCCATTTACCCGCTGATCGCGGATAGAGAATGAAAAGCTTAACGCGCGCCAGTCTGATTAATCCGCGTCCATTTAGACCCGCTTTACAGGCTAGAGTTCATAAGAAGCGACAGTCGCTCACTATTAAGCTTTCCGACTCAAATTTGTTCAGGACGACTATCCTCCCAGGAGCAATTTCAGCACCGATTTAATGGCTCCGTGCGCGCCCCAAAGCGCTAGAGAGAAAAGCAAAGCCATAACCAGATTTTCCCACCATCGGTTGCGATACTCCTCGCCAATGTACTTGCCACTCGCGGTGATCCACCAAAGACCTCCAGCCAGCAAAGGAACGATCACCACTTGGGCGCTATTGGACAGCAAGGTTAGATAAACGAATCCCGGCATCCCCGGAGCTGTCCACACCAAAGGCGATACCAAACACCAAACCGCGATGGTCCGGTACCACCAATGACTTTGGTAGTCCCCAATATCCGCGTCTACTCCTTTGGTCCAGCGAAGATAAGCATGGCTACCCAAATAACCTAGACCCAGGGCATGCCCGATTAGGGAAGAATAAATAGCCGCGAATATCCCCAGATAGAATAGTGTCCGTCCCCCGCTCCCCAGAACCTCACTTAACAGTCTAGGCAGATCATCCAGCTGCTCAATCGTTAGGCCTTTTGGATACAACAGCTCTGCTCCCAAGGTCCAAATAGAAAGGTTCAAAATGACCATCACGACTACCCCCAGCAGAAAATCGTAGGTTTGCACGCGACGATGTCGTGGGCGATTCCAACCCTTCTTATCCAAAAAATACGGATACACTAGATTCATCAAGGATCCTCCCACAGCCCCTATCATACCTATGGCGATCAAAAGCGAATCGTAGGGACCGGAACGCTCTGGAAGCTTAAACGCCAAAGTCCCTTGCAAAATGCCCTCAGGGTTGGGCCCCACCCAAAATGCCGTACCCAAAAAGGAGACCGATAACAGAATAAGCAGGGCTTTGAACATCCATTCGATACGCCCGAAGATCGGTCTGAATACAATGGCCACGGCAATGCCATTGAGTAGCAAAGCCCAGGAAAATACGGAACCAAAGCCCAGTAAGTTCGCGCAAGCTTCCCCCACGCCCACGGTCATATAGGCGCCGTAGATGTGGCCCATAACAATGGCGGCGACAAATAGCAGCAACGGGAATGCCCGGTTCAGGCGAGCCAATCCGTCGAGGACTCCCTCTCCCCGCTGGTTGCACAACTGGTACTTGGCGATCAGCGACACAAACAGGAAACGCATCAATATCGCCAACGCCACCACCCACATGAGAGCGTATCCAAAATTTCCTCCCGCAACGCCTACCTCTACTATATCCCCAGCCCCTAGCCAGGTTAGGACGACAATAATACCTGGACCAAAGGATCTCAGGTATTGAACGAAGGTTTTGGGCGTAGCAGGATCAGGATTCATGGAACGTATCTTCAAGTTTCGATTAGACCGGCTAGCCCCACCATTGCTCGCCTTCTACCAGATGAGCTCGGACAACGTCCGGATCCAGCTCGATACCTAGTCCAGGCTTATCGGAAAGTTCCACGTATCCATTTTTGCATAAAGGCTGATCGTGAACAATCACGTCATCCATCCAATCTCCCCGGAACCAGACTGTCTCGCAAGCCAAGTAATCCCTAATCGATGAAGCCCACTGTAGGCTGGCCATGCCGTTGACGATACTGCCCGTATTGTGATTGGCCATGGGGAGGAAATATAGGTCAGCCAAATCCGCCATGCGCTTGTTTTCCAGAAAACCCCCAGAATTCCTCAGGTCGGGGTGCAGAATATCAATGGCAGCATTGGTCACGAATGGCAGCGCCTCTGCTCGACGCATCCAGTTTTCCCCCGTGCAAATGGGAACGGGTGACATTTCCGCTAAGCGTTTCCAGCTCTCGGAATAGGCCACGGGCAATGGATCCTCCAGCCAAAGCGGCTCAATCGACGCCACCACCTCAGCAAGATCGATAGCGCTTCTCAGATCGAATTCCCAATGGCAGCCGATCATGATATCATGCTTCCAGCCCAATGCTTCACGAGCATTTTCGAATCCCTGTCTAAGATCCCGAAGCTCCTTGCTGGTCAGAAGCCGATTCGATGAATCCTTTCCTAGATCTTCATCAGGACTGGATCGGAAAGGCCCAAACTTGTGACAATTGATTCCATTGGGATTCTCCATAACCTCGTCGGCCCAATCACGGCAGGCGATCTTGTCCATGAAATCCGCCGGTTTTGCATGATCATAAAGACGGACCCGCTCCCGGAAACGACCTCCTAGCAAGGTCGACGCCGGGACATTAAGCAACTTGCCCGCCAAGTCCCAAAGCGCCATTTCGATTCCGCTGTAGGCCCTTTGCTGATGATGGGCGCTCCCATCCGTGTAACGATAAACCGTATACAATCGATCGATCTGTAGAGGATCCTTGCCTATGAAAAATTCCTTTACCGCATGAATGGCCTCCACGATCCCCAAGCCGGGCGAACCATAGGCCTCAGCGACCCCGTAAACGCCCGAGTCGGTCTCGACTTTCACTAAGGTATACGTTCGTGGACCATTTAGCAGCATAGTCTTGATGTCAGTAATGCGGACCTTGTGACTGTCAGCGGCCCGCAACTGTTCGAGTGGCGATAGGAGAGTTGCCATCGAAAGGCCTGCTGCTTTCGCCAAAAAGGAACGGCGAGTCGGTAATCGTGATAGAGTTTCCATTTTGTGGGGTAGTCGAATCTCACAACCCTTTCAGGGTAGCTAAATCGGGGATAGGGAAGAAACAGACGAATGATAACCACAAAAACGGGGCAATTCCGATCAAAAAGAGTTCTGAATCAGACCAAAGTCCCGTTCACTTTAGGTTGCGCCCTCTCTCAAGTTTCTGCCTCATATTGGCGTTGTGATCGCGCTTACGCTCTAGTGGTGGCTGGCTTGGGGTATCTCCTTTCTCTGCGCGATTCTTGAAGCGGCTCTACTTTCGATGCCTCCTTCCTTCGTTCGGCAAGTCGAACGAAGCGGTCAGAGCTACGGAAAGCGACTCGATCAACTAAAGCGCAACGTCGACCAGTCTTTGGCCGCGATTCTCACCTTGAACACTGTCGCCCACACCATAGGGGCAGCCGGAGTCGGCTCCCAGGCGGTGGCCGTATTCGGCGAAGCGTACTTCGGCCTAATCTCCGCAATGCTAACGCTCCTAATTCTTTTCCTGTCGGAGATCATACCAAAAACGTTGGGGGCCCAATACTGGCGATCGCTGGCGAAGTTCACAACCTACTCCTGCCATGCCATCGTCATTGGAACCTACCCGCTTGTCGCTATTACCAAACGGATAACTGCGTTCATCCAATCCAAGGGTGGAACCGAAAATCGAGTTAGCCGGGATGAGATCATCGCCCTCGCTCAAATTGGCAGTAGCGAGGGGGTTCTCGCTGAAAACGAATCGCGTATGATTCGCAGTCTGATTCGCTTTCGCGAGCTGCGCGTGGAGGATATCATGACGCCAAGAACCGTCATCGGCAGCCTTTCCGAAGACGCTACCTGCGAGCAAGCTATCGACGATGGATCGCTTGCCCGATTCACACGCATTCCGCTGTATCAGGATTCTAAAGATAATATTACAGGCTACGTGTTGCGTATCGATTTGATGCAGGAAATTGCCAAGGGGGCTCCGGAAACATCTGCGGGACAGCTTAAACGCCCAATAAGCGCCGTCTCAGAATTCGACACGCTATCTAAACTATTCGATGAATTGCACGTCAACCACGAACACATCGCTATCGTTATCGACGAATTTGGCGGCACCAGTGGGCTGGTTACCTTGGAAGATGCCATCGAAACCTTGCTGGGGCTAGAAATCGTCGATGAGTCAGACGCTCACATTGACATGCGCGAGCTCGCTCGCAAGCGCTGGGAAGACCGAGCGCGGGCCATGGGAATTGTCCCGGATGGAAAAGCAATCGAGGCTGAAGAAAGCCCTGATCAATAATGGCCAAGCAGACCGAAGATTCCTATCCGCTCAAGCGATTCATTTTAAGAATCGCCATCCCGTTCGCAGTCGCGGCCATCATCATCGCTGTTATTCAATTCGTACTGACTGTCTGGTTTAACAAGGAAAACGTCCGACCAAGCCCATCCGTGGAAAGCGGCGAATCAACGGCCGTCTCGATTTTCGAGAATGCGGATTCAATTCAATAAAATGTCCAATAAGCAGAAGGTGTCGGGCGTTTTGGTGTAGGGTCGCCGCAAGCGGCGACCCTACAAATCTCGGATTACTAGACGCTCTCTTAGAATGCCTCTTCCAACTACAACAGTGCTCTATCCGCCCTTCAAATGGTAGGGCTGACAGCCCCTTGTCAGCCGTGCCGAGAATCCATTCCCATTTCGGCTGACTAGGGACAATCAGCCCTAAAACGATTCAAGATTCCCGCAGCCAGCTATGGGGTATTCCTAAAGGTAGGGAGGACCGAGCCGGTCCTCCCTACTAAGAATTCGAACCAACTGGCTCCGCCCCTAGACTTACCTCATTCCTCAATAGTCACCCTACGCCAAAACAGGCTTCACTAAATTTCCGTGCACATCCGTCAAGCGGTAGTGACGCCCCTGAAATTTGTACGTCAGCTGAGTGTGATCGATACCGAGAAGGTGGAGTATGGTGGCATGCAAGTCGTGAACGGTAACCGGGTTTTCCACAATGTTGTAGCTAAAATCGTCAGTCGTTCCAAATGTAATGCCTTTTTTAATACCGCCCCCTGCCAGCCAAATGGTGAAACACCGAGGGTGGTGATCACGTCCATAGTCGTCGGCTGTCAACCTTCCCTGACAATAGACCGTTCTCCCAAACTCGCCACCCCAAATAACAAGCGTATCATCGAGCATACCACGCTGCTTCAAATCGGTTATCAATGCTGCCGAAGACTGGTCTGTGTCTTTGCTTAACTCGCGCAAGCGGGGAGGCAGATCCGTATGATGGTCCCAACCACGGTGGAAAAGTTGCACGAAACGGACGCCCCTTTCTGAAAGCCGTCGCGCCAAAAGGCAATTGTGAGCATAGGTTCCAGGCGTGCGGGCATCCTCGCCATAGAGATCGAATACATGGTCTGGCTCAGTTGAGAGATCCGTCAACTCCGGCACTGAGGACTGCATGCGGAAAGCCATTTCATACTGCGCTATACGAGCCTTGATCTCGGGGTCGCCAAACTCTTCATACCTCATCTCATTAAGGGCCGACACATCATCGATCATTTCCCGACGAGTTTCGGAATCCACTCCGTTCGGGTTAGACAAATAGAGTACGGGATCCTTGCGCGAGCGAAACTTTACACCTTGATATTTAGAAGGCAGGAATCCACTCCCCCATAGCCTATCGTAAAGCGGCTGACCGCCCTTCCCGGAAGTCAACGCCACGAATGCCGGCAGATCCTTATTTTCGCTCCCCAATCCATACGACAGCCAGGACCCAATACTGGGCCGGCCCGCCAACTGAAAGCCGGTCTGGAAAAAGGTGATGGCGGGATCATGGTTGATCGCTTCCGTTTTCATGCTGCGAATAAAACACAGCTCATCGACTATCTTTGCCGTGTGGGGCATCAACTCGCTTACGGAGGCGCCTGACTGGCCGTGCTTGGCGAACTCGAAGAGCGTCGGGGCTATAGGAAAGCTATCTTGGGTCGCTGTCATCCCAGTAAAGCGCTGACCTTGACGTATCGAGTCAGGCAATTCGGTGGCCCGAATATTGGCTAAGCTAGGCTTGTGATCGAATAGATCCATCTGCGAGGGGCCACCCGATTGAAATAAATAGATCACCCGTTTCACTTTGGGG
>CAZFUD010000245.1:0-6334 GCA_964521705.1 uncultured Opitutaceae bacterium | reverse complement strand
GATCCGACATGATTTGGAATGATGTCTGCGAAGCGCGAAACAACTCGGACTGAGAAGCTAGGCATGCGCTCCATGTAAGGCTAGAGCGGTGACATTTACTTCAGGGAATTCTAGAGACGACATCTTTTTGTTCTAATTGAATCACGCATGGTATGACCCCCTTGGTCCTCGAGGTTATTTTAGAGACGGAAAAGTCCAACTGCGATCGACGATTGAAGGTCTTGGGCGGTACATTCTAACGACATAGTTCCAGCCATCGGTGATCGGTATGAAATTAGCCTTACCCGGATCACCCCCCAGATTCACCGTAACGGAGCCATCTAGATTCTTTCTAGCAGTAAGGTTGTTTACGCTGTAGCTGTCATAGGGGTTTTCTTCAAAGTAACCTTCCTTATTATACACGCTAATGGACCAGAATCCATCGACGGGCACATCGTTAACGGTAAGTGAATAGGCTCCCACAGGTAGTCTAGGTTGAACATTCAGGTAGACTGCCTCTGATTCTGGCAAGCCGCCCCACCCGTAGGCTGTGGCAAGTAAGTGGCGTATCCTATTTACCTCATCCTTTTTACCAAAGGTTTCTTTCGCATCCTTTAAGCCAGCGGCGAGCTCGAGCAAAGGTTTTGCGGTAGCGGCTAGGCTCTCCTGATCATATGGCGGGTGTGTATAAGCGGTGGCAGAATGACTCTTTAATTCCAGCCTATCTTGTAATGCATTAGCGTGTTCGATGTCATTTGGATCCGACGCATCCACCAGTGTTCTCACGGTGACCAGAACAAACGGAGTATCAAATTCACTGAGTTCAAGTTGTCGTTCGCCAGGGCCGTGATAGATGTTATTGATAAAGTGATCCTCATTCACAACAACCGCGGACATGTATCGGCTTCCAGCTTCTGGTAATGTTAAGACTGCGCCTTTGCTTATATCAACAACGGCAGAACTGTACAAAGTATCGCGATTCATTCGCTTGACGCGTTGTCGGTCGATGGGTTGAGGCTCCTTGGTATGTGTCCATTGATTAATGCCTCCGCTGCGAGCTATCACGCTATCGAAATGCACAGCGGTTTTGGCCCGCACGTAGTTTAATACACAGACTTCCACTTGCGATTCAGAGGCTTCAAGATCTATAGATAGCATTAGAGCCCAGCAAAACAGAGCCAAAAGAGAGGCCGTTGAACCGTTGATTTTTACGGTTGAGACTTGGCCGAATTTGCGAGAGAATCGGAAAAACGCAGATCGATTAGGAATGATAAAGAGAGACATAGACTTAAATGTTGAATCGATTTGTTTTGATGTAGCGAACGGCTTTTTCGAAGCATGCTTAATGACCTCAATCTTTCGTTCAATCGTCGTGTGTTGATGCGAAATTGCCGTTTGTCTAGGGCTTGTCGTTCCCTCGGGGGACGAAAGATTGGATCCCAGTAATAGCCCGGCCGAGGACGAGCCCATGTACGTCATAGGTTCCTTCGTAGGTATTCACTGTTTCAAGATTCATTACGTGGTGAATTACACGGAATTCGCCGGAAATTCCGTTTCCTCCAAGCATATCTCTCGCCTGGCGGGCGATTTCGAGGGCGGTACCACAATTATTGCGTTTCGCTAGGGATATCATAGCGGGCGTGGCCCGGTCTTCATTCATCAAATTTCCCAAGCGCCAGGACAACAACTGCATCTTGGTTATGTCGGTCGCCATATTAGCCAATTTGGTCTGTATCAACTGCATGGATGCAAGGGGATAACCGAACTGCTGGCGGTTCATAACGTAGTCCCTCGCGCGATGGTAACAATTTTCAGCTGCGCCTAGACCACCCCAGGCGATTCCCAAACGCGACTTGTTCAGACAGGAAAAAGGTCCTTTGAGGCCACGCACGTCGGGAAAAACGTTGTCGTCCGGGACGAAACAGTCCCTCAAGACGATTTCTCCAGTAGGAGAAGCGCGCACCGACATCTTGCTTTTGATCTTGGGTGTTGAAAACCCGGGAGTGTCTCTCTCAATCAGGAATCCGCGAATGACACCGTCTTCCGATCCGCCATCGTATGCTTTTGCCCAGACAACTGCCACGTCAGCGATGGGCGAGTTGCTGATCCACATCTTCGAACCGTTCAATTTCCAACCGCCATCCACTTTCTTCGCGTTGGTGATCATGGATCCGGGATCCGATCCATGGTCGGGTTCGGTCAGGCCGAAGCACCCGATGAACTCTCCGGATGCCAGTCTTGGCAAAAAACGGTGTTTTTGCTCGTTCGTACCAAATTCGTAAATTGGATACATGACCAAAGTCGATTGCGCTCCGAAAAATGTGCCGTAACCGGAATCTACGCGGTCGAGTTCTCGCTGAATACATCCGTAAGCCATGTAATCCGCTCCTGCGCAGCCGAATTCTTCCGGTAGGGTGACTCCAAGTAATCCGAGTTCGCCCATTTCACGGGCTATCTCGATGTCGAAATATTCTTCCTGATTACCCTTGAGCGCTCGTGGCTCCAATTTCGTTTGCGCGTAATCTCGGGCCGCTTCCATTATCATGCGGACATCACGCTCCAGCAGCTCTTCGAAATGGTAAATATCGTCGGCGTTGAATTTAGAAGATTTCATACGAAAAATTTGTGGTTAAGTGGCAGGCTTTAGGCGGCTTTGGGTCATGCGCTTTGAGCAGTTTGGTCAGGTCCTCAATCTCGGTAGAGCCTTCTTTGTTTGAACACAGATGGTTTGCCGACGGGAGCTCCTACTCCCGCCCGTTTCCCATTCGTAAATAGTAGAGGTGTTGAAGCGGAGCATACGACTAGAAGAATCGGCAGGGCTTTTTTAGTCATCAACTTGATTGATTTGATGGGATATCGATTTCTTTTTCTACCGACCATTCGGTAGAATTAAAGACAGTAAAATGGGGGATTTATTTTTTCGGGTCAAGAGTGGTTACGGGGTCATGTCTCCCAACATCGCCTAAAGGCTGTGATGGGCAGGTTGAAGCTGGCGACGCTTTGCTTGATCCGAGACCAACGGCTCTGACAAGAGCCGGTTGCTATTCGGGCTTCCGCCTTCGCTGAAGCTATTGCGAGTGACGATGGCGGGACACAGCCGGACTCTGCGAGTGTTTCAAGCCGGAGGTGACATCCCTCGACTGCAGAGAAAATCGGAATGCTGGACCATACTTGATCAATGACAGAGGTCGAGGCCCCGGTCCTCATGAGTCGCAACCAAGAAATGGAATCCCAAGCGACGTTTAGGAAAGCCAGAAGATTCAAGTTCTGCAGGGCGCAGCTTAATTGGTTGCTTGCCGTTCGAGAAGACTGATTACCCTTGATCCAACCCTTTGAAGAATAAAGGCTCTCTTATCCTTTCTTCTAATGAAAAATCACCTCGTTCTCCTCGTCTTCATCACAGTCTCGATATTCGTATCCTTGGCGATCGAAGCGTCCAATTGGCCACAGTTTCGAGGTCCTGACGCTCGCGGTATTGGGGTGGGCGATGCGTTGCCAGTTAGTTGGTCGGCTACTGAAAACGTCGCTTGGAAAACGAATATCCCCGGTCGTGGTTGGGGATCTCCGGTCGTTTGGGGCGATAAGGTATTTCTTACCTCTGTAATCAACGCAGGCGAATCGGAGGAGCCCAAGAAAGGCCTGTATTTCGGGGGCAATCGGCCCGATGCTCCAACGTCAGTTCACCGCTGGATGGCTTACTGCATCGACCTCAATTCTGGGAAAATAGCATGGGAAAAGACCATTCATGAAGCTCCGCCCGAATCGTCGATTCATTTGAAGAACAGCTACGCATCCGAAACGCCCGTTACGGATGGCGAACGGGTTTATTTCTATTTCGGCAATCTAGGGATTTTCGCATTCGATTTTGAAGGGGAGCTCCAGTGGTCCAAACGCATCCCTGCGAGTGAGACGAGACATGGGTGGGGGACAGCGGCTTCGCCGGTATTGCATGAGGGACGTCTCTATTTGGTCAACGATAACGATGAAGCGTCGTGGTTGATGGCTCTCGATGCGAAGTCCGGCAAGGAAATCTGGAAGATCGATCGCGAGCCGGAAAGCAATTGGTCGACTCCCTATGTATGGGAAAATGAATTACGGACGGAGCTAATTGTTCCTGCGACTTATCGCGTCATTTCCTATGACTTGGAAGGAAAGGAGCTTTGGTCGTTCGAGGGGATGTCCAGCATTACTATCGGGACTCCCTACGCGGCTGATGGATTGCTATACGTAAGTTCTGGATACGTAGGAAGTCGCCACAAGCCGATATACGCGATCCGTCCAGGAGCCTCTGGAGACATCTCAATCGACGAGACGCTGCGGTCGAATGACTACATCGTTTGGTGCGATTGGCGAGCGGCTCCCTACAACCCGACCACGCTGGTTTACGATGGTTTGCTCTATTCGCTTCTGGACCGCGGCCTCCTTTCGGTGATGAATGCGAAGACCGGCGAATTCCATTTCGAGCGTGAACGGTTAGGCGATACCAAGTCGGGCTTCACCGCATCCCCTTGGGCCTACAATGGAAAAGTGTTCTGTCTAAACGAAGACGGGGAAACCTATGTGTTCAAGGCGGGAAAATCATACCAACTGCTTGGCGTCAACCGACTGTCGGAGGACGATATGGGCATGGCGACGCCTGCGATGACCGATGACAAGTTACTCATCCGCACGTCCGCCCGCTTGTACTGCATCTCTGAAGATGGATCTTAGGAGTGAATGCGTTGCTTGCTCCATAGATTGGGAGGGCCTAAACGCTGTTCTGCACCTGAGTATAATTTTGGAATCGATCAATTCTTCGGCGAATTTGCCAATTCGAATTAGCAAATCCACAATTCTGATGCCTCGAAAGGGCTAATTAAAAAGACCGCGGAATCTCGATTGGCCTGCCAAGCCGTAGCCTCGCAGGTGGCTGGTAGGGTTTGAGTCCGCCTTCGTACTGCGCTCTACGGCGTGACAGCCTTCGACTCTCCTCTGCGTTGCGAGCGAAGGCTGGTGCTCAGGGGGGGACTCGAACCCCCATGCCGTTAAGCACTGCCGCCTGAAGACAGCGTGTCTACCAATTTCACCACCTGAGCATTCAGAAATGAAGGGAGGGGGAAGGAACAGGATTTCCCTTTCTCGGGCAAGGAAAAATGCGAGGTTCGATTAGAGGCGCAATGACAGGGGTGATGACCTTCGCTCAGGGCCGTGCTCCCAGCTTAAGTTTGTTCGCCATAGCTCCATCGCCTGGAGCGAAGAGGCGAGGCGAGTTTGGGAATCGGCTCGTATAAGCGCTTGCCGCATTGGGACTTGATCGCTTTCATGACCGCTGAACGTTGTGGCAGAGACGATGACATGATGCCGATTCCGCCGACGAGCCTAGCTAGACCGACTTTAGGATTTCACGAGAACCGATGGGAAACCAACCTGCGAGCGACCAACTAGAGCCTAATACTATTAAGGCGATCGAGGCGTTTACCCTGCCTCCCAGATTCGCTCTGGTTCGCGTGATCACGGAGTATGGGGAAAGCTATGGAGACATCACCTTGGAAGGCCATGATGAGACCGTTTTGACGCTCGCTCGCGACATGGCCTCTTTCTTCGTAAGAAAAGACGCGAACCGGATAGCGTGCGTCCAAGAATTTCTCAGTCACGACTTCTATAGCAACAGTCCCGTTCAACGAAGTGTGGCGGCCGGCATCGAGATGGCCCTGTGGGACATTTTGGGTCGACGGCTAAACACGCCGCTTTACCAGCTTTTCGGCGGAGCGCTGCATCCCAAAGGCTTGCCGTATTATCGTTGGGTTGGGGGTGACACGCCAGAGCCCGACTCTGCGGTGGAACAGGCTCTCAATGTGATCGAGGATAGTGGGGTTCGAGCGATTAAGCTAAACGCTTGTCCTGCAATGGGGCCGGTGGATCTATATGGAGGCATAGACCAAGCCCGAGAAGTCGCCAAAGCATTGTCGCAAGCGTTGCCTTCCCATGTATCAGCGGCCTTCGATGGACATGGTCGACTGAAGCCGCCGACCGCTAGGAAGCTTATCGACGCTCTGCGGCCCTACAACCCGCTCTTTATCGAAGAGCCTGTTGAGCCGGCTTATGAACATGAACTCCCGGCCATCCGTCAAATGGCAGGGGGTATTCCCATCGCTACGGGTGAGCGCATGTATGGATCCAGCGATTTCTTTCGCTTGTCGGCGAATAACGGTGTGGATATTTTTCAACCCGACATGGTTCATGTGGGCGGATTGACGAATCTGCGACGCATCGCCTCCATCGCCGATGCTGCTGGTCTGGGTATCGCGCCGCATTGCCCGCTCTCGGCCATCGCTTTCTTGGGCATCTATCAATGCATGGTGGCCAGCCGTAGTGC
>CAZFUD010000244.1:0-6341 GCA_964521705.1 uncultured Opitutaceae bacterium | reverse complement strand
GATGCTGCTGGTCTGGGAATCGCGCCGCATTGCCCGCTCTCGGCCATCGCTTTCATGGGCATCTATCAATGCATGGTGGCCAGCCGTAGTGCATTCTTGTTGGAGTGCGCGGATGGCATTCATTACAATAAGGATGCTGCTCAGCAGTTGGGAGAGAATCCTTGGTTGTTCTATGTGAAGAACAAAGAGATTTTCAAACTCGGTGAAACGGGCTTGATGGCTCCGCCTCCGGGGCCCGGACTGGGGATCGAATTCGATACCGAAGCCTTGCAGAAAGGTAGTCAGATTCCCATTACATGGGAACGAAAGTCGCATTACTTGAAGACGGGATTGCTGGCGAGATCCTAGTGCCCAGCCTGGGCCTGGGTTTATCCGATCAGCCAGAGCGAGAGAGCGGGAATTAGCATTAGGAGAACTGCTACCGCTAGCATGGCGATCGCGAAACCGACCGCTCTGCGGGCGATTGGCAGCACCGACTCGCCCGAGACTCCGGACACCACGAATAGATTCAATCCCAGGGGAGGGGTGATGAAACCGATCCCCAATGAAGTGATCATGAATATACAGAAGTGGATGTCATCCATGCCGATCTCCCGAGCCAAAGGCAGCAGCAGCGGGGCGAGGATGACGATGTTGGGGGTCGTTTCCATAACGCATCCGGCAATCACGAGAATCAGGAGCATGACCAGCATGATGAGATATCGGTTTTCCGTTAGTGACGTCATCGTATAAACGAAGTACTGAGGGACCTCCAGTGATGCCAGAGTCTGGGCCAGGGGAAGCGACATGGCGATGATTGGTACGATTACGCCGTTAACTTTGGTAGAGGTTTCCAGCATTTTTGGAAGGCTTCGCAACGTTACGGTTTTCTGAGCGAATCCGATGACAAACGTTACCACCACGGCGACCGCAGCGGATTCCGTTGGGGTGAATATCCCGGTGTAGATTCCGCCGAGAATGACAAAAGGGATCGCCAGCGCGAAGCGTCCTTCATAAACGGCCTTCAGCCAGCGACGACCGCTGAATCCAGTTTTCGAGTTTTCATAGCCTTGTATCCGATTTACAATTAAATTGGTCGCCATGACTGAAATTAGAATGAGGACGCCGGGAATGGCGGCAGCAAGAAAAAGGGTTGAAGCGGAAATTCCCAGCACCAGCCCGATGATGATGTAGGATATCGAAGGTGGAATGAGTATGCCCGTGCATGAGCCCGCAGCGACGAGGGCGCAGGCGTACGGCTTTGGATATCCTTTTTCAACGAGTCGTCCTATGGTGATGCGCCCAATGGCCGCCGCATCAGCAGCGTCCGATCCCGAAATACAGGCGAAAAATCCGCAGCCCAGAATGGTGGAGGTGCCTAGGCCTGCCCGCTGCCAACCCATGGTCGCTTCGGCTACGTCCAAGAGCTTGTTGGAAAGGCCCGTTCGGACCATGATGTCGCCAGTCAGAATAAAGAGCGGAACAGCTATCAGGGCGAATGAATCGACGCCATCAAAAAGGGCTTCTCCTAGCAACGAAGGAGGTAGAACATCCGTTGTCAGGAGCATGGCTAACGAACCCAGGCCTAGAACAACCCAAATCCGAACTCCCAGAAATATGAATACAACCATTCCGATTAAGGGAAGATAGAAATCCCAGCCCAGGGCTATTTCAGTAGTCTGCAAGAGATGCGAGTACATCGGCCGTTTCTTAGTCGAATAGCTTCGTTCCCCCGAAGACGGGTCTTCCGGCCCTCAGGTCTGAAATGTCGCGCTTCATCGATTGAAGAAGGCGCCAGGTGATCATAACGAAACCGAGCGGAACCGCGAAAAGAAACCAGGCTTGGCTGATACGCAGACCGTGGGTGACAGATCCGAATTCTATCGAATTAATCACCGGCTCCATAGACCAATAGAGGGCGAACAGGGCTAGGACCAAAGTGGCTAGGTCGCCGAATAGGTAAGCTATGGCTCGCCATCGCCGAGAAAGCAGTGGCAGGAGAAAGTCGATACGTATATGAGCCCGCTCGCGTATGGCGGCGGAGGCTCCGATCCAAGCGATGTAGATGAAGGCATAGCGAGCGATCTCTTCCGCCCAAATGGAGGAATAGGAGAGGAAAAAGCGTCGAAAAACTTCTGAGAATACCGTCAGAACGACCATGACGTATAGAGGCAACGTCAGCCAGCGCTCCCCTTCCTGATCGAATTTCTGCAAAGCCTTTTTAAAGGTCATACTGTAGGGCGGCTGATCGATGTGAGACGGCGCTCGCGTTTGCGCAGACTAGACATCGTGCACAAAGTAGCCAGAGGGAGCGTCGGCTGCTTCCTGTAGTTCTTCGAAAAGACTGAGGGATCCAGTTAGTTCTTTTTTCATGTTGTCCCAAGCGGGTAGATGAACGCCCGACTTGTCGATCCAATCGGCTTTCTGATTCGCGTCAGGTTCATAAAACGATACGCCCGCCTTCTTCATTTCCGCCATTGAATAGGCTCGGGCGGCGGGTACTTTCGCATGGTTCTGGCGCATGGTAATTTCGCTGGCGAATTCGATTCCTTCGCGGACGCCCAGAGGTAGGCTATTGAACCATTCCATATTACAAGAGTAGACTTGGGCGTCCGGGACGGCATCGATGAAAGTGACGCTTGAGAGGATTTCCTTGAAACCGAAAACCAGGAGCGCTTGGACGCAGGGATCCAAGGCATCGGCGACTCCTTGCTTCATGGCGGAAGCGGTCTCTCCCCAGGCGACCGGCGTCGGATTGGCTCCCAGCATCCGATAGAATTGGAGAAGAATATTGGAGCCGCCAACGCGGAATTTTATTCCGTTCAATTGGTCAGGCGTCTCGACGGGTCCGGGCACGCCTCTGCGTAATGCGACTGTACGTGGATCCAAAGTGACGTACCATAAGGGCTTGAACCCGCGGCTTTCCACCCTGGGATTGATCTCGCGTTTCCAGACCTCGGAGGTGACCAGATTGACGAACTTCTGATTGTCTCCGCAAAGGTAGGGGAGGTTTATAATGTCAGCGGCTGGGGCGTAGGGAGCGAAATTTGCTATGGAATGTTGAGCGGCCTGGATGGTGCCAGTCTGCACTTTTTGAACCAAGGCGCTTCCCGTGCCAAGCTGTCCGCCAGGGGCGAGTTTGACATAGACTTTCCCTTCTGTGCAATTCTGGATATTCTCCTTCATGTCCAGTTGCATGATGGGGTAGGACCGGGATGCCCCCAGAATGTAGGCGCTCGCCAAATTCATAGTGAACTGGGCCGCCTTTTTGCGTTCCTGCTCTTCGCTGCTTATCTGGGCCACAGTGGCTTTACCGCATCCGGTTGATCCGGTCGCCATCGCCAAAGCGGCTACGGTAAAGCCGTGCCTGGCGCTCAATTGCAAAAATCGTCTTCGGCCGAATTCGGGAGCGTTTCCCTTAGAGCTAGTCTCGGTCATGATTTTCTTTTTTTGGTTTGATCGATAATCTGAATGTCGTTCGCTGACGCCTCACGATGTAGTGAAGCCACGACTACGGAATTCGATGCGGTCAGCAGAAGGAGGAATTCGCCTGTATTTCCAAATCTAAACGTTTCCCAGCCCCAGAGCATCGATGCCTTCCCAATCAGGATGTTGATAGCGAAAAGCGCTGAAGAAGTCCAGAAGACGATCAGTGCCGCGAGATCCGTTTTCAAACGGGGGCGCTTTCCTTCAGAGGGGCTCATCGAGAGAATGTGTTGCAGGGACAGGGTTCCAACCAGCTCGAGCAGCGTTCAGCTAATTACTTTGTAAACCGCGTTACAATCCTCGGCTCCAAGCCCCTCTGCGCTGGCTTTCTTGTAGTAGTTTAGCGCGACCTGCATGGTCTTAGCGTCGTTCCCCCAAGCATGAGCCATCTCGCAACCTAGACCTAGGTCTTTCACCGTTAGATCAACGCCGAACCGGCTTTCAAAATCGCCCTCGGCTATCCAGGGCCCCCGAAGGTCCATCTGAAAACTCTTAGCGCCTGTATCGTCTAGGAGCTTAAGCAAAGTGTTGTTGTCGATGCCTGCCTTTTCACCGATTCGCATACCCTCAGCCAACACGGCGAGGTTGGTCATCCCGACCAGGTTGCTGATTAGCTTGAACGCGCAAGCTGATTCGACAGCCCCCAGATAGTAGACGGGCGAGCCGACGGTTTCCAGGATCGATCTAGATTTTTCGAATACGGCTTCATCGCCGCCCGCAAATATCGGCTCTTCCGCTTTTTCTGCGTGGGCTGGCGATTTTCCAAGCGGGCAAGCCAAAAACTCAATGCCTCTTTCAGTAGCGGCTTCGGACAGTCTGCGAGCGGTTTCGGGATCGATCGTGCTGACGTCGATATAGGTTGCTCCGGATTTCATCGATGCCAGCAAACCCGAATCTCCAAGCATGACCTCTTCCAAATGGCGGGGAAGCGGCAAACTCGTGAATACGATATCGGCTTCGGCAAGATCTTCTAAGCCGTTCGCGGCGATTCCTGAGGAGCCTGCTTCCAGAGTCCTGCGAATAGCTTCGGAGCTCAAGTCGTAGACGATCGTGTTTCGATTGGCTCTAATGAGGTTTCTCGCCAATGGCCCACCCATGGCGCCGAGGCCGATAAATCCAATTTGCATGATATTAAGGGTTAGAGAGTTTCCAAAGCGGTGTTTCTTGAACTATTGACTGACGGGGCAGCTCCAGGATTGGGCTTGCAAATGAAGGGAAATCGCAGGGCGGTCGCAAGTTAATTTGGCCCTGCAATCCTCGAAGATGAATGATCCTAGATCTCGGGCTCGGATCCGTGATTCTTTTGCGCTTGGCTGGATAGTAAATCTTCTCAAAGTGATTCGAGCCTACATGTTGATAGACGTTCGTAATCTAAAAGTATCCTTCCATTCGCGAGATGGAGTTAATGAGGCAGTGCGAGGCATCTCATTCAGCCTAGAGAAGGGCAAGACATTGGCCATAGTCGGTGAAAGCGGCAGCGGCAAGAGCGTGACGTCTATGGCATTGACCAAGTTGCTACCGCCGAAACCGATGTGCCAGGTTTCGGGAGTGGCTCGGCTGGATGGCAAAAGCCTATTGGATTTACAAGAGAGGGAGATGCGGTCGGTGCGGGGAAAGCGCATCGCGTATATTTTCCAGGAACCATCGACGTCATTGAATCCCTACTACACCATCGGTAGCCAAATAGCGGAGGCCCTTGAATACCATCGCGATGATGTCCCAGACATTGGCAGGGAAGTGATTCGATTACTTGATCAAGTAGGCATTCGAGACCCGGAGAATCGGGCCAAGGACTATCCGCATCAGATGAGTGGCGGGATGAAACAGCGAGTGATGATTGCTATCGCCTTAGCTTGCCAGCCAAGCATTCTGGTAGCGGATGAACCTACAACAGCGCTTGATGTGACGATCGAGGCCCAGATTATCAATTTGCTTAGGGATTTACGGCAACGGCTGGAAATGTCGATTATCCTGATTACCCACAACTTTGGTATAGTCGATGGGTTTGCTGACGATATTGCGGTTATGTTTCGCGGCGAGATTGTCGAGGCAGGTCCTGCGGAAAAAGTATTGGCGCATCCACAACATCCTTACACGCAAGCATTGATCAAATGTATCCCCAAAATGGGATTGAAGCGCGAGCGTTTGCCTGTGGTAGATTACGCGGAATTGTGAATGAGATGAGTGACGCGAATGCAGTTGATGGGGGTTTGCTTGAGGTTGAAAACCTGAGTGTGACCTACGAGGCTAGGCGCGGCGCGTTTATCAAACGGAAGGAGTTTATTCGGGCGGTAAAGAGCGTCGCTTTCAAGGTACGTAGAGGAACGACCATGGGCTTAGTCGGGGAGAGCGGTAGTGGTAAAAGCACTATCGGCAAGGCTATCCTACGCTTGGCTCCGATTGGGGCTGGATCGGTCAAGTACGACGGGAACGATCTAACGCAGTTGGATGAGAAGGCGTTTATGCCTTACCGGAAGCGCATACAGACTATTTTTCAGGATCCCTACGCTTCCATGAATCCCCGCCACTCGATCGCGTCGATTGTAGCGGAGCCGCTCAAGGTTCACGCTCCGGAAATGAGCAAGCAGGATCGCGAAGACCGAGTAGCCGAGTTGCTGGTGAAAGTCGGGCTTCCGGCGGATTCGATGAATCGCTATCCACACCAATTTAGCGGAGGACAGCGCCAGAGGATTTGCGTGGCTCGAGCTTTGAGTTCCAAGCCTGAATTCATCATATGCGATGAATGCGTCAGCGCCTTGGATGTCAGCGTCCAGGCCCAGATCGTCAATCTTCTCCAGGATTTGCAGAAAGAGTTTGGGATAACTTATCTATTCATAGCCCACGATTTGGCCGTGGTGGAGCATATTTGCGATGAT
>CAZFUD010000243.1:0-6377 GCA_964521705.1 uncultured Opitutaceae bacterium | reverse complement strand
AAAGCGTGGAGGGCTACTTGGAAGAGGGATTCAACGCAGTGAAGATCAAGGTGGGGCGAGAGTCGCTGGAAGAGGATGTGGAGCGGGTTCGGGCGATTCGCGAGTTGATCGGCGACGAACGAACTTTCATGGTGGACGCCAACTATTCGATGGGGGTGGAAAAGGCCATCGAAGCGGCCAATCGATTTAAGGAATGCGACATTCTTTGGTTCGAAGAGCCTACGTTGCCCGACGACTACGTTGGCTATGCGGAGATAGCTGATGCCACTGGTGTCCCTTTAGCGATGGGAGAAAACCTGCATACGATACACGAATTCGGCTACGCCTTTCGGCAATCGAAGCTATCTTACATTCAGCCGGATGCATCTAACTGCCTTGGCATTACGGGATGGTTGAGAGTCGCCTGCCAGGCTGAAAAATACGGTATCCCAGTTTGCTCGCATGGCATGCACGAATTGCATGTTAGCCTGGTTTCATCGCAGCCTTATGGCGGTTGGATGGAGCGCCACAGTTTCCCGATCGATCGATACACGGTCCGGCCGCTCATGCTGAAAGAGGGTTTGGCGGTAGCTCCAGACCAGCCTGGGACCGGAGTGGAATTCGATTGGGATAAGCTCAAACCGCATTTGACGATCGAAAACGAAATTTCTCGAAATTCTTAGTCCAATCTAAAGCCAAATGAAACTACCCACTCGCATAAATATCTCAATTTTCGCCTTTTTCGCAGGAGCAGTATCCATCGCTGCCCAGAATCTCAGTCGACCGAACATCATTCTCATGATGGCTGATGACATGGGAATGGGCGATACCAGCGCGTATCAGGTTTTTACGGGCAACGCGGATAAGGATCAATTGCACACTCCCCAGATGGAGCGTTTAGCCCGAATGGGTATCCGTTTTACGGATGCTCATACACCATCTTCCCGCTGTTCACCCACACGTTATGGACTTCTGACGGGTCGCTACCCCTGGCGAAACCGGTTGAAACACTGGGTGCTTTTCGGATCGCAAGGAGATCCGATGATCGAAGCGGATCGACCGACCATCGCTTCCTTGTTGAAAGATCATGGCTACCACACGGCATTGTTCGGAAAGTGGCATGTCGGGTTGCGTTTCTCTCGAACGGATGGATCGCCAGCGGCAGGTTGGGAAGATGCCGACCTATCCAAACCTCTACATGCTTCGCCAATAGATCACGGCTTCGATTTCGCCCGCTTCACGAGCCGGTCGCATTTATCATCTGGACCGGTCATCAAGGATAGAAAACTCACTCAACTTCGGGGGCCAGGGCACATCGATGGACGGTTCGTAGTTGGGTCAACGGGCACGAAAAAAGGAATGGTCACTTCTGGCCCCAATGCCTACGTGCTCGAAGAACTGGGTAGTCGCCATTCCGACAACGCCATTGGCTTCATGACCAATCATGTGGGCAGCCCTGGAAGCCAACAAAGCCCGTTTTTTCTGTATTATCCGGCGAATTCCAACCACACGCCTCATACCGCTGATGCATCTATAGGCGGTGTTCCCATCGTGGGCGCGTCTCGCACCAAAGATGGGAATCCCACTGATGCTCGAAATGACTACATCTATCAAAATGATGTCGCTCTGGGACGCATAATCGATTGGTTGGAGGCTAATGATGATCCGCGCAATCCGGGCAAGAAGTTGATCGATAATACGTTGGTCATTTTCACGAGCGACAATGGGGCGGAAAAGAATAGCGATATCGCGACGGGCCCTTTTCGGAGCAACAAGGCTTCATCGTTCGAAGGTGGACACCGTGTCCCATTCATTGCGGCTTGGAAGGCGGGAGGCGTTGGTGATGGATCCGCGAATACGGCCGGCCAAAAAAATAAAGCTCTGATTGGTTTACAGGATGTATTCGCGACCTTTGCGGAGATTGTTGGTCAGCCCATGCCCGATTATAGGTCGGGCCAGAAAGGCGGGGAAGACAGTTACAGTGTTCTGGCGGCCATGCGTGATGCGTCGGTCGAGACGCGATCGATAATATTGCATCACGATCACAAGGAGGCTGGAGACGATCCCGCCGTGTTCGTACTGCGAATCGACTCCCCGGAAGTGGATGGTAAACGTATCCAGGGTCAGTGGAAGCTGTTCTTCGATCCTGCATTGTTGCGTCAAGGGAAAGCTAATCCATATATGCTTTACGATCTCAAGACCGATCAGATGGAAAAGACTAACCTAATCGATTGTTCTGAATTGAAGCCATTGATTGAATACATGACTGACCTAGCGGTTCATCATCGCAATGCTGGAGGCCATCGATTGGCGGAAATGAAACTGGGGCCGCGAATCGAGTTCGATTTTCGGTCGAATGTCGAACTAGATGGAGCCAAGTCGCGAAATGTGAGAGTGGCGGCGAAAGAATCTTCTTTGCGGGCGATGATCAGCGCCGAGAAAAACGGCCGACCGCTTTCGAATGCGACGTTCACATCGAATCCCGATGGGCTTGGCGTTAGTGATGATGATGCCAATACAGTTGACGGAAACGAGGCTATACTCATTCGCTTCAACAAGAATGTCATTGTCGAGCATGCAAGTCTACTGTCGAGCAGCGAAAATTCCGGCGGCCACTACACTATCGGGGATGGCGCTCCACTATCGATCTACTGCGTGAACGCGGACATCGATGACAAAGATCAAAGCGGCGTTCTTAGCGACTTGGGCGTATTGAAGGCGGGCCAGACATTGCGTCTTGATAGCCGAGCGCGCTACCCGTCAGAGCATACCGGCAGTTGGACGCTACAATCGTTGTCAGTAAGGGAAATTAGGTAGCCAGGTTCGTATTAGTGGTGAATCATCTATTTTTCTATGAACATCCGATTACCCATTGCGTGTATTTTGATAGCGGCTAGCTCCGCGCTGTTTGGAAAAGAGCCACCGAATTTGGTGGTATTCCTGTCTGACGACATGGGTCGGGCGGATAGTTCGATTTACGGCTCTCCCGATGCTCGAACGCCAACCATGGAAAAATTGGCTGCCAACGGCATGACCTTTGACCAGGCCTACGTGGCTTCGCCATCCTGCTGCCCGAATCGCTTCTCCCTGCTCACCGGTCTAATGCCGGCCCGCCATGGGGCCCATGCCAATCATACGGAGGTATATCCCGGAACGAAATTCCTGTTCCCAATACTTGATGAAATGGGTTACACCGTTGCCTCCTTCGGCAAGGTGGCGCACGGGACGCGCGAGTTCGACGGATTGGACTTCCATTCGCGATCTCCCCGCAACATGTCGGTAGCCGTCCGCGAATGGGTAGAGTCCAATCGATTGGAAGAGCCTGTTTGCCTATTGGTTGGCGATCGGCGGCCTCATGTAGCCTGGTCGGAAGAATCTACTTACGATACGGATGAAATCCATCTTCCCGATTATCTGGTTGATACGCCCGAAACGAGAAGCCATTGGGCCAGGTATTTGACCGACATCACAGGAATGGACGAGGAAATGGGCCGCATCCACGATATTGCTACAGAGCTATTCGGCGATGACTTTATGTTCCTATTCACGAGCGATCACGGCGGGCAGTGGCCCCGCGGTAAATGGAATTTGTATGAAACGGGTGTACGTATCCCTATGATCATATCCTGGCCCGGCCAGGTGGAGAAAGGAGTTCGTACGGATGCAATGGTCAGTTGGGTGGATATCGTGCCCACTTTGATCGATGCCGCGGGTGGATCTGTTCCCGGAGGTATCGACGGCCGATCATTTCTACCCATCCTAAGCGGTGAATCTCGAGACCACCGAGATCGCATGTTCACGACGCATACCGGCGACAAGATCATGAATATATTTCCTATACGCAGCGTTCGTATAGGAAAATACAAATACATCCAAAACTTGCGAGCCGATGCCTATTTTACCAATCATTCAGATCGGCTACGCAAGGATGGAGCGGGAGCGTTTTGGGACGAATGGGACGAGGCTGCCAAAGTCGATCCCAAGGCGGCGGCGATCATCCGCGATTACTACACGCGCGAAGAATTCGAGCTTTTCGATTTGGAAGAGGATCCAATGGAGTACAAAAATTTGGCATGGAATCCTGAATACGGGGATGTTATGAAGAGGATGCAAAGAGAACTTGCCGAATGGGCTAAATCCCAAGGCGACGAGCTCAAAGCCCACCGCGAACCTTATTTAAGGAGCGAACCGATTCCGGATTTGAGGGGACAGTAAGGGGGTCGCGTAGATTAGTTTACTTTAAGAGCGGCTTTACGCCGCGATTTTGGTGGTTCGAACTATATCGCGGTGTATGATTGAATCGAAAGGTAGGGAGGACCGTCTTCAGCCTTCGCCAAGGCTACGGCTAGACAAGCGGTCTTTCAAGGTTACGAGACTACCTCGTCTATTCGAAAGGCCACAGGAAGGGCAGGACGGACATTGCTGTCAGAAATACGACGAAGGCCAAGGGAATACCCACTTTCAAGTAGTCGTTGAATCGATACCCTCCGGGACCCATGACAAGTATATTGGCGGGGTGGGAGATAGGGCTGGTGAAGCTTGCCGAAGCGGCCATTGCGATAGCCATCATGGCGCTGTAAGGCGAGATGCCTAGAGACTCTGCCGATTGTATTGCTATGGGCGACATCAAGACGACGAGGGCTGCCGTTGGTATGATGGTGGTCGCCAGAGAGGTGATGATGTAGAGGCTGGCCACGACAACCCAAGGTCCTTGGTTGCCAACCATCGATAGCAGGCCTTGAGTGAGATAGATGGCCGCCCCGGTTTCCTGCATCGCCGTTCCCAGAGGAAGCATTCCGGCGATCAGAAAGACGGCTTTCCACTCAATAGAGCGATACGCTTCTTCCATTCGCAAGCATTTGGTCAGCACCATTAGCGTGGCTCCAGCGATAGCGGTAAGAGCGATGGGCATCCAGCCGATGAATACAGGGATAATGACCATCGCCATTATTGCTGAAGCGAGTATGGGCTTGTTTCGCGGCAGCTTCACCAATTTCGGAAGCTGGCTTAATAGTAGGAAGTCCTTGTCTTTTTGGAGCAATTCCGCTTTTTCTCTCGGCCCCATAAGCAAGAGCGCGTCGCCATACTCAATCGTTTTATCGCCAAGACCGTAGCGGATAGCTTTCCCTGCTCGTAAGATCCCGAGCAGTTGCAAGCCGTAGCGATTACGGAGATCCAAGTCGGCAGCCGTTTTCCCTGCGATAGGGCTATTGGGCGCGAGCGTGGCCTCAATAAGTTCGATGTCCTCGGCCTCTAGGATAGCCCTGTCAGCTTCATCCATCGTTTCGATGCTTAGCTGTTGAAGCCCTCGAATCGTATCCAGATTATCGGGACGGCTATGAAGCCTGAGGCGATCACCAACTTGAAGCGGCATGTGCGGATCGGGCAGTAGAATCTCCTCGCCTTTACGCTCGATAGCTATGACTTGAATATCGAAAGTCTGACCTAGTCTACTGTCCGTCAATGCCTTGCCTTCGAGCCATGAACCATCAGGAATTTCCACTTCGAAAAGCTTTCGCTGAGCTGACTGGTAGCGGTCGATAATCGACTGTGAGGGACTACTGCAATCTTCGAAAAATGGATTGGTCTTGATAGCGTCAACAACGTCTTTGGAGCCCTGGAGCAGAAGGCGATCACCTGTATTCAATAGCTGTCTAGCCAGATTTTGGTGGCGGGTTTCGCCAGCCTGATAGATGACAAGGACGTTCAAGCCGAATCGCTGGCGAAAATTGAGTTCCGCTATAGTCTTTCCTGCAAAATCGGCGGAGTCCGATACCTGTGCTTCAATCAAGGATAAACCGGGTTCTGGCGTGAGCTGATTGCCTTGCGATTCGACGGGTTTGAGATCTCGCCAGCCGATGAGCTCGTTGAGGCGATCCGAATTGCCCTGGGTAAAGAGACGATCTCCATCTTCCAGCATCGTATCCGGTCCAGGGGAGAAGAGCGTGCTGCCGTTTCGTTGGAGGGCGATGACTTGAAATCCGAGAGCTTGGCTAAGATTGGCGTCCGCTAGTGTCCTGCCGGATAGAGGCGAATACTCATTCAATCTCAGGTAGAAGGACCGCTCCATCAACTGGTATTGGCTTTGAAGGGATTGGCGGTCGATGGTTTCGGATTCATTAGCCCCTGGATCGCGTTCGGGAAGCAAGAAGCGAGCCCCGAAGGCGAGAAAGAGGACTCCCGCTATCATGACGGTTCCGCCAATGGGACTGAAGTCAAAGAGCCCGAAGGGCTCATATCCAGCCTCTTTGAGTCCATTGCTAATGAGCAGGTTTGGAGGTGTCCCAATCAAGGTGGTTAATCCGCCAAGAAGGGAGCCGAATGCCAGCGGCATTAAGAGACGAGAAGGGGCAACCCCAGTTTTTCGAGCTATGGATATGACAACCGGAAGCATGAAT
>CAZFUD010000242.1:0-6381 GCA_964521705.1 uncultured Opitutaceae bacterium | reverse complement strand
ACCCAAGATATTTTCGAGTATCCAGACTCCCCTTACTACTGGCGAGGTTTCTACCCCATTCGCTGTGGCGGTCAATACGCTGGCATGCCCAAGGAGGCCACTCCTCCTCGTAGATTCAGGCATTTCCACTCGTTGAAAACGCTCTCCAAATTCGCCTTCGAGCCCGTAGTGCTGAGCCAATGCGTCGTTCACAAAGGTCGAATAACCATCAATGAACTCAGTTACTGGCAGATTGTTATCGAGAATGTAGCTGAACAGAAGGGACGTCTCCTTCTTCATCGCCGGCTCAAGTCGTTTGGCATAGTAGGATGGATACTGCGAGCCGCTAGGCGGCATGGTGCCAATCTTATCCAGCCGCAACCAGGCTTCGGGAAATCGCCTTGAAAACTCGCTTGCCCGTGGGTCGCTCAGCAGGCGTTCGACTTGAGCCAGCAATGTCTTCTGGTTGAGCAATTGGCCAGATGCGGCCAAATCGAATAGTTCATCGTCAGGCATGGATGCCCAAAGAGCGTAGGAAAGTCTGGTGGCCAGCTCAAACCCATCCAACTTCGGATTGGATTCCAAATCCCCCTCGTCCAAGAACAGGAACCTAGGCGATACGAGAATCGCTGCCATCCCGGCCTTGATAGCTTCCTCGTGGCTCGTACCGGCCTCGATACGATCTTGGACGTAACTGATATGATGTTCGATCTCCGTTCTGGTCGTCGGCCGCCTGAAAGCCTTGCTCGCAAATCCCGTCAACGCAGCCGGAATATCCACTTTTCTAGCATCCGTGATATCTCCAAAGATACTTCTGTGTCCGGCGGGCGGCCATTTCTCGAAAAAAGGGCCTTCAAGTTTCAGTTCGTACACGCGAACACGGGGGCCAACGTAGAACTGCGATATGTAAACTCTGGTTTCAGGATTGATTTGCTTTTCAGGAAGCGGAATACCCTGCTCCTTCATACGATCGATGTCGGCATTGCCCGGAATCTTGGCGTAAGGGTGATAGGCTTTGATCACTCGATTCAGGATTCCTTTAGCAGCGCCCGGACCATTGATATAATTAACAAAGGGGATCGATCCTTCCGGCATCCAAGTCGTGGCCTCGAAGGTGGTGGATTCGTTATCAAGCAGATCGAATACTTCTACCAAGTGTCGGCCTTCCGTGCTCGATTTTTGGAGAAAGCGTTTCTCTGGCACGTGCCAAACCCCTAGTTTCAACGGCGATGCTAGATCCAATTCCAGTACTTCTGGATCGTAGGGATTGTGACGGCCCACCGCCTCGGCGACTATCGATATTTTGTAATACCCGCTCGCCGGCACTCCTTCATTAGCGAACTTCAAAGGAGCATTCGGTCTTCGGTCGGCAGGTTCACCATGCCCGATATCAAAGAATTTGCCCGTCTCGTCCAAAACCCGATACTTGATCGTCGCATTGCCGCGCGTGTCTTTGGTGAAATCCTCCGGCCCGAATCTCCAAGAACGAGTCTGCGGCTCCTCTTGCCCGAAAACCAAAGCCGAATCCAGATAAGTCCGGGCGGCTCGCAAATACAATGAAAGCTGGTGCTGAGAAAGGGCCTGCCCTGCTCCAACGTTCGTGAAGCCATGGGTTTCCTGATCCGCAGGGAATTGCTTGGTCGCGTCCATGACCTCGGGAACAACGCCAAGCAAATCTCTCATGGTATTCTTGTATTCGTATCGAGTAAGTCGCCGAAGAACGGTTTCCGCTGGAGATCGGCTTTCCTCTAAAGCCAGCAAATACGTAGTTATCGTATCTATAATTTCGCTACGCTCTGCAGATGATGGCTGCAAGACGTCTTCTTCATCTGGCGGCATATCCCCCAGGTTCAGCAAATCCACGATTTCCTCGAAGAGGTAACTCTCTTCTGGATTCGTTAATTTATTTAGCAGAGACTCAAAGGACCGGTCCCCTTTCTCTTTGTCGTCATTATGGCAATCGATACAGTACCTCTGGATAAAGTCGACCACCTCTGGTCCCAAAGCCTGAGGCTCGGCCATGCCAAAACGGAAAGAGCAAAGGCAAACGCTCAGATAAACTGCGAATCGCATGGTCACGCCTAAGCGATGTCGAGCCCGGTCAAGCTACCGGTAGATAAATTGAATCGATCCACCTCAGCCCCGAATCGTTGCAACATGGAGACAAAGAGATTACTGGCAGGCGTATGGATCCCTCGACTCTTATCCTTTTCGTAACGAACGTGCTGGCCATGCTTGAAACCACCCCCGGCGAGTAGCAGCGGCAGATCTTTATTACTATGCGAACTCGCGTTGCCCATACCGCTTCCCAGCAGAGCCATCGTACTATCCAATAGCGTCTTCCCTCCGGGCTCTTCCACTGCCGCTAGTTGGTCGAGAAACCGAGCGAACTGATTCGTATGGTACCTCTCAATAACCGAAAGCTCATCAATATAGCTTTCCACCTTGCCGTGGTGGGTCAATTGGTGGTAGCCTTTAGTGATCGGAAATCCGCCTGAATTCCCTCCTATGTCGGAGATTTCAAAGGTGATCACACGCGTAGAGTCCGTCTGCAAAGCGAGCGTAATGAGATCATAGTAGATCGGAACGCGATCGACAAAGTCCATCTCGTCAACCCCTCTCGGCAATTTGTATCCGACTTTCGGTTTCGAGTGATCTAGCCAGGCTTCGGACTGGATCAGCCGCTTTTCCAACTCTCTCAAAGAGGTGAAATACTGATCCAGCTTTTCCTGATCCTTTTTTCCTACCCGCTTCATCAATCGGTCAGCATCGATTTTCACGAGATCCAGGATGCTCTTCTCTTCCCGATAAGCTCGTTTGAGAATATCTACCTCACCGAGCTCCTGGTTCTGGAAAAGCAGGGAGTACAATATGCGCAAATCCTGTATCGGCGGGATCGCTACACCAGAATTCGTCCAGGATAGTTGATTGCCCGCTGAGCTCCCAGAGCTAAACTGCATGGATGAGTACCGAGTCGCCGCCCCCACGAATTCCGCGGCCTTCTGATCCAACGTGATATTCCCCTCTTGGAAGCCCTTAGCGTTCTTCGATCGGATGCCGGATAGATAAGCATGAACCCCACTGTGGCCACCAACCGCTTCGGCGCCATGATCGAGTTGAGAGAATATCGTGAAATTCTGTCGATGCCGGGCAAGTGGCTCAAGAAGCTTGGGAACCACGTAATCGGACCCTGTCTGACCTGGGAAAAATAAATGGGGCACGAAGCCAAAACTCGTACCCACGCACACCATCCGCACCGGAACCTGCGGCTGGCTGGCCGCCATTATTTCAAGACGCGGCAAGGCCACCATGGTGCCACCCAAGCCCCGCAAGAATGCCCTACGATCAATCCTAAATTTACCTCGCATTACAGATTAGCGAGAAACGCGATCATTTGGCCCCTGTCCAGAGTTATTTCTCTACAGGCGCTAGCTTCCGCACCCAACCGTCGCCTTTGGTCAACAGATAGATTTCCCCTTCTTCATCGATTCCGAACCGAAGGTCGGCTCGCATTCCAGGATGGTAAGTGTTCGGATAGCCCGCTACGTCGAGCAATTCCCTCTCTTCGCCATTGAATGAAAGGCGGAGCTCGGATATCTGGGCTAGCTTGCCCGGTTCTAAACCATCGGTATCGATAACGAAAATACGGCCTCGTACGATGTCGGCGAACAGATACTTACCTTTTAATGCATCTATCTTAGAGCCTTCGTATACGAACCCGCTACCAACGGCCCGGCCTTCGTCGTGGTCGTATTGGGCGACCGGCTCCACGAATGCTTCCGGTCCTTTGTGAGGCCAATCGTATACAGGACCCACTTCGACACCATCTATGTCGTATCCGGATGCGTAGGTACCTTCGCGAATCCTCCAACCATAGTTGGTGCCTTTGATTCCTATATTCACTTCCTCGACCTCATTTTGTCCGACTTCAGTAATGTACATCCTTCCAGACCGATCGAAAGAGAAGTGCTGGGGGTGACGCAATCCGTAAGCCCATATCTCTGGAGCGGCTCCCGAACGAGAAACGAAAGGATTGTCATCGGGAATCCCATACGCTTTTCCACCCGACGTGTCTAACGGATCGATTCGCAAGATGGCGCTATGAGGGCTCGCTAATGATTGACCGTAATCCATTGGGTCGAAGCCTGCCCCGCCATCACCGAGGGAGAAATAAAGGAGCCCATATTCCGAGTCGCCGGGTCTAGCCGCGGGATTGAAAACCAGGGCACCCACGCTGTGATTCGCCGCGAACTGACCGACACGAAATAGCTCCCTATGCGTTCCCTTGAAGGGGACTTCCGAGGGATCCTTGGGCGTCCACTCGACCAACACGCTTTCGTGGCTACCATTGTCATCCTTGTGATAGTCGGCCTTGCCTGATCCAGATACCGCGCTGAACGCCGTGTAGAATTTTCCGTATCCAGGTTTTCCCTTCCTCGAAAAGTCCGGGTGAAATGCGAAGCCGGCAAATCCAGTTTCGTTCGGCATCATGGATGCATCGAAGGAAAGTGGATAGTCGCGGTGATCCATATAGAGCTGCGGGGATTCGCCATTCTCATCGGTGATGTACAAAGGACCTCGCAGATCGTTGATAGCCAATCGACCCGAACCATCGCCCACGGGATTGAGGTACTGAATGCGAGCATAGGCATGGGTGGTCGCCCCTTCCACAATCGCGTCCGTAGTTTTCGGCAGTCGAAACTGGTCAACCACAGCAACGACGATATCGCCTTTTTCGATTGGCTCCTCGATCGGGCCCTTCAGCCCATTGGGGAGCTTTTGAGAGAGTAGCGATGGGGCTGCGAAAGTTAAACAGAAAGCCGTGAATATAACGGGGGTGTAACGCATGATAGAATTTCTTAGTGTTTGAATCAGATATTTAGCTATGGGGCAATAAAACGAAGAAATGAACGCGCCCGGCTTGCGCCACGGTAGCAATGCGCAAGCGTGAGGTCGGGGGGCAACTAACTGGTGCAGGAAGCTCGCTTGCGAGCGATCATTTCAATTGAATCGGCCCTCGTTGCTTCGCTCGCAAGCGAGCTTCCTAAACTGGATACGACTTAAGTTGATGGGCATACGCAAGTGCGAGATTGGACTCGCTCACCTTTTAAAGAATCGACCTAGCGACTGCCTTTCCCACCTCTCGCCATTACCGATACCGCGATGGACTCCAGCCCACCCAGCGCTTGAAGAGCGTAGAAAAAGTAAAGGGATTTTCATAGCCAACCGCTCGGGCGATGGAATCAATTTTATCGTCCGTGGAGCTCAAGAGGTATTTGGCTCGCTGAATGCGGAGGAAAGTTAGGTGCTGCATGGGGCTCCTTCCATAGCGACGTCGACACAGGCGACGTAAATGCTCCTCACTCACATGGGCGATCCCAGCCATCTCGTTCAGATTCCATCTTCTATCCAGTTGAGACTCCACCTGATTCCAAAGCTTCCATAAGCGATCATCGTAATCCTTTGGCTGGGCAAATCGTAAGGCGTATTGGTGGATCAACTCCACCCAATGGCCTAAAGTTCCCGGCGCACCGGACCCGGAGGCCTCCCCATACAAGCCTTCTATGGCGGCCTTCATGGGAGCGTAGTCATAAGCCTGCAGCACTGGCGAGTTCTGGGAAACGATCGGTTTTTGCTCGCGCGACTCCAGGTAGCGCACCCAACAGAATTCCCAAGGAGCGTCTTCACGGCAGCGAAAGGCATTCTGAACAAAAGGCGGCAAAAGACAGGCTTCCCCGGCCCCCAATGACTTCCAAACCCCATCGACCAACACGCTTCCTTCTCCCCCAAAACAAGCCATCATGTACGAGCCAGACTGGTCCGATCGAACAATCTCAAACGGATAGCGGGCCCAGAATATTCCCACGTGGGCAATGTGATGCTGTTTAAGCAAAGGACACACAGGGCTCTCCGACATCCAGGGTCGATCCTCAACCTCGTCTGAACGGGTAAGAATAAAGCGGGAATCGCCTAATATTTGGACGTCCTTAGACTCCTCAAGCGCACGGTCGTTCGATATCATCACTAAGCCTTTGAATTTGTAGGACTTCCGATAGAATCGGATACAGCATTTCTCTAATTAGGCATTCTATCGGCATTGTCGATGTTGATTTTCGATAGGTACTTGTTGATGGATTTCCTTTGCGACGGAGAAACCTCGTTCCACAATGACTCCTTCCCTAGACCCATAGCCTTCAAAGGCCCAAGTCGAGATACCGCTCTATCTTTTCGAAAATCAACTGCCCACGAATGGCTCGAATCTCCAAAATTTCGATCGAACCCACGTATGGATTAACGGTTCAAGTATTTCAGCCCCTAATGAGACTTCCATTCGTAGGAGCGGGGGGGATGGGCGGGGGTGTTGGCATATTTAATGCCTCTGGCCCGCGCGCCCACAAAAAA
>CAZFUD010000241.1:0-6412 GCA_964521705.1 uncultured Opitutaceae bacterium | reverse complement strand
AGGTTTGACCCTAGGGATTAGCCTCGATCCCGGCTTCCAACTCGCACGATAACGCCCTCACCGAACCTAGCGATTAGTCGAAATTAGCCAAATTTCAGCCTAATTTTCCTCCGAATTTCCCCCTTTTGCCAGCTTTCTTCTTGCTAAATCTCTATCTTTTTAGACTTTTACACTCTCCGTAGGCTCCTCTCCTGCTTACGTTTGAGTCGGGGCGCTAATACG
This sequence comes from uncultured Opitutaceae bacterium, assembly GCA_964521705.1. Taxonomy (GTDB): domain Bacteria; phylum Verrucomicrobiota; class Verrucomicrobiia; order Opitutales; family Opitutaceae; genus Pelagisphaera. Next base: position 6,190 of record CAZFUD010000241.1, on the reverse strand, counting down.
AAATTTCGAAACAGTGAAAAACCCTTCTTCTGCCGGCGACATCTGCTGTGGGTGGATTCGTGCGTGATTCAAAAGCAATTAGCTCTGCGCAGAGCCATTCGTTTCCACGTGGCTCAATCAAACGTCACCAACTCATAAAGTACTACAATGAACAAACTACTCAACTTAACCCTTGCTGGCCTTCTTCTGGCCGCTCCTGCACTGCAGGCGCAAATCGAAATCAACGAGAATCTCCGGGCGAGTTTGTGTTCAGTTTTGAGCGTCGGTGTTGAAATGAAGGCGTTTTGGGCGATCCCTGGCAAATATACATTGGTTGGCATACAAGCTGCTAGTTGCGGTGTGAAAAATGGGAAAACGCCTACGGTTTTTCCAAATGCTCAATAAATTCAAATCTAACGAAATCTAACGTAATGAATAAACTACTTAAACTAACGCTAGCAGGAGTTCTGCTCGCTTCTCCGTTCTCGTATGGTCAAATTGAGATCAACGAGAACCTGAGTCTATCTGGATTCCTGGACATGTCGGCCACCGACACGGACGATGAAACCACGGGAACCGATTCGTCCTCCTTCAATCTGGATCAGGCGGAAATTAATTTCCTACTGAACTTCGACCAGGTCAGCGGCCAGATCGATGTCAACTATCTAGGTGACAACGCGGACGAGGAATTTGATCTCGAGCAAGCTTTCCTCACCTACGATTTCGGCGACGGTCTCACTTTAGACGCCGGTAAATACTTGAGCTATCTGGGCTGGGAAACCTTCGAGCCTACTGGCCTCTACCAGTACTCGTTCGCTTACGATCTGGTTGGCACCATTCCAGGTCACCACAACGGTGTGCGGGTCAATTACGCCGATGACTTCGTTAACTTCGGCGTTTCACTTTTGGATTCATTGTATGGTCCTGACGGGTCAATCGGTGACAGCTCATATGGAGCTGAAGCTAAAGTCGCTATCTTCCCAGTCGACGGTCTAACTCTTTTCCTCGGATTCGGTACAGAAGCCAAGGAATTTGGTCCCGACATGGAGATTCTCAACTTCTGGGCTTCCTACGAAATCGGAAACATGACCTACGCTATAGAGTGGAATAATTACGATTTTGGAATCGGCAATGAAGGCAGCCAGTGGCTTGTCATGGCGAATATGGGCATCACCGATAACTTCGGAATCACCGCTCGTGTTAGTGAAGATGAGCAAGACTTTGCCGGCGGCGAAACCGCCACAAAATTCACGATCAGCCCAGGCTGGAGCATCACAGACAATCTCGGGGCTCTCTTCGAAGTAAGCCAAACGGATTACGGTACTGAAGGAAATGTCACCTCCTTTGCCTTCGAGACCATCTTCACTTTCTGAATCATATCTAGTTAGTTAGAGAACAGTAGTCGAATTAGCAGGCCCCCTTCGAAAGAAGGGGGCTTTTCTCATTCATGCTATACTTGCTATGGTCCCGGAAACGCAGGTGAGAACGAGCCTGAACTTGAAGGCGTTCTCTGCTCGTCAACCAATTCGCTTGGTCGTTCTCTGCTCGTGGTGACGGTGACCTGATAGCCCGCCTTCGAAAGCGGCGATACGCCTCAACGTTAGACCATTAAGTAACGGTCAACCAAATCATCGTCTAGATCCGCTATCGGGCCTTTCTCTACCACAGAACCCCGCTCGAGAATATAGAACAAATCTCCAGCGTTCTTGGCGAAATCGATGTACTGCTCTACCAGAATCACGCTCATGTTGCCTTTGGCCTTTATGGCGTAAATCGCGTCTTCGATTTGATCGATAATGGAGGGTTGGATACCTTCCGTTGGCTCGTCCAATATGAGCAGTTTCGGCTGAAGCAACAAGGCTCGAGCAATCGCTAATTGCTGTTGCTGACCTCCGCTAAGCACGCCCCCTTTTCTATTCAGCATCTCTTTGAGTACCGGGAAGAGCAGGTAAACTTCTTCCAATAGCTTGCTCGATTCTTCGCCTTTCGATCCAGAGACGCGAATGCTGACATTGAGATTCTCCCATACAGTCAATCCCGGAAAGATGTCGCGTCCTTGAGGCACATATCCAATCCCCAATCGAGCCCGCTGATCCGTGGCTAGATCGTCCAGACAATGGCCATCAAAATTTATGGATCCACTCTTTACGGAGACCAATCCCATTATCGCGTTGAGCAAAGTGGTTTTGCCCACTCCATTGCGTCCCAACAAAGCAACTACTTGATTTTGCGGAATCTGTAAATCGATTTGATTGAGAATAATCGACTCATCATAGCCTGCCGAGAGACTTTCTATCTCTAAAAGTGATTTCGCCATCGCCATGGGCTCGCCACTCTTCTCCTCTCCTTGGGTTGTCGCGCTGGTATCCATACTAACGCCCTCTCGATTGGCGGCCCAAATAGACTTCGATTACTTCTTCGTCGCTTTTGACGAAGTCGAAACTGCCTTCTTTTAGCACGTGCCCTTGATGCAGTACGGTTACTCGTCTGGCGATCTGCCGGACGAATTCCATATCGTGCTCTATTACGATCAGGCTGTGCTTGCCCTCCAGGCTGAGCAGCAGTTCCCCTGTTCGATCCGTTTCTTCGTCGCTCATCCCAGCGGCTGGCTCGTCAACCAGCATAATTCTGGGATCCTGGGCTAGGAGCATACCGATCTCCAGCCATTGCTTTTGGCCATGGGAGAGCGAGCCGGCGAGATTCTCTTTGAAAGGCGTTAAGCGGACCGTATCCAAAACATGATGTATCTTTTCAACATCTTCCCGAGACTCTGTGTAGAAAAGCGAGCTGAGGACCGTTCGCTTGCCGCTTAAGGATAGCTTGATATTATCGTACACCGTATGGGAGCTATAGATCGTCGGGTTCTGGAATTTCCTACCGATACCCAATTGGCTCACGTCGTGCTCGCGCACTTTGGTTAGATCTACATCTTCTCCGTTTCCCTCATGAAATAGAATGCTCCCCTTATCTGGCTTGGTTCGAGCTGTAATCAAATCCATGAAAGTACTCTTGCCCGCTCCGTTGGGCCCAATTACGGTACGCAGCTCGCCGTCGGAAAGATAGAAATTCAGGTCGTCGATCGCTTTGAACCCGTCGAAGGACTTCGTGACTCCCTCGACCGAAAGCACTAGCGGCGTGTGTTTCTCTGTTGGAACACGGATCATTGCGGCAACGAAGATTCAGAAACAGGGCTTTCCGCCGACCGAAGATCGCGGGCGAAATCGATTCCACAATGGTTTCAGTTGTTGCGGCAATCCAACCAACCCATTCGGCATGAAGAGCACGACAAGCACGAATAGCAGTCCTAGAATAATGAGCCAACTGTCGGGATACGCTCTCGTGGTGTAGCTTTTAAGCATGCTAACTACAACCGCCCCCAAGATCGGGCCGAACTTGGTCCCTCTGCCTCCAAAGGCCACCCAAACTACGACATCGAGCGATTTTGCAGGCGTCATTTCATTGGCATTGATACCTCCAACCTGAGGGACATAGAGAGCGCCCGCTATACCCGCTATCATAGCCGAACCAACGAAAATCAGTAACTTGTAGGACGTTGTCGAATACCCCGAAAACCGTATCCGACTCTCGCTATCTCTAATCGCCTGCTGAACTTTGCCGAATTTCGTTGTTATCAGCCAAGCGAACAACAGGTACACGGACAGCATTAGTATGGAGCTGGCAACAAACAACCATCGCTGGGTGGACACCGCGTTAACATCCATCCCCAACATCTGCTTGAAATCGGTAAGTCCATTGTTGCCGCCGAACAGGATATAGGACTGTCCAAACAACTCCAGATTGTTCTTGAAGAACAACAACATCAGAGCGTAGGTCAGGGCCTGGGTAAGTATCGAGAAATAAACGCCTTTAATTCGAGAACTGAAAGCCAAATAGCCAAACAGGAATGCCACGAATCCAGGAACTAGGCAAACGGCAAACAAAGCGAATGGGGCGCTAGCAAAAGGGGCCCAGTAGAATGGCAATTCTGTATAGCCCTGGAAATCCATGAAATCGGGTAGAGCCGTATTGTAAACCGTATCCACCCCTACATGCAGCATGAGATGCATGCCGAACGCATAGGCGCCCAAAGCGAAAAACAGGCTTTGGCATAAACATAGAAGTCCTGTGTATCCCCAAAGAAGATTTAGGCTCATCGCCAGTACGGCATAGGTCACGTACTTGCCCCAAAGGGACAGATCGAATGCGGAGACATGGAAAAGGTTTCCGGCCGGGACGAACGCATTCAAGCATGGTATCAGTATAATCAATACTATTGTCGCGAACAGGTATCCGCCGAACTCCCATTTGTTTTTGAAAATGCCCATAGCTCGCATCTACTTAGTCCATGCTTCTCGATTTCGCGGGAAACAATCCTCCCGGTTTACGCTGGAGGAATAGGATGATGGCGAAGAAAACCACGATCTTCCCCATGACTGGACCGAGAAGGGGCTGCATGAACTGATCTATGGTGCCGATGCCCAGCGCCGATATCCCCGCGCCTAGGAGATTCCCAACTCCACCGACAACGACCACCATAAAACTATCGACGATATAAGCCTGACCCATAGACGGGCCCACATTGCCGATTTGGGAGAGCGCCGCTCCCGCCAACGCGGCAAGGCCGCAACCGTAAGCGAAGGTAAGAGAGTTTACCCATTTTACCGGAATGCCCAAGCTAGCCGCCATCTGGCGATTTTGCATTACCGCGCGAATGTATAGTCCCAGGTTCGTTTTAGAAAGCAGTAGCCAGGTCATCAGGATGACAAAGCCAGCGAACGCGACGATAAACAGCCTAGTATAGCTGAGGGCGACTCCCCCGAACTCCAGGTTTCCAATAAGGGCATCCGGGGTATTCACTTGCACATTGGCGGCTCCAAAAATTAGCCGGAAACACTGCTGAAATATCATCGAAAGACCCCAGGTGGCCAAAAGCGATTCAAGGGGGCGTTTGTATAGAAATTGAAAAAGCCCTTTTTCCAGTATAAAGCCAATCGCCGCGGCCACCAAGAACGCCAAGGGCAAGGATACCCAGTAGAACCATTGGTAGGCCTCCGATTGAACCCCAAAGGACTTTTCGAACGCGATGTTCACTTGGTAGCATGTGTAGGCCCCTATCGCGATAAACTCTCCGTGAGCCATGTTGATGATCCCCATCAACCCGAATGTTATCGCCAGCCCGAATGCCACGATCAGCAAAACGGATCCCAAGCTGAGACCTCTAACTAGATTTCCCCAGCGCTCCACAACCTTCTGCCGATAGTCGATTTTCTTTACTGCCTCGCCCGAAGCCGAAGCCAAGGCGGCATTTCCAGATTCCTCAGCCTCCTTCCCGATTCGGACAATTTCGTCTCTGGACGGCAGGGACTCGAGTTCTCCCAGTCTATTTACCGCGTTAAGCCTTTCCCCATCGTCTTTAGCGTTGGCCAGCAGACTTATTTGAATCGACTCGTCGATTGCCGTCGCGACGCGATCGTTTTCTTCTTTTGAAAGCCGGGTTCGTAAAAATTGCAGATACTCGAGATTCTGGCTTAAGCCTAATTTCAAGGCGGCATCGATTCGCGTTTGAGGATCCGGCGATGAAAGATCGATGGTATCCGTTATTTGCTTTAATCCACGGCGAAGCGTTCTTGACGGGCGATTCTTTTTGAGCCGCTCGTCTTCAGGGTTCTCGATATTTACCCGTCCATTATCGGCGAGCCGTTTAAATTCTCCGGATACGCTGATTACTATGCTCGTTTTACCATCCGCCTCTTGGAATTCGTAAACCTCTCCAACTCGCCAGACCTCTAAGTATTCTTTGATAAAAGGATCGCCTGTATCGGAGAGTTCCTCGAGCAATGAATCGTACTCTCCCCTGTCTGCGAAAGCGAGACGTTCAAGGATCTCGCGGGCCGAACCGGTTTCCGCGAAGCTTGGGGAGGCCCAAAGTAGAACGAGGAACGCGATAAATATTCTTTTCATGCCAGGAGCGATCGACCACCAAAGAATCGGCCCCGGCGACAAGGGGTATCGCCGGGCCCTTTCTCGAAATGCTATCGTCTACTTGAAAGTTCCCTTCAAGAAGGGCTCACCGTAAACGTTGTCAAAGGACTCCAAGATCTCGAATTGGCCGTTTTCAAGCGTTTCGCCAATGTATACGTTCTTGGTTAGGTGGTGGTTTTCTTGCGAAGTTACCGTTCCGCCAGGTCCATCGAAAGAGATCCCCTTTTTC
>CAZFUD010000240.1:0-6451 GCA_964521705.1 uncultured Opitutaceae bacterium | reverse complement strand
AATCGGCAGCGAGTGAATCGTGAGGCGATAATGTAACCTTAGGTTCATTACCGTTTTTTACCTTAGATAAATTTATCTATCTTAGATGCTCTCTACTTTAGAACGAGATAACGAGCTCGATTTGCTAGCTATCTGCATCAACGATCCAACCTGCGCTTGTAGGGTGTATGAAGAGGCTAGATGTGAGAATCCCATAGGGGATCCTTTCGCCAAAGATTTATTTGAATACATTGCAGGTCAGGATTTTCAAAGCATGTTCCCAGAACACGACGAGGCATGGAGAGTTCAGCATTTAACCGAAAAATTTGGCGTGGGGGTCATAGATGTATTCAGTAGAGATATTGGTACTTTATCCGAAAAAGACCGAATGAGCGCGGTTGTCGTACAACATGCTAAACGGGTTGAAAAACGTTGTAAGGACGCAGTAATAAAGGCTGTTAAAGGTGACCATCCAGAACTGATACTAAAATGCGTTAGCGATCTGGAAAAGGCAAAGGAGAGAAGGGCGATTGACGACGATTATGATGACACCCTCGTTGATCTGAATAATATCCCAGAAGATGCTCCGAAGGTTTTTAGCCTTGGAGGAACGTTGATAGCCCGCGAGGGAACCCTGCTCGTAGTGGAAGGGCAGTCGAAGTCGGGAAAATCGTCTATCCTAATGGCGCTTGGAGCAAGTTACGTAAATCCTGCAACCAAACAAGATGTCCTCAGTTTTAAGTGCCACAAGACAGAGGGAGTAATAGAGCATATAGACACCGAGCAGTCATATACGCATCAATACAAGCTGATAAAACAGCTTAAGTTTAGGTCAGAGGTTGATGCAATTAACGAAAAAATGAGATTTCACAATGGCACGGGAAAAGACGGACCTGCTTTGATGAAAATCCTAACCAAAGCTGCCAGGAAGCCGGAAGTTTTTGCTGTGGTCGTAGATGGCATTGCGGACTTTATCCCCGATACAAACGATTTGAAAGAGTCTGAGGCCCTGGTCAAAAATTTGATGGCATTGGTCGAAATGCATAAACTGGTTTTAGTTTTAGTAATCCACCAAAACCCAGGAATAGGAGGCAAGGGCAGAGGACACTTGGGAAGTGTTTTAGACCGAAAAGCGGCAACTATCCTTCAGGTGAAAAAAGACGGTGAAACGCACACTATTTCTACCCGCCAATACCGAGACGCTCCGATCATTGGAGACGACGCGATAAGGTGCGGGTGGAGCGACAGTCACAAGTGTCTTGTGACCAAGCTGACCGAAAAGGAGGAAAAGAAAGTCAGCAAACTTGAGCAAGAGAAGAGGGTGTTAAAAGAAAACAGAAATGAAGCGCTGGATGTGGGGAAAACATACTCTTACGGTGAAGTTGTAAACGCCGGGACAGCTAAGAGCTGGGGCTCAGTAGCGACCGTTAAGAGAAACATTAAGCGTATGGTTGAGCTCAATATACTACAGCATGAGGAGAAAGACTATTGGTACTGATCTTTGATTTTACAAAGACATGCGGTAAAGGCCCGAGGGAAGGATGTGGTGTCACAGTATCACCCGCCTATATGTAAATATAGGCGGTGAGACGTGATACTAATCCCTCGTACCAACCTTGAGACTGAAAATACAGACCAAACAGCAATGACCGTCAAAACAATGAAACGATTGGGGCCCCTGCATTTGTGTCAGTCTCTCTGCTACACCGTTGCGTTGGATAGCACACAAAACACGGCCCAAAATTTGGGGGCGCCCCTTGAGAAATATTATGGATAGAACACAACAGATGACTGCGGGCGAAGTAGCCCTAGAGGCAAACGTAAGCACTAGAACCGTTTACAGGTGGATTGATCGCGGACTTCCTTGCACGAAGTACTCATCAAGGCTTATCAGGATAAAAAGGTCTGATTTTGACGATTGGAAGAAGGGCCTGTCCAACGTGTCGGAACTGTCGTCAGAAAGCTGATACATCACGTTGACCTGAACCAGAGTTAGTCTATAATTCTGGGCATGTCACACCACAACAACTGCCTGCGTCTTTTACGCGACACGCTAGGGCTTACCAGGGCCAAATTCGCTGAGATAATAGGGCTCAGCCCGCATTCGGTCAGAATGATCGAGAAAGGCCATATGAAGCTCTCCAAGGGGGTTGCCACGCGCTGCTGGGTCTCGTTTGGCGTTAGCACCGATTCATTGTTCGGTAGCAGACCATTGTACAATAGGAAGCCTTACGAAAAGATTCACTACCGTCATTGGCAGGTGGAGAGGCGATACCTCGAGTCGGAGCTTGAAAGCAAAGGGGCCAGGGCGTTCGTTGAGCCGTGTGCGGCTATTTTGGAAAAGGCCCACGAGAACGGGTATGGCTACGAGGCGATGCTAATGATAGGCAACTCGTTGGCTAGTATGATGAAAATTTTAGGAATAGTTGATCCCGCCGAGGTCTCCAAAATCAAGGAGTCATCGGAGATCATTAAGAATCATCCCACGATCATGCCCATCGGGTAGTTGTGGAAATTAAGGGAACAGGGAAATATGCAAACAGATACAGACTGGGTAGCGATCGAGGACAAAAAGGACCGCTGCTTCAAAAGAATGAACGAACTCGTCGACCAAGCGAAAAGGCGTAATCGTAAGCTAACGACCGCGGAGTTAGGCGAATACAATAACCTCGAAGGCGAATTCAGGGCTCTTAGCGAGGTCCTAGAGAACAGTTTCGAGAAATCCTTTCGGCCAAAGACTTTGGGTTTTGGCGAGAGGAGCAATAGGGGCGGCTGGAATGTTACTGATCGTGATCTCGAGGGCTATTCGCTAACTCGCGCGATCAATAAGCTGGCCAGTCATCAGTCGCTTGATGGCGTAGAGGGAGAGATCAATAAGGAGCTGCAATCCAACATGGGCAGACGGCCAACTGGCCACGGCCTGATGGTGCCGATCAACGCTCTTTTGCCGAAGAGAAAGGCAGCTTTAACGGACAACTCCAACACGGTTGCCACTGAGAAGCTTGGACTCATCGGGATCCTTCGTGAGCGATTAGTAGTCGGGCAAATGGGAGCGACGATCCTGGACAACCTTCAGGGCGATGTAGAGATACCGCGCCAGACAGGCAAGGCGGCGCTTTCATGGAAAGGCGAGACGACCGCAGTAGACGAGTCGACCCCGACCTTCGACCAAATTTCAATGGAGCCACACAAGGCAGGGACCTTCACGGAATACTCCCGCCAGCTGTTGGCGCAGAACTCCTTCAGCATCGAGCAATTCGTTAGGGACGACATCTTCGCTGCATTGCAGCAAGGGATCGACTTAGCGGCTCTAAACGGCACTGGAAGTAGCAATCAGCCCACAGGCATTCTACAGGACTCTAACGTCACTGTGAAGGCTCTGGGGACCAATGGCGCGGCCATGAGCTATGCTGACATCGTGGATATGGAGACGCTGGTATCAAACGACAACGCGGACGTGGGAAATCTTGGATACGTCACCAACACAGCCCTTCGCGGCAAGTTGAAGTCGACCGAGATTTCCAGCAACACCGGACGTTTTGTTTGGGAGGGTAATCAGCTTAACGGATACGCGGCAATGGCCTCTAACCAGATCCCAAGTAACCTTACGAAGGGAACTGGATCCAGCCTGTCCGCGATTATCTTCGGAAACTTTTCAGATCTCATCGTCGGATCCTGGGGACCTGGCATTGAGCTGCTCGTCAACCCTTACTCAAAGGACAAGGAAGGCGTAATCAGAATCGTAGGATTCTCGTTTGTCGATGTCGGCATACGCCATCCAGAGTCTTTCTGTAGAGTGGTTGATGCAGTGACTTCCTAATAGCTTTCCTTATAGGGTTGTTAGTGATTCATAGACAGGGGGCGGTCGTCTAGGCGATCGCCCCTTTCTTTTTTGCAAGGAACCCTGATAGCGCGATCAGGTTGATGGTAGTTGGAAAATTTGATAAATAAGATAGAACTACTGCCCTTATGAAATTATCCGAAAACGTAGAGATTGAAACAAGCGAGGTCAAAGCGTCGAATTCCCGCGCTTCCAGAATGGCGAGGTACTCAGCCGCGGCGGCGGGAGTGGCTGCTGTGAGCAGCATCGAAGTCGATGCCGCCATGATAAAAGTGGTCGTAACGGATGCCAATGCGCAGAATACAGGGGACTACACGTTAGACCTCGGCGCGTTAAGGATTGGGGCAGAACTTTACCTTTCCCAGTCCTCGTACAGCTTCTATGCTTATGGGGGAAAAAAAGGAGGGGAAGTAGCCAGATCGTCCAGCTCCCTATGGATGTTCAAAAATGGATCTCAGATAGGGGCAAGCGTTTCATGGGGAAAATCTGGATATACTTCATCGTTGTCTAGTGGCTCATCAGGCTTATTCGGGTTCAGGCTTTCGCTCGGCGGCGCCAATTATACATACGGCTGGTTCAAAGCCACAATCGTCAGTTCATCGGCATTCACGCTTAACAGCTACGGCTACAACTCTACTGTGGGCGCAGCCGCCACAGCTGGGGATGGAGAAGTTGCTGGAGTTCCAGACAGCGGGCCTGGCATCGTTGGCCTCGCGCTAATTGGGGCGGGAGCCGCTGGGGTTCGTCTCCTGAGAAAGCTAAGGGCGGGCGAGTAGTCCAATTCCAAAGCGATCATCGGCGAGTGGAGGGGCTGTGGATAATAGCAGCCCTTCTTGGAGTGGGTGTTGCGGCTCTAGCCTTTGCTAGGCGCAGGCTGGGATAGGGTATTTCTCAAAAAGCCTTCATACCGTTCGCCCTTGCCAGATTGCGCGAGGTTGAAGTACGATCAGCGTCATGTTTGCCAGTGCCTCTCCATTAGTACGTTGCCTCGCGGCTTTTGTCGTGTGCTCGGTTTCGTTCTCGGGTTGGGCCCAAACGTTTAAAGAGACTAAGAGGTTGGCCGATATAGGTAGCGTTGATGCTCAGTACAACCTCGCCTTGATGTACTACAACGGCGAAGGCGTCCCTCAAGATCACAAAGAAGCGATCAAGTGGTTTAGGAAAGCTGCGGAGCAAGGCGATGCCGATGCTCAGCGATACATCGGCGTGTTGTACATAGACGGCGACAAAGGCCTCATTCAGGACTACATCAGAGCCCACGTGTGGTTCAATATTGCTGCGGCCAATGGAGATGAAGAAGGTCGTAAACTAAGAGACACCCTCGCCAAAGAAATGACCTCCGATCAACTCGCCGAAGCGCAGAAAATGGCCAGCGAGATGGTCGAGGCCATCCCCAAGCTGATGGGTGATTAGGGGAAATGAAAATCAAAAAAGGACAGGTCAGGCGGCTCTACAACATTCTGTTCGTGCCGATCCTTATCGTATTTCTAGTAGTCACTGAGTGGGAACCTTTAGAAATAGGGGCCCTGCCTTATACACTTCTTCTGGAGGATAGGTGGAAACAGGCCGATAAACAACACAGTCAGGCACGAAGTGCTTTTTTAAAGGCCGCTAGGGAAGATTGGATCTCTGAAAATCGGGCAGTCCTGGAGATTAAGGTATCCGAAAAAGTTGAGTCTTTATTTAGCGACTTAGAAGACAGTGCAGCAGCTTATCGTGAGTTCAGAGACGGATTCGATAAGTCCATCGCTGCGGAAATCGCAGAATTGGACAAAGAGCGTGAAAAGCTTTTATCGGAGACTAGGTTGTTTGATAAATATGAGAGACTGAGATTGAACGCAGAGGCAATTGTTAGCGAAAAAGGCACATATGACAGCTCTCCTTCAGCGGAAGCTTTGGCCGTTAGTTTTTTAGCTCTGCAAGCAACGAGTTGGAGAAGCAATATGGATTACAAGATTGCTCTCTTTGCGATGGAGCATGACGGAGACCGAGAGAATGTAAGGGTTAAGACTGAGGAACAAAAAGATCCGATATGGGAGCGGACAATAAATCGCGAGATTTGGAATAAAATTGAGGCGAACGAAAATATGGAAGAAGACGAACGGCTTTACGCTTTCGTTGCAGGCAGATTGTCCGATTCTATTTGGCGGGAATCAATCCAGCAAAAACATTTCGATTACATCGCAGGGTTGGATTCTCAATCAGCGATTCCGTATGAAGCCTATAAAAAAATCCCAATTGCCAGGTATGCTTGGACTAGTCTTGGGATTGTATTGGGCATAATCGCGATTGCGATGACTGCTGCCGCCATTTACTTACTCGGCGTATTCGTAATCAACATGGCCTGGAAATCCACCTCTTGGGCTTTCAGGTACGTAAAGGGGGATTAGTCCTTCGTATTTAGCTTTTCACGGACCAGTTGCTCTAGAAGCAATTGGTCTGAGGGCCGCCAAAATGTATCCTCCAAATGTATCCCTAATCTTCAAAATCAGCCGAGTCCTACCTTTTTTACTTGTTTCTGGAGGTTGTAGCTTCTTCAGGATCGTTTTTTTAAACTGCTGAAGGTTAGCAATTTAAAACAATTTGAGACGTAGTTAAACACTGATTTATTGGCCTTTTAAGCAATTGGTT
>CAZFUD010000239.1:0-6479 GCA_964521705.1 uncultured Opitutaceae bacterium | reverse complement strand
AGCAATTCCGATAGCAGATCTCGGTTAGTATCGCTTGAATAGATACACTTGGCCCTCAATTCATCCTTGCGCTCCAACAGTAGCTCAAGAGCGGAAAACATAACCGGAGCGATCATAGAAATAGGCCCCTTTCGACTTCCCGGCAATAAGAGAATCTCACCTTCCGGATCATAAACGATCGGCAATTCATAATCCTTTCCCAGAAAGGGATGGCCCACGAATTTCGTGTCTAAATCGGTGTCGCTAAACGAATCTACCTCGAAAGGGAAAATCACCCCTAGTCCATCAAGAAAACGAGCCATCTTGAACCGACGTCCCGCTTTCCAAACCCAAACTTGCGGACTTATGTAAAAAGCGAGCCGAATCGATCCACCGGATTTGCTGGCAACCTTCTTGGCATGCAGCGTTTCAGCTATTCGCAAGTTCAACCCTGGATAGTCGACAAAACAAACCATCTTAGGGTTGTATTCAATTATCCAATTCACTATTGCGTCTCGCAACGCCTTGAATTCCGAATACCTTTTCAGCGCTTCCGCGAAACCAATTACCGCATAGGGCATCATATCGAATATTATGTCAGCCCCGGCCTTTTTTAATTCGGGGCCTCCCAAGGCGGCGACATTGGCATCGACATTAATATCCAGAAACGAGCGTAACATTCTAGCGGCCTGCTCGTCGCCACTGTGCTCTCCCGCAATGATCAAAACGTCTACCGAAGGCTTTTGCGGGGCTGGCAATGAGGAAACGAGTTCCATCTGATTATGGCGGGACATCGGCGAGGCGGCTCTCAAACGGAAATACTCAAGCCATCCTTTCCCGGATTTGATTCGTTATCTGAATGGCCAAGTCCAGGGCAGTTCGGCCGAGCTCTCCATCCACCTTGGGATCCTTGCGATTCTTTACGCTCTCTGCAAAGGACTCGAGTTCCAGTCTGAGAGGCTCCCCCTTCTCTATTGGAACCTCCCTCTTATCCAATCCGCTGGCCCTAATCGCCACATGATGACCCGTTTGATTCATGAAATCCAGGGACAAATAGCCAGTAGACTGAAAAACGCGGATTTCCCGAACCTTTTTTGAACTTACTCGGCTTACATTGAGGTTGGCTACGCAACCGTTCGCGAATTCGATTCTAGCGTTGGCTATATCTTCCGTCTTTGACAAGGCGGCAACCCCGACGCTCCGAACATCAATCGGGTCGGAATTGACCAATTGCATTACCACGCCGATATCATGTATCATTAAGTCCAGGACAACGCCCACCTCAGTTCCTCGAGGCTGGTAAGGAGCCAAACGTTCCGCGGTAATATACTGCGGGCGGTTGACCGCTTCTTCTAGATAGCTCATGACGGGATTGAAGTGCTCGACGTGCCCCACTTGAACCAAGGCATTCGCTTCACGAGCGGCCTCCAATATCCGAGAAGCTTCCTCCACATTCGCGCAAATAGGTTTTTCTATAAGCAAGTGGCATCCCGCTTCCAGCAAGGGGATCGCCACTTCGAAATGCTTGTCCGTAGGCACGACAACGCTTACGGCATCGCACTCTTTAGCCAACTCCGGGAGCGAGGAGAAAACTGGGCACTGATAGGTTTCCCCTATTTCTCTCGCCCGCTCCTCATTCGTTTCGAATATGCCCGCCAACTCCACTCCTTCGATCTCTCGATAGAGCCGAGCATGATGCTGCCCTAAATAGCCAACTCCGGCAACGCCGCACTTCAATTTGGAATCACTCATCTTCAGATAAACTCTTGGGCCTTACGACTGCTCCTCCAGACGTCCTTGTTTCAATCTCCAGGCTCGATCCAAACGACTCGCGTAGGCCGGATTGTGAGTCACCAGAACGAGGGCCACCCCTTTTTCGACGCAAAGTTCCAGCAGGAGATCTATGATAGATTCTCCCGTCTCTTCATCCAAGTTGCCAGTCGGCTCATCCGCCAACAACGCTCTGGGTTTGGAGATCAGAGCCCTGGCGATAGCCACACGCTGCCGCTCACCCGCTGATAGAGTCGAGGGAAGGCTCGTCATCCGATCGGCCAACCCAACTCGATTTAACAATTCCTCAGCCTCTCTCTCAGTATCCTCGTTCATGATACCCGTTATCCGGGCCGCAAGCAGAACATTCTCCAAGGCTCTCAATTCCGGCACAAGATAGTAGCTTTGAAATACCATCCCTACCAAAGAACCTCGCTTCTTGGCCAGGGCCACATTGTCGAGGGTCTTCAAGTCTCGGCCTTCCCAGAAGACCGTACCGCTATCGGGCTTATCCAAACCCGCCAGCAGATGCAAGAAAGTCGATTTACCCGATCCAGACTCGCCCTGTATGCTAGCGCTTTCCCCTGGAGCAATGGAGAAATCGATTCCCTGGAGTACCTCGATCAACTTATTGCCGCTAATGAAGCTCCGAGCGAGCCCTTTAGTCTCTAATACGAAATCACTCACTTCTCAAAGCCTCTACTGGCTCGAGCTTGCTGGCCCTGTAAGCTGGCACCAACCCCGCAAGCAAAGCCACAAGTATTGAAAGTACAGATATTATTATCAAATCCAGCGGAACGATGTGGACTGGTAAATAGGAAAAGGCATAGATTTCCTTCATCGAGTCGCTCACCCCCATTGACCAGGAAATCGCTTTGGTTATCTGCGTCCTGAACCCGAGCAAAGTGAACCCCAGACAAAAGCCCGCGAATGTTCCTGTAACCCCGACGATCAATCCCTGTACGCAAAAACAGCCCGCTACTTGACGCGACGTCGCTCCCATGGCCGCGAACAGCCCGATTTCCCGCGTCTTGCGAATAACGAAGATCAGCAGTGACGACATGATCGAAAATGCGGCAACGATTACGATGATGAATAGCAGAAAGAACATCATCCGCTTCTCGAATTGCAGCACTGAGAGGAACTCAGCCTGAGACTCCATCCAGCTTCGGGCATAAAAGGGTCGCCCGAGGGATTCAGTTATCTCTAAGGCGGCCCTATCCGCATCGACGCCATCTTTCAATTCCACCCTTAGGCCATGAGCGCCCTCCCCAAGGTCGTAAAGATCCTGCATAAGCCTCAGGGTGCAAACAACCGTATTCTCATCGGCTCGCTGCCAACCAGTCTGGTAGATGCCCGCAACGCGCAGCAATCGAGGCAAAACCACTTCATCCCCACCGCTGTCCTTTAGGCGCAATCCCATCAGCGGCGTGTAAACGTCTACCTCGTCTCCAGGGGCCAGATTCAACTGAGAGGCGAAGCCGACACTTAAGAGGATAGAGTCGTCGTCCAAGTCGTCCATCGAACCAGAAATCAGATAGTTCTCATACTTGGCAAGCTCAGCTTCCGAGCGAACGTCAACCCCTTCAATTATTGGATACAAGGGCTGATTCCGATAGAGGAGCATAACGACGCCATGAGCATAGGGAACTGCTCGTTCGATTTTCTCCGAAGCCTCCAAGGATTCCGCAAGACTGTCTGGATCAAACAGGATGGATCCATTGACGACTCTCAAATCCCCATAAGTGTCCGCAATTTTGGTACGCAGTTCATGCCCAAAACCGCTAAATACGCTATTGACCACTATCAACACCGCCACGCCTAGAGCCACGCCGGTAATAGACATGAAAGTGAATACCGGAAACCGCTTTCCTTGCGGAAACAGATGTCTGAGAGCGATGTAGATATACCAAGGCATCCCGTGTATCCAATCAGTTTAGGCGCCGCCAGCTAGGAGCGTAGTTGCGGATAGAGAATAACATCGCGAATATTTTCCGCTTCGGTCAAAAGAATGGCGATTCGATCGATCCCCATTCCCAACCCCCCAGCAGAAGGCATCCCGTATTCAAGGGTTTCCAGAAAGTCGTCATCGATATTCTGAGTTTCCTCGCCCGCCTGCTTCTCGAACATTTCCCGCTGCATATCCGGATCGTTTTGCTCCGAATAAGCCGGAGCGATCTCCATGCCGCCAACACAGAGCTCGAAGACATCGATAGTGCTTGGGTCGTCCAAAGTGATTTTCGCCAGGGGACAAAGCTCCTTGGGCAAGTGGGTCACGAATGTAGGCTGGATCAGATTGGGCTCGATCAGTTTGCCGAAAACCTCGTCGGAGACTTCGTAATCCTCGAATCCTTCATCCACTTCCAATCCCAAGCCTCTTGCTCTCTCGATCTTCTCCGACTTCGGCAGTTCGAACCAATCCGAATCGTTCACCTTCTCGCAGACCAAGTCCTTATATCGGACTTCCTTCCACTCGCCCATAAAGTCGATCACCTCGCCGTCCGGCATCTTGACATCTTCCTTCTTGAGAACGTCTCGGACCAAGTAGCGTATGAGGTTTTGGATGAGCTCCATCATACCACGATAGTCCGAATAGGCCTGGTAGAGTTCCAGCATGGTGAACTCGGGATTATGGCGACGAGAGATCCCTTCGTTGCGAAAATTCCTGCCGATCTCGTACACCCGGTCGAAGCCTCCTACAAGCAAGCGCTTGAGATAGAGCTCTAGAGAGATGCGAAGGGAAAAATCGCGATCGAGGGTGTTGTGATGAGTGACGAATGGCTTTGCTGCCGCCCCACCCGCGACATTCTGGAATACAGGAGTTTCGACTTCTAGAAAGTCACGATCCTCTAGAAAACGGCGGATCCCGGATACGATGCGGCTTCTACTAAAGAAACGTTCTCGAGATTCCGGATTCATGATTAGGTCCAGATGGCGCTGGCGAATCCGCTGCTCTTGATCAGTCAGGCCGTGAAACTTCTCCGGAAGCGGTCGCAGGGCCTTCGAGATCATCTCATAGCGCTCGGCCCGAATAGTGATCTCGCCTGTCTTCGTCTTGAACAACGAGCCCTCGACCCCAATGATGTCCCCAGTGTCCAGCTTTTTGAAATTGCCATACGCCTCTTCTCCGAGGGCGTCGATCCGAACGTAAGCTTGTATCACTCCCGTTTGGTCCTGCATTTTCACAAACTGGGCTTTCCCCATTTTGCGGATGAACTTCAAACGCCCCGCTACGCTAACCCGGGACTGCTCTTCGGAATCCTCGATATAAGCTTCGACCGCGGAAACGGCCGTATGCTCAGGGCTGAACGTGGAGCGGAATGGATCGACTCCTTGATCCCTCAAATCCGTCAGCTTTTGGCGCCGAACGGCTAATTGATCGTGGGAGATTTCTGAAAGCTTTGAACTCATAATAGAAATTCAACTGTGTTAAGGACCCTGCTGGTTAAAAAATCAAAGCCTTTCCGCTCCAAGCTTACATCCATTCTTAAGATAGGCTTTTCGATATTGATTTTTCTCTCCAATTAGGAACCTTTGCCGCATGAGTTCAAGAAAGCCAAATTGGCTCAGAGCGAAACTGCCCAGCGGCCAAGGCTACGGAGCCGTTCGCAAGATGGTGGACGATCACCAGTTGCACACGGTCTGCCAAAGCGCTCAGTGCCCCAATATGGGCGAATGCTGGTCTCGCGGCACGGCAACCGTCATGATTCTCGGCAATGTCTGTACGAGATCATGCAATTTCTGCGCGATACAGACCGGTAGGCCAACAGAACTGGACCTGGGCGAGCCCGCCCGTGTAGCCGAGGCTGTAGCCAAAATGGGTCTCAAACACTGCGTTATCACTTCCGTAACTCGCGATGAACTGGCAGATGGCGGCGCATCAGTCTGGGCCGCTACCGTACGAGCTATACGCAACCGCAATCCAGGAACCGCCATCGAGGTCCTTACTCCCGATTTCAGAGGCAATCTGGATCAGTTGGACACAGTACTCGAATCCGAACCGGATATTTTTAATCACAATGTGGAAACCGTCGAGCGCCTGCAAAAACCTGTACGCGTCCAAGCGCGATACCAACGCTCGCTCTCCGTTTTGGAGCACGCCGCGAAGCGGGGCTTCGTAGCCAAGTCTGGGATCATGTTGGGCCTAGGAGAAACCGAAACGGAAATCGCCCAAACCCTGCAAGACATGAGATCCCACTCCGTACGCATCGTAACGCTCGGGCAATATCTGCAGCCCTCCTCCAAACACCTTCCCGTAGATCGCTGGGTGACCCCTGAGGAATTCGAGCATTGGAAACAGTTCGGCCTCGAGATAGGATTCGATTTCGTTGAGTCCGGACCGTTGGTTCGCTCCTCCTACCATGCCGATGAGCAGTCATCCGCCTTCACCGGAATCGACGAACTCAGGAAATCGTCCGCCTAACCGAGAGCATTTCTCAGTTTCCCAGGTGCCGCAGTCCGATTAACCGGTTACAGACTACAATTGTAATCTTTTGATTGACGGCCTTGGATTTGGACTATTCTCTCTAATTGACA
Organism: uncultured Opitutaceae bacterium; assembly: GCA_964521705.1. Taxonomy (GTDB): domain Bacteria; phylum Verrucomicrobiota; class Verrucomicrobiia; order Opitutales; family Opitutaceae; genus Pelagisphaera. The sequence continues at coordinate 194 of CAZFUD010000239.1, read as the reverse complement.
ACCGGGCTAACCTGATGGTGATAATGTATTCAAATTCCCGATTCCCCTATCAAGATTGTACAAAAAACTCGACTTTTCCCGCTAAGGATTACCCTGAACCGCAAACCCAGGCGTGATTCCGCTGTTTCCTCCTGAAATTTTCCAAAACAAGGAGCAAAATCTGTTTTAAGTACTTGCAGACGCCCCAAAACCCC
>CAZFUD010000238.1:0-6480 GCA_964521705.1 uncultured Opitutaceae bacterium | reverse complement strand
GGACCGCCTCGACAATGGCATCCATGACTGAAGCTCTAGGTATGGGATTGCCCGAAAATGCCGCTATTCCCGCCGCTGATTCCCGCCGCAATCGTTTAGCTCAGGAAGCCGGAAGACGCATCGTGGATATGGTTAAGGAGGACCTGCGTATGTCCAAAATCCTTACACGAGAAGCCTTTGAGAACGCCATCATCGCTAATGCGGCAATTGGAGGGTCAACCAATGCGGTCATTCACCTTTGCGCCCTGGCCGGCCGCATCGGGGTCAAACTAGATCTCGATGACTGGGATCGACTCGGTCGGGAAATTCCGACGATTGTCAACCTGCGCCCCAGCGGTAAATACTTGATGGAGGAATTCTATTACGCGGGCGGGCTGCCAGCAGTGCTTCGCCAACTCGGGGAAGCTGGCCAACTTCGCAAGGAGGCCCTGACCGTGAACGGAAAAACGATTTGGGAGAACAATAGCGATGCCCCCAACTGGAATGAGGACGTCATTCGTCCGATGGACAATCCGATCGCTGAAAAAGGCAGCATCGCCGTTCTCAAGGGTTCTCTGGCTCCAAGCGGCGCCGTAATCAAGCCTTCCGCCGCTACTCCAGAACTGATGAAACATCGTGGTCGAGCGGTCGTTTTCGAAGATATCGAGGACTACTACAACCGCATCGACGCTCCCGATCTAGATATCGACGAATCCTGTGTAATGGTATTGAAAAATTGCGGCCCCAAGGGGTATCCGGGCATGTCGGAAGTGGGCAACCTGGGCCTACCTCCCAAACTTTTGAAGAAAGGCATTACCGACATGATCCGCATCTCCGATGCCCGCATGAGCGGCACGGCCTACGGTACTGTCGTATTGCATACTACTCCCGAAGCGGCCATGGGTGGACCGCTGGCTCTCGTTCAAAATGGAGACAAGATTGAACTAGATGTAGAAAATCGACTGTTGAAGCTCGAGGTGCCGGAAGATGAGTTGGAGCGACGAAAGGCCGCCTGGAAACCTACCCCGCCTGCTATGGAAAGCGGGTATCAAAAACTTTACTACGACCACGTCATGCAAGCGGATACGGGAGCTGATTTCGATTTCCTCGTAGGCTGCCGCGGAGCCGAAGTCCCGCGTGATTCGCATTGATGAATTTGCTTCAAAAGGTAGCGGCCGATCTCACGCCTTTGCAAAGCTTCGGCGGCGCGAACCGAGCGACCAATGTCTCTGCCCGGAGGTCAGACGATACCATAAAACCCCTACCCTAACCACCGTTTCATCATCCCAAGATGCCATTAACCGACAAAGACGAAAACAACCGCGTTCCCTATCAGCTTCCCATGCCGCAGGACGCGCTTCCCGAAATCGTTGTACCCAACGCCATTCCCGAGGATGAACGCCTGTGGGTAAAGCAAGCGGAAAACGTCTTCTTCCGCCCACTCTGCCTGAATGTGTCGCAAGGCTACTGGATGAACCTTCTCAAAGTAACGAAAGCCGGCGTCCTTTCCCGTCACCGTCACCCCAATACTGTACATGGGTTTGTCCTGAAAGGACGCTGGCACTATCTAGAACATGATTGGGAAGCTACCGAAGGCTCCTATGTCTTTGAGCCGCCTGGCGAAACCCATACACTTGTCGTGCCGGACGATTGCGAAGAAATGATCACCTACTTCCAAGTCAACGGGATCATGTATTATGTCGACCCCTACGGGAAGCACATCGGCTACGAGGACGTCTTCACCAAGATCGACACGTGCCGCAAACATTTTGCCGACGTCGGTCTGGGCGAGAACTACGTGGAACAATTCATCCGGTAGGATGAACAACTCCCTATTGGCAGGGAGGACCGGCTCGGTCCTCAAAATCTCGAATCCAATGTAGGAGCGGCTTTATGCCGCGATACGAAAATTTGGATAATCGCGGCGTTAAGCCGCTCCTACAGAGCTTGGTTGGATGAGAAGAATATGACTTCTCTCTATCCTCAGTTATTTCAGTACGATAAGATTGTTTCATTAACAGGATACGCTTCGCTACAGGATCACGCTCCGCGTGAGTATTATGACACTAGGCCTAATCCAATGATAGGGATGATCGCCGCTCTGCGGCGGCAGGTTCAGTTATGAATGGATTGAATCTAAGTCCTGCCCTCGCGGAAGCGAGGATCCTGGCCCCGCGGTCGCGGGGATCCAGCGCAGCGATGTTAAAAAGATTTCCCAATTGAATCGGAGCGATACCCCCCACCGATCTCACAATTATCAGCAATACTATCTAACGGTTGCCTTGAAGCGATCAATCTCCGCTTCGAGCTTCTCGACAATCTCCGGATAGTCGTAGGCCAAATTCCAGCGCTCGCCTATGTCCGTATCTAAATCATACAGTTCGTAGTCATTGGTACCATAATCCATCACATAGCGATGCGGCTCTGCCGGTTCTCTGTTCGGAAGAAGCAATTTCCATTTTCCCATACGAATACCAATGGCCATGTATGGAACGTCCACTTGCGACACTTGATCGTATACAAAAGAGCTCCGCCCGTGTTCAGATTTACCAAGAATTAAATTCGTCTGATCCTGCCCGTCGATAAGGCGGTCGTTCGGCAGTGAAACGCCCGCTAGGCTCAAGATGGTCGGCATGAAATCGATCGTGGCCCAAAGAGCATCCGAGTCGCGACCAGCCGGCACCTTTCCCGACCAGCGGACGATGCAGGGAACACGCGACCCTCCTTCGTAGGCAGAACCCTTGCCTCCTCGTAAGGGTCCCGGATCGCCCCAGAATATTGTGTCCTCTGGCATATACCAATCTGGATTCCTATCCGGGCTCGGTCTTAGGCTACCTGTCTTGACCAAGGTATATCTCGGCTGGCTCCAAGGCCCATTGTCGGAGGTAAAAATAACTAGAGTATCCTCCCTCAAACCAAGCGCATCCAGATGATCAAGAAGCCGGCCTGTTTCGTAATCGAATTCTTCCACTACGTCTCCATACAAACCACCTTCCGACGTCCCTCTGAACGAAGGCGAAGCGTCGATATTGGTGTGCATCATCGTGTGGGACAAATACAACAAAAACGGCTTTTCTGGATTCCTACGGTTCTCCAGATAATCGATGGCCTTGTCGGTGTAGAGTTTCGTCAAACTCGCCATGTCTCGAGTCTCTCCAGCAGCCTCATTGTTTTCATGAAACTGGACAATTCCGCCATCGTTCGCCCCCAAAGGCCCGAAGTAGTATTCAAAACCTTGAGCGTTCGGCATACGATTAATGATCGCCCTTCGATTGGATACGTCCCATTTGCCGATGCAAGCCGTCTGGTAGCCTGCCGGTTGCAGCAATTCCGCAAAAGTGATCTCATCCGCGGGCATGGACCAGCCCTGGCTTCGGATCGGATAGCGGCCAGTCAACAGAGCCGACCGAGACGGTCCGCATACTGGTTGAGCATAGAAGCTCGTAAAGCGAGTCCCCTCTTGAGCCAATTGATCCAGACGCGGTGTCCTTAAAACTTCACTACCATAGCAGCCAAGATCACCATACCCTTGGTCGTCGGTGAAAATGATCAGAATATTGGGGCGTTCCGCCGCTGTGCAGAAAGCGGAAACGAGTATAGAGGAAAACAGTAAGCAGTGTCGTATCATAACATTCTAGGTTTGCTTGGCCACAATCACTTTTCCCGTTTCGGGATCGAAAAAATGGGCTCGGCTCAGATCAAGCTTCATCCGTGCCGAATCGCCGTGCGAAAACCCATTCTCGGTAGGCACTTTGGCAACGAACTCGGATAGTCCTGTATTCAGGTGCAAATACATCTCTGAACCGGTAGTCTCGCAGACTTCAACCTTAGCCTCAATCGCGATCTCATCGCTTCCGGATTCTGGAGAAATGTTCTCTGGACGAATACCAAGGACGATAGGTTTACCGGAATACCCTCGAACAGTATCGGCAAGTTCATCGTCCAGGGGAATGGCGAATCCGTCTTCTCCATTGACGCTTTCAACGAATTGCGTGTCAACCCCGACAAAGTCTACGCGCCCGCGGAAAAAATTCATGGGCGGGCTGCCTACGAATCCAGCGACGAACTTATTCTGAGGCTGATTATACAATCTTAGGGGTTCGTCTAATTGCATAATCTCGCCCCCGTTCATAACGCAGATGCGATCACCCATCGTCATTGCTTCGACTTGGTCGTGAGTGACGTAGATCATGGTCGCATCCAACTTGTCGCGCAGGCGGGAGATCTCAGCTCGCATCTGGATCCGCATCTTAGCATCGAGATTGGAAAGCGGTTCGTCGAAGAGAAACACCTTCGGCTTACGCACGATGGCTCGGCCAACAGCCACGCGTTGCCTTTGTCCACCTGAAAGGGCTTTCGGCCTGCGATCAAGCAAGCCCTCCAATCCGAGAATCGCAGCAGCCTCGTGGACCCGGACCTTAATCTCCTCTTTCGATACTTTTCTCAGCTTCAATCCAAAGGACATGTTATCAAATACCGTCATGTGTGGATAAAGGGCGTAGTTCTGAAACACCATAGCTATATCCCTATCCTTGGGAGGGGCATCATTGACAAGGCGGTGGCCAATGTAGCACTCCCCGCTTGTTATGCTTTCCAGCCCAGCGAGCATCCTCAGTGTAGTGGATTTTCCACAACCGGATGGACCGACCAAAACCATGAATTCGCCTTCCCGAACATCAAAGCTTATGCCTTTAACCGCAGTTACTTCAGAAGCCTTTCCCGAACTAGGATAGACTTTGGTAAGATTGGTAAAACGCACCCCGGCCATATTGAAGGAAGGACTCTAAAACTATACCGCTTGATGGGAAGCGAAAAACCTAGAGCACTGAGGTTTACCCAAATACAGCGTCATCAGTGTTTCACTACCGTTCCACTTTTCACCGGAAGGGTAATCTTTCTTTTCGCCCGGGACGTTTTCGGCCTTTTCCTAAAACCGGGCAACGAGACTTAGAGCGAACAAAACGTAATCGGGATCAAGCGGCCGGGGATTCCTTGAAAAGCGCATGCCGAGCGGGATGCTTGAACTACGGTCTCTTCGACAAATTCTCTGGCAAGCCGATTCCAGGAGCGACGGCGGGTCGAGCCAAGTGAGGCATTGGTTCGCCTGGGGCTTCCTTCTTCGGAAGCCACTCTCGATGCTCAGCAATCACTCCAGCGTACTGAGGATCACCAACCAAATTGTTGTGCTCCCAAGGATCGTTCAGATGGTCATACAACTCCTCGTCGCCCGTATTATAGCGAATGTAGCGCCAGCGCTCGGATCGGACAGCATGATTCCCGGGACCTTCGTTCATCAAGGCCGGGCGCACCCATTTGCCGGTCGGATTCTTTAAAAGCGGCACGAGACTGAGCCCGTCATTGTCTGCCTTGGGCGGTAGACCCGCCAACTCTAAAAGAGTCGGATAGATATCTATAAGCCCTACTGGCTGATCGATGCGACTACCCGGAACGGATATGCCCGGGGCGGCGATTATGAAGGGTACCCTGGTGGCCTTTTCCCATAGAGTAAACTTAACGGCAGCTTCCTTGTCCCCCAAATGGTATCCATGGTCTGACCACAAAACAATGATCGTATCGTCAGCCCGACCTGTTTCATCGAGCTTATCAAGAAGACGCCCTACCATTTGATCCGCGTAATCGGAAGCGGCCTGGTAGGCTTGAACCATACGGGGAAGACTGCCGGACGCCTCGCGTGGCTGGGCGGTGGTATTGTCCCAAATCCAGTACTCCTTGCGGATCATACGTCGGGCCATTTTCCCAACATCATCCAGATCGCCTTTCGGCATAGGCGGCATTCTCAACGTCTCGAAGGGATAGCGATCGAAAGTCTCCTGCGGCGCGTAAAATGGCAGGTGCGGATTAAAGATACCAGCAGCAAGAAAAAGTGGCTCGTCCCAGTCTTTCTCCATCTGGGCCTCCACGTATTCGCACATGTCTACATCGATCATTTTCTTATCATGCGCACCCCAATCGAAAGCGAGCGCTCCAAGACGAGGATTCGTCTTTCTCTTGTAGCCATTGTAGTTCTTTTCTAAGCCTGGACCTCGGATATCCAGTTTTTTGAAGAACTCCTGAAATGCCGGCTTATCTGGCGGCTCTACTCCGGTTCTTCCGTGATGGAAAATCTTGCCCGCGCCGCGTGTGGCATACCCTCCCTCCAACTCAAAGTACTTCGGAATTGTAACCGCATCCGGAATGATTTCCGCCCACGGTGTATTGTTCCCGTAAATACCTGAGGTAGTTGGGCGGTAACCCGTTAGTATAGCCGTACGTGACGGGTTGCATCCTGGTGACGCGCAATAGGCTCTGCTGAAGAAAGTTCCGCGAGCAGCGAGACGTTCTAAATTTGGCGTCTGGATCGGGTTGCCCTTATCGAACAAGGTCGTCCAATCGTTCATGTCGTCAATCGCGATATAGAGGATGTCCGAATGTTTGTCACCGGAAAACATAGACGCAGCCCCCCAATCATAGGCGATCGATATCGAAATAGCGTAACGAAGC
>CAZFUD010000237.1:0-6538 GCA_964521705.1 uncultured Opitutaceae bacterium | reverse complement strand
GCCGCCGCAGCCTCAGCGATGGATTGAGATCGGCTGCTACCTTATGATCTTCGATCATCTAACTCTAAATCTGTTAGTCATCCAATCGATTTCACGCTAATTTTCTTCAATCGAAATCTCGGCGATCGCCAACCCCATTTCTCCCGCCACGGAATAGATCAAGTAGGAGCGATCGTCGTCATCGAAAAGGTAGGGGTCGCGTAATTCCTGCCGGTTGATCCCGCCTCCTTTTTTCGAGGGTTTCATGGGAAATTCGATTCCCTCGTAGGGGGCTTCCGGGCGAAGTATCTCAATCGGACGGCTGGCCCTCCAAGTAGTCCAATCGCCCTTGAGAGAAACGACGCTAAGCATGATGCGCTCGGGCGCATCCGATTTGCGGCTGAAGAACAGAAAGAGCGAATTTTCACGGACCCATGTCGCCGAATGACGGATACGGAGATCATCCCTTCTCCCGAAGCCATCTTCGACTGTTATGGGAGCGATCAGCTCCCGCTCGGCCCGTACCCACCCGCGATCAGGATATTTCGAATGGTTTAGAAATCCATGGGCATCCATAGCGTAGTATTGGTTTTCGTGTTGAAAGACGCGAAAATAGGCGGATCCAAGAATTTCGTCTCCTGTGGAAAAAACTAAACCGTCTCTGGAAGTCGCCAACGCGGTTTTCTGATTCTCGTTTTCCCGCGATCCGTGGAAGTACATGAGAATGCGGCGATTCGCCTCGTCCACGTGCACATCGGGGGAGGCGATATGGCTAATAAATGCGGTCGCTTCTTCAAGTTTCAAGGTTCCCGGTTCGTATATGCTCCATGGGCCTTGAATGGCGTTCGCGAAAGCCATCCTAATGAACTTTCCGTCGTGATGAGCGAAGTAGAGGTAGTATTTTCCCAGTGGATCTCTAATCCAATCTGGGACGCGGATCAGCGATGGGCCATTTATTTTCGTGCCTAAGGTATCAGATGAAGCGTAGGAGATGATTGGGTTTTTCGACAGGCGTTCGACAGTTATCCGGTAGTCTCCGGTGTTCACCGATCGAGCAGAATAGGGGTCAGCCAGCGATGAGGATGCGAGAAGCGCCGAGGCAATCAGTTTGACTGACAGGATCAGTGAATTGCTTGATTTTCGGAGCACTCGATTTGCATAGCGCGATTCTGACGGGGGGTCTAGATCCTTTCCCGTTCGGGGACGAAATATCGGCACTGGTCGAGTCGTTACTTGCAATTTCGTCCGTTAGGCTTTGCTTGGGCGGCAATGAGCAGTGGAGACCTAATTGCCTATTATGGTACCAGTGGCCAAGGAAATGAGGATGGCATTTACCGGCAGCGTGTTGGCCGAGATCCGGTCCGTCTAGGGGATCTAGATTTGCTTACGGTCGAAGCGAAAGCGGGATTCCTTCGTCCAAATGCGGATCGTTCTATTATGTATTCGATCGCCACGGGCCCTGACGGGCGAGGCTTGGCGAAAGCCTTTAAGCGGGCATCGGAATCGGGCGACTTGAAGCCGATTAATTTTCAAGAAGCGGCAGGGCAGGGCATGTGCCACATCAATCTGGATCGAACGGAACGTTGGCTGCTGGGGGCCAGTTACGGTGATGCCATGCTTTCCCTATTCCCTTTGAATAAAGCTGGCGAGATTAAGCCACTCGTCCAGTCAATTGGCTTGGAAGGTGAAGGTTCTAAGGTCCTTCCCGATCGCCAGGAAGCCCCTTATGCCCATTCGATTTATACCGATCCTTCAAATCGATATGCGTTTGTCTGCGATCTGGGTATGGACCGCATTTGGCTTTATCGATTCGACGGAAAAAGGGGTCGGCTCGAAGCGGCAGAACCCCCTTTTGTTCAAACGGAGGCGGGTTCCGGTCCTAGGCATCTGGCATTCCATGGAAATGGTCGATGGATCTATGCTTTGAATGAATTAAACGGAACCATTGCCCACTATGATTGGGATGCTGAGAACGGTATTCTGGATCCTAAGAAAGTGTTCTCAACGTTGCCGGAGGATTTCCAAGAGTTAAATATTTCGGCTGAAATTCTCGTTCATCCATCGAATCGTTTTCTTTACGCTTCTAACCGGGGTCATGACAGCTTGGCGGTGTTCAGAATCAGCGAGTCGGACGGATCGTTAGAGCCTATCCAGCGCGTCCCGACCGGTGGCGAACACCCGCGCAACTTCGTGATCAGCCCAGATGGGGATTTGCTGGCAGTAGCCAATCGAGATTCGAACAACATCGTCTATCTCGCTGTCGATGGAGAGTCGGGCGAGCTAGCCGCTTTGGAAGCGGTAGAAGGGGTCCCTGCTTGCACTTGCGTTCGCCTGGTTTCGTCCTAGGCCTCCGACCCGAAATCGCATTCTCAATTTTCCTTATCGCGTACGATACAATATACATGAAACGATTCTTTTTTTGATCATTTTGGCTTCTCCGGTTTTCGGATCCGAGTCCGATCCGGCCATACGCGAGTACTACGATGAGAAGGCTCGTATCCGCATGCTCAATTTCGAGATGCCTGATGATATTAAGATCAATCTTTGGGCGGACGAGTCGCAGATCCAGAATCCCTCGGCAATTACCTTCGACTCTCAAGGATGGCTATATGTGGCCGAGATCAATCGGTGGCGATTCGGTGTGGATGACATTCGAGAGCGGCGCATGATGCTCGTCGAGGATATAAGCATCACCTCCAATGCCGATCGCATGAAGATGTTCGAAAACCATTTCGATCTGTATCCTCTTGAGCACTATACGAACAAGTCCGATCAGATAAGCATCCTTGAGGATACGGATGGCGATGATCGAGCGGATCGCTCGCGAATCTTTGCCGATGGATTCAACGACCCCTTGGACGGGCCGGGAATCGGGCTGATAGAGAGGGACGGAAAGGTCTACTATGCGAATATACCTCATCTTTGGATGCTGGAAGACATCGATGGTGATGGGATTTCCGACAAGCGGACTTCACTACAAGATGGGTTTGGCATTCGTATGAGCTTCTCGGGTCACGATATGCATGGCCTTACTTGGGGTCCAGATGGGAAATTGTATTGGTCAATTGGAGACCGTGGATACAACGTCCACACGAAAGAGGGGAAGCATTATTACGGTCCCAACCTAGGAGCGGTCTTCAGGTGCGATCCCGATGGATCCAATGTGGAGCTGTTCTATGATGGACTGCGAAATCCGCAGGAACTCGCCTGGGATGATTACGGCAATCTCTTCACGGCGGATAACGATGCCGATGGAGTCGACTTGGAGCGTATAAACTACCTTGTTGAAGGAGGAGATTCCGGCTGGCACGCGGGGCATCAGTCCATCATGTCTTTTACCAAAGATCTCGATTTGCGATCGCACAAGTACACGGGAGATGCCAGGCTACCGCTGGCCTGGATAACTGAATACGCGTGGAAGGTTCGGGACGAACGGCAGCCCGCCTTCATATTGCCTGGAATCGGGCAAATAATTGGGGGTCCCTCGGGCTTCGTGTTTAATCCCTCAAGTAGCATGGGGGAGAAGTATGACGATAAGTTCTTCGTTATTATTTATAAGGGATCGTTAACTCAGTCCTATATTTCCATGTTCAATGTGGAAGAAGATGGGGCTAGTTACAAAATGTTGAACAACGAGACCTTCTTCCGAGGTTCCAATTGCGTGGACATCGATTTCGGGCCTGACGGGAAACTCTATTTCTCAGACTACAATTATGGCGGGTGGCTAACCAGGATGTAGGGAATATCTATACCCTGGAAGTGCCTGGGGAGATCGACGGTCCCGATGTCAAGGAGAACGAATCGCTTCTGCTCTCCGACTTTTCTCGAAAGTCGATAGCCGAGCTCACTCGACTGCTGGACCGTGATCATCAGCAAATTCGCCAGAAGAGCCAATTCGAGTTGGCCAAGCGAGGTCCTGCAGGAGCAGGAGCACTCACTAGAACGGCCACGAATGCGAAAGGATCCACATTCTCACGTATCCACGGAATTTGGGGCCTGGGTCAAATGGCGGCAAGCGAGGGGAAATCGGTCTTGGATCCGCTCCTTGAGTTACTTGTAGATGAAAACGATCAGGTTCGTATTCAATCCGCTCGCGTTCTAGGAGATCAACGCGTGGCTAAAGCGGCAGGCATTTTGGTGGGGGCCCTTAGAGACGACCACCCGCGGACCGCGATGTACGCAGGAATCGGATTGGGTCGAATTGGATACGAGGAAGCCGTCCCTGGGCTCCTCGCTCTTTTAGAGCGAAACGCGGACCAAGATCTGTGGCTGCGACACGGAGCCATAATGGGGCTAGCTGGTGTCGACAAGCGGTTCTGGACTGAAGCGATGTCTCATGATTCCAAATACGTTCGCATGGGGGCTTTGTTGGCTTTGAGAAAACTTAGGGATCCAGAAATCGCAGACTTCCTCAGGGATAAAGAGAAAGCTTTATCTCACGAGGCAATCAGGGCAATCAACGATTTACCGATGCTATCCGTACAGGCTGAGCTCGCCGAGCTTATAGAAGACTACTTGCCTGATGGAACGGCGGAGATGCCGGATTCGGAAATCGACGCGTTCATGCATCATCGGATAATTAACGCGAATTATTATGAGGCGAAAGCGGGAAACGCCCGGTCCTTGCTCAGATATGCGGCTAACTCGGAGTTGCCGGCCCGACTGAGGCAAGAAGCATTGGCAGCCATCGAAGGATGGAATGACCAAAATCCAATCGATACGACAACCGGATTGCCTCGCGAGAATCCTGCCGTCCGTGAACCTATAGAAGCGGTGGTGAAAGCGGAAATCGCGGCCGTCTTGGAAACGGCGGAAAGTGATGTTCTCGTGCAAACCACTCGCGTTGCTCAACTCTATGGATTCGAAGTAGACCGCGAAGTTCTCATTGCCCAGTTGAACAACGGAACAATGGAATCCGAGGTGAGGGTGTCAGCTCTGCAAGCTCTAATAAAGCGGAAGGATCCTTCTCTAGGAGAATTGGCAAACAAGTATATCGAAGATACTGATACGAGATTGCGGGTTAAGGCCCTGGAAGCGCTTCTGGTTGCGGATGTTGAGAAAGGAATCGAGCAAGCGATTTTCGCTGCCAACCAAGCCCCTTTAGTTGTCAAACAAAGAGCTATATCCCTCTTGGGGGGTCAATCGGACTCGAAATCGGGGAGTTTTCTGGAGGAGAGGCTCTCAGCTATTCTAGAAGGGAAAGCCGCTGCAAATACGATGCTAGATGTGATCGAAGCATCCCGCAACAGACCAGAAAGCGGTATCCAAGAACTAGTGTTCCGGTACGATCAATCGATCCTTACGGCGGCGCCTTTGGAGAAATACGCTGCTAGCTTAATGGGTGGCAGTGTGGATCGAGGGAAAGATGTATTCATGAACCACGGCGCTGCCCAATGCGTTCGTTGCCATATAGTAGATGGCTATGGGGCAGAGGTCGGGCCCGAATTGACTACGATCGGCAAAACCCGCGACTACCGGGACCTGTTGGAAGCGATTGTCGATCCGGGCGCGGCAGTGTCGCCGGGATATGGAACAATGGTATTGACCCGAACGAATGGGGAAACCGTCAGCGGTCTCTTGATGAATGAGAACTCTGAGGGTGTAGAACTGAAAATGCCGGACGGGAAGATTGAAACAATCTCCAATTCAGAGATAGCCTCCAAACTGCCTCCTATTTCTGGCATGCCTCCAATGGGTCTATTGCTCAGCCCTGGAGAGGTTCGAGATCTGGTCGCCTATTTGGGTAGCTTAAAAACGGTAAGCAAAGAGAAGTCGGAGACCGAGCACGAGTAGTGTTGCCGAGATCCAATTAGCCTGGGCATAGTTGAGATATGAAATTCGAACACTACGCCCTCAATGTTCCTGACTCGGTCTCTGTGGCTGATTGGTATGCAAAAAATTGTCGTATGAAGATCGTCAAGGCTATCGACGTTGAACCCCACACCCGCTTCCTAGCGGATGAGGCAGGCCGCGTCGTTCTGGAGATTTATTCCAACAGGGCTGTAGAGATGCCGGACTTTGCTAGAATGGACTCGCTCGAGTATCACTTGGCCTTCGCTGTTGATGATCCGGAAGGGGAAAAAGCGCGGCTTCAGGAAGCCGGGGCCCGTTTCGAAGAGTCCGTTCAGCCCTCCGAGGGAACGAAGCTAATTATGATGCGGGATCCCTTCGGTATGGCCCTTCAGCTTTGCAAACGGGCGGAGCCATTCTGACCGTGGCGCATCCCCAAATCTCAGTAAATGGACGCGATGCATTGGCAAAATGTAAAAATGAGTGTCCAACTCTCTTGGATTTGAAATAACTTGATATCAAAAGTTCAGGGTTCTTGATGCCTCCCTTTGGCTTTACCCGGTTAAATATATAATCTGATGAATGCTCTGAATCTCGTCTCGACAAAACGAAAACTCTCTATTCTGCCCAGCAGGATTTTCGCGATTGGATTCGCCTTGGGCGCGCTCGCGAGCCAAGGGCAAGATCGCGCACCCGTGGAGGCGTTCGATTTGCCCGATGATTTGGAAGTGGGTTTATGGGCCACGTCGCCTCTCTTCTACAATCCTAC
>CAZFUD010000236.1:0-6549 GCA_964521705.1 uncultured Opitutaceae bacterium | reverse complement strand
TCGAGGCGGAAGAGAAGATGGCCTCCCGGAAGGCTAAAAGCCGGGCCTATGGTCGACTCTCTCGCTAAGGGCTATTATTTCCTCAAATCTACAATGGGCAGTCCAACCGCTCGATAGTAGCGTTCGCGGATTTGAGAGAGGGCGTCTCTCAACTCAATTGGATCTCGGCTCATAAGCTTCGCATTCCAACATGGGCCCTGATCTAGTCGGCTCGACCCGCAAAAGAGGGTATTCCGGTTTAGTTCGTGTATGAATTGAAAAAGCGAATCGTCGGATTCCAATTCCGGAGCGCACATATAGATCGATATATAGAAGGGGGTATCCAGATAGCTCTGCCAGCCGGAAATCGTTTTTGACGATGGACGCAGGTCCCACTTTTCCAAAGCGGCTAGCTTGTCTTCATAGCGAAGCTCCAGTCGACTGCGAAAGCTATCGAACTCAAATTGCTCCCCAAAGGCGACCCGGCCAGAAGCGAGGGCTTCGATAAAAAGCAGTCTAGCTCCGGGGCTCAGATGAATGCGGGTTGTTTGCCGAAAGCGGCTCTTTGCCTGCGGGATTATCCATTCTGGATGAGACTCGAGGAAAGCTCCGGGAGCGATTCGGATTTCTTGATCCCATTGAGCTTCGTTGAGACTCATTTTGTGAATTCTCAAGGCGGTGGGATTAGACAGCACCAGATGGGCGTCTTCTTCTAATTCGGCATCTATCAGAACCCGATCGCCCTCGAGCATACCAGCGGTAGGGCTCATCATATTAACAAGTAGCGCGGAGCCCTTCTGGTACGGCTTGCTTACATGGATAGGCGGCCGAAAAGCTTTTCGGGTTAAAATCGTTTTGCCACGCTGATCGCGAGTGGCGGTCAAATAGAGAAACCCTTCCAGTCGCCTTGGATGGTTGGGCTCCTGGCGATTCGACTCTACTGGAAAAGGACTTCCTGTTTGATCCAAGAGCATACGTCATCGAGCCCCTTGCTCGACTTTAAGTCGCAAAAGAGAAATGGCCGTTCGTCTCGCATCTTCTTGCTATCCCGGTCCATAACACTGAGGTCCGCTCCCACGAGTGGAGCGAGATCCGTCTTATTGATGATCATCAGATCTGAATACTGAATGGCGGGACCTCCCTTGCGAGGAATCTTGTCGCCTTCTGAAACGTCTATGACGTAGATGAACGCGTCGACAAGTTCGGGCGAAAAGGTAGCGGAAAGATTGTCCCCTCCGCTTTCAATGAGAATGACCTCCGTATCCGGATTCGCCTCAACCAGCGATTCTATCGCTGCCATGTTCATGCTCGTGTCATCCCGGATCGCGGTATGCGGGCAGCCGCCGGTTTCTACTCCGAGAACCCTTTCGGCTGGCAAGGCCTCGTGCTTGACGAGAAATTCGGCGTCCTCGCGAGTGTAGATATCGTTGGTTATGACGGAAAGCCGATAAGTGTCTCTAAGCGTCTGACACAATCTAAGTACAAGCATTGTCTTGCCTGAACCAACAGGACCGCCAATGCCAATTCTTACTGGTCTGGAGAATGATTTTTGTTCCATAGATAGCTGTGTATTTAAATTACTTGAACGTTAGGAAATGAATAGCCGAGCGTATGCTCGCTCGTGTCGATCGGAAGCGATATCGATAAACGGATTGAAAGCTCCCGCCCATTCGCGTTCGATCTGCAGCGATTCCTCGACGATGCTAGGTATCCAGGAAAGCGCTCGCGTGAGTGCCCATTGAGCTGAGTCTTGACCGATACGCATGATCTTCAGCGATGCTGCGCAAGGCGCGGCGAATGCCTGGTAGGCCCAGGAAACGAGAGCCGCTTCCAGAGGAGTATCCAATTGCAGGCGTTCGGCCGCAAAAACAGTGATGTGGTGAGGAACGATTTTGCCCTGGCCAGCAAGCTTGCTGAGTGACGCCACTTGAGAGCCGGATCTGATCTTTTCTAGCAAGCGCAGGCGTTGCTTGCCTTGGGCAGAACTTGCTAAACGGATTTCACGGCTCAGTTTGGCAGCTCCAATTTCATTGTCTAAGGCGGCAATTTCATCTTCGATCCCGCTTTCTTGAGCGATGTAGCTAAAGCGTAGATACGGCAATTCGAATTGCTCTAGGTTCAATTGCACGACTGAAGACATGAATTCCAGTAAATCTTCTTTACCACTAGAGTTGGTAAGGGCGACATACTCCTCGAAACCGTAAGAGTGGGCATAGGATCCAATAGGGAAGAGCGGATCCACCGACTGGAGCATCGATGGGAGCCAGGAATGGGTTGTGTTGCCGTCCGATACCATTGGCTAATGGTGGTGGCCACGAGAGATAATGGTCGGCTCGAACACCGCTTCCACCTCGTCAAACGAAATGTCATTACGCTCTAGCATCTGCCGAACGGCAGGATCGTCTTCCGCTAAAACGGCATCTGTGTCAAAGGCGGCGGAGAAGTGGAGATTTCCTACCATCCATCCCAAATAGGCGGCTTGCTTAGCGTCAGAGAACGGTATTCGCAAGATCGGCTCAGCGGCTTGTTCGATGATGTAGCTTCCCTGGTCGCTCTCGAATACCGTTGCTCCGTTCGCGAGAGGGTGCTCCAGATCGAAACCGAATTCCTCTCCGTCCTCCGCGACCACTTTCCAGCGGCGCTTTGCCAAGGTTCTACGATCGGCAGTTATCGCGATTGTCGGATTGCCTTCGGAAATCGAGGCCGATGGGGTTTTTTTGATAATTCTCATTTGTATTGTATCAGAATAGAAAATACATTTGGCCTAACGGAACTTCAGTCGCTGGTTCGCAAGAAAGCGTTTTCCCATCGGCTTTCACAATATAGGTTTCCGGATCCACTTCGATCTTTGGCGTCGCGTCGTTGAAAACGAGATCTTTCTTGGAAATTGAACGCGTATTCCTGACGGCTACTAAGCGTTTCTCTAATCCAAGCGTGTCCCCTTTGCCGGACTCAAGGAATGAATCGCTGACAAATGTTACGGATGTATTGAACTTAGCCTTACCATGAGCCGCGAATTGCGGGCGGTAGTGAGTGGGTTGAGGAGTGGGTATGGAGGCATTGGGATCGCCCATGTTAGCCAGGGCAATCATGCCCCCCTTCAATACGAGTTCCGGTTTGACGCCGAAAAACGCTGGTTTCCAAACAACGATGTCCGCCAGCTTGCCAACCTCAATCGTACCAACTTCTTCGGAAACCCCGCAGGCAATGGCCGGATTGATCGTGTATTTGGCGATGTAGCGAAGGGCTCGAAAATTGTCAGCCGCGCTATGAACGTCGGATTCCAGCTTGCCGAACTGGCATTTCATCTTGTGGGCGGTTTGCCAAGTCCGGGAAATCACTTCGCCGACACGCCCCATCGCTTGGGAATCGCTAGACATGATCGAAAAGGCCCCCAGATCATGCAGCCTGTCCTCTGCCGCTATAGTTTCCGGCCGAATTCGGGATTCAGCGAAAGCGACATCTTCTGGAATTTTCGAATCCAGGTGATGGCAGACCATGAGCATATCCAGATGCTCGTCGAT
The DNA here is from genome assembly GCA_964521705.1 of uncultured Opitutaceae bacterium. Lineage (GTDB taxonomy): Bacteria > Verrucomicrobiota > Verrucomicrobiia > Opitutales > Opitutaceae > Pelagisphaera. Next base: position 3,046 of record CAZFUD010000236.1, on the reverse strand, counting down.
CGTGTTGACGGTATAGGGACGAGTCGGATTGGTCGACGAGGGAAGGACGTTTAGCTCTCCGCAGACTTTAATGATATCGGGAGCGTGTCCGCCCCCGGCTCCCTCGGAATGGAATGTGTGAATGACCCGATTCTTGAAAGCCTTGATCGTATGCTCGACAAATCCGCTTTCGTTCAGGGTATCGGTATGGATGGCGACTTGGATGTCCAATTCATCTGCCACGGAAAGGCAGGTATCGATCGCGCTTGGAGTGGTTCCCCAATCTTCGTGAAGCTTTAGGCCCATAGCACCGGCTCGCACCTGCTCTCGGAGAGCTTCTTTGTTGGAGGAGTTTCCTTTTCCCATAAACCCAAGGTTCATTGGATACTCGTCGGCGGCTTCTAGCATTCTGGAGATGTTCCAAATCCCTGGTGTGCAGGTAGTAGCGTTAGTGCCTGTCGCAGGTCCCGTGCCACCGCCGGTCATAGAGGTGACTCCACTAGCCAGGGCTTCATCGATCTGCTGAGGGCAAATGAAGTGAATGTGAGAATCGAAGCCTCCAGCAGTTACGATATGACCTTCTCCTGCGATCACTTCCGTGGCTGCTCCGACAATCATCCCATCAGTGATACCATCTTGAATCCCCGGATTTCCTCCGTGGCCAATCGCCGCGATACGTCCGTTCTTGATTCCGATATCGGCTTTTACGACACCGAGGCTGGCATCGAGAATAGTTGCGTTGGTGATGATCAGGTCCAGCGCGTCTTTGTCTAAGGCCTTTGGAGATTGACCCATGCCATCGCGAATGACCTTCCCGCCACCAAATTTAACCTCGTTGCCATAGCCGCCGTTCTCGGCGATCAGATCTTTTTCGACTTCAATGAAGATCTCCGTGTCAGCGAGACGAAACTGGTCGCCGACAGTGGGTCCGAACATCTCCCCATATTGCTCTCTTTGAAATTCAAGGCTCATGTCTTGTCTGGGTAGAAGGTTTCCGTGTCTCTAAAGATCGCCATCCACCAAATTGTTAAGTCCAAAGACTTGGCGGCGTCCGGCCAAGGCGACTAGCTCTACGCGTTTGGTGTCGCCAGGCTCGAATCGTATTGCGGTACCAGCAGCGATATTGAGACGGAAGCCCTTTGCCAACGGCCGATCGAACTTTAAAGCCTCGTTCACCTCGTAAAAATGGAAGTGACTCCCGATTTGAATAGGCCGGTCGCCGACATTGCTGACTGAAAGCTCTAGCGTTTCCAGTCCAACATTCGCCTTAAGCGGCTCGCTCGTCGATTTTGGTATGAGTTGTCCGGGAATCATTGTATTGGATTGTGAACAGTTACCAGTTTCGTGCCATCTGGAAAAGTGGCTTCCACCTGCACGTCGTGTATCATCTCGGGAACGCCTTCCATGACGTCCGCCCGTTTAAGAATGGTAGCCCCGTAGGCCATGAGCTCCGATACCGATTTTCCATCGCGAGCTCCTTCCAGGATTTCGTAGGTGATTATGGCAACCGATTCGGGGTAGTTGAGCCTGAGTCCGCGTTCTTGACGCCGTCGCGCGAGATCAGCGGCGACAACGACCATTAGTTTGTCTTTTTCGCGTGGAGCTAGGTGCATGGAAATAGAATATTGGTTAGGCCGAGCCTAAATTGGAAAGGAAGGCTCGGGTTCAAGTAAGGGTTTTGTTTTCGCGGTCAGCAAAAGCAAATACCAGGCCAACCGCAATCGTCTGATGAAATGCAGGCCAGGAAATTCGGTATTGAGCAGGCTATGAGCTATTTTGAGCAGTCCCCACCGATTTGCCGAAAGCGATGGGGCTATATGAGCTATTTTGAGCAGTCCCCACCGATTTGCCGAAAGCGATGGGGCTATATGAGCTATTTTTGAAAATTTGAACGAGTTGGCCCGCCCTATGCTTAAGGGGTCTTCACCGACGGCGGTATTCGAGTCTTTTGCTTCGATCGAAGCTCTCAAAAATCACCGTTGGTACCTAAAATACAAATACGCATCCATTAACAAATGAATCCATTTAAGAACCTATCAGTCCTCCTGGCCCTCTTTGCATTTATTGGGTCGGCCAACGCTATCGATCTCAGCGATGGCGAATCGGTCAAAGTCGGCGTCCTCCACTCTTTGAGTGGAACGATGGCGATTAGCGAGACCTCCCTACGCGACATCCTGCTTTTCACGTTCGACGAGATTAATGCCAACGGCGGTGTCCTCGGTAAAATGATCGAGCCAGTCGTTGTCGATGGCGCTTCCGACTGGCCTACATTCGCCGAAAAGGCGGAGCAGCTTTTGGCCCAAGACAAGGTTGCCGCTACTTTTGGTTGTTGGACTTCGGTCAGCCGGAAATTCGTTCTTCCGGTATACGAAAAGTATGACGGCTTGCTGTTCTATCCCGTACAATACGAGGGAGAGGAAATGTCTCCGAACATTTTCTACACTGCCGAAGCGGTCAATCAACAAGCTATTCCGGCGGTAGACTTCTTGCTGGAAGAAGGATACGAGAAATTCTACCTGATTGGAACGGACTACGTATATCCGCAAACCACCAATCTCGTTCTGTTCGAGTATCTGCAGTCGAAAGGAATTCCGGTTGAGAACATTGGAGGTGGGCTACGCAAGGACGCCAGCGGCGAAGTGATTTCTGCTGGTAAGTACACGCCTTTTAGTCACTCGGACTACCAGCAGATCGTTGCCGAAATCAAGGCTTTCGCCGCCTCGGGAGATGCCTGTGTAATCAACACGATCAATGGGGACTCCAACGTTTCCTTCTTTAAGGAGATCGCCGCTTCCGGATTGACCGCAGACGATTGCCCAATCGTTTCCTACAGCCTGTCGGAGGACGAATTCCGGAGCCTGCCTACAAAAGATTTGGTTGGGCACCTCGGTTGCTGGACCTATTTCCAATCTCTGGATACACCTGCGAACAAGAAGTTTGTTGCCAACTTCCAGGAATGGCTCAAGACCGCTCCAGCGGGTGTCCAGAGGGAGGGTCGCGTTACTTGTTCTCCCATGGTGTTGTCGTATAATGGCGTATACCTTTGGAAAGCGGCAGATTAGCGAGC
>CAZFUD010000235.1:0-6550 GCA_964521705.1 uncultured Opitutaceae bacterium | reverse complement strand
ATAAGGTGAATACATGGGATATCGCTGCGGGGATAGCCATGTTGGAAGCGGCAGGAGGGAGCGTGCGCTACTTCGTTCCCAACCGATTTCCGTTGAGCTCATTTGACGTAAGCAGTGAGCCGTTTGGATACTTGGCGGCATCGCCTGCCCTGTGCGAAGCGATGATTGAAGCGACGGGCCATTGATAAGCTGATCTATCCTGGTTTCTAGAATTTCCAAATTAAAGGTATCAAGAAAACGGATATAATCAAACAGAGTATATTCAGAGGCAGGCCCGCCTTGGTGAAATCGGAAAACCGATATCCACCCGCTCCGTAGACGTAGGTATTGGTTTGATATCCTATCGGCGTTGCGAAGCTGGAGGATGCGGCGATCGCGACGGCGAATAAAAATGGTCTAATGCTTACGCCGAGCGATTCGGCGATTCCCATCGCCAGGGTGGCCATGAGGACAGCCGCGGCATTGTTAGAAAGCGACTCCGTTAGCAGATTCGTGAGAAGGTAGACGCAGGCCAGCATGATGTACGGTTGCCAGTTCGGCGCTACTATGCCGGTGACAGTTCCAGTAAGGCTTTCGGCGAGCCAAAGGGATGCTCCCGTTTCCTCCATGGCAAGGCCCATCCCCAGCATTCCGTATATTATGAATAGGAGATTCCACTGCACGGCTCCATATCCCTCTTTTGGGCGGATACAATTGGTTGCAAAGAGGACGACGCAGGCCACGATTGCGCTGACAGCGATGGGAGCGATGCCGGTGGATGCTGAAATGACGATGCCGGCGATGGCTCCTAGAACGACTCCGATCCTCCACTTTGAAGTTTTCGATTGGATGGCATTGTCCGTCATGAGGATGATATCCTCACTGGCCCGCAGGTTTTGAATCGCATTGTCGGTGCCCAAAAGTAGAAGCGTGTCGCCAAATTCTAGACGAAGGGACCCGATCTGGTCGCGTACGTTTTTCCCTTTTCGATGCACCGCCAATACTACCATGCGGAATCGCTGCCGGAAGTTCACTTCCTCGATCGTCTTGCCAAGAATTTCGGAGTTGGGACCCAGTATGCCCTCGACCATCATTCCCTCGTGAGCCGCGATTTGCTCAAGGCCGAGGTTCATTTCGCTGGCAAGATCGATGCCCTCGATGCTTCGAGCTTTGGCTAGGCCGGAAGCGTGGCAGGCGAGCACTAGTCTATCTCCCTCTTTCAGCACGATCTCGTTCAATCGCGTTTGCAGTGACGATCCAGACCGGACGATGTCAATGACGCGAATGCCCTTCAATTTCAGGAGCCCAGACTCTCCGAGGCTTTTGTTTATCACGGGCGAATCGCTATTGACGAAAGCCTCGGTAATGTATTCCCGGCGTTCTTCTTCCGAGAGAATCGAGGTAAGCGTCTCGCGTACGGGCAAGACCTTGTTGCCGAAGATTATCAAATATATAAGGCCAGATAGGAATAGGGGAAGGCCCACGAGGGCGAATTCGAACATGCCCATAGGCTCTTCGCCAGCCGTTTGAGCGACACCGCTTACGATGATATTGGTGCTGGTACCGAGGAGAGTGCACGTGCCGCCCAGAATGGAAGCATAGGAAAGGGGTATCAGGACTTTGGAGCCGGCGACGCCCACCTTCTTAGCCAGAGTGAGCACCACGGGTAGCATGACCACAACGACAGGCGTGTTGTTGATAAAAGCGGAAACGGTGCCGGCTATGAGCAGAATGAATAGGAGGAATGGCCGGTAGCTAAATCGAGAGAGCCCTTGAAGCCCTATCGCGAGTCGTTCGATAACCCCGCATTTATCCAAAGCGGCGCTAATGATGAACATGGCCCCAACGGTGAGGGGAGCAGGATTGGAGAATACCGAGAAGGCTTTCTCGGATGGCAGTATGCCGGTTACAAGGAGGATCGCGAAAAGGGAAAGCGCCGTAACGTCTGGCGGAAGCTTTTCCCAGACAAAGCTAGCCAGAGCGAGCGCCAGAAGGGCGCATACAAAAAGGATTTCCCAAGACATAGAGTAAGGTACCGAATCCTAAGAAGTGGATGGTGGAAACCAAACATAAATCGAAAAGTAAACCAGAACTCCAGTGACTGAAACGTACAGCCAGATAGGATAGGTCCAACGAGCCCAGCGCTTGTGGGCTTCGTAGCGTCCTTTGATGGCCAAATAGAATACCCGCAGCACGAGCGGAACGATGGCCATCGCCAATAAAACGTGGGTGAGCAGCATTATCAGATAGGCAGTTCGGATAAACCCCTCGGCCCCAATGGAGCGATTTTGCCAGTTCACGGACCATTTATGGTATATGTAGCCTGCTAGGAAGCAGACAGATACAACGAGAGCGGCCGTCATCAAGGAACGATGGGCTTTTTCATTCCCCTTCTTAATGCAAACCAAACCCGAAATAATCAGGACGGTTGCGATTGAATTAAGCAGGGCGTTTATGGCTGGAATACTTTCAGGGTCCATTTTAGATAGGGATCGATTTTAAACTAGCCCAGCAGCCACCGGTCGATGACCAGACTGAAGAAAACTGCCGGAAGGTAGAGGATCGAGTTGAGAAAGAGTTTTTTAGCGGCGATGTCGCGATTCTTGGATCGTGTAAACGCGTTCGCCCGAATGAGAAACCATATGCCAAAAAGCGTAGCCACCACGCCGTATATCCATTTGCAGTATCCAAAAAAGCATGGCGTGAGACTCAGTGGGACAAGCGCGATTGTGTTGGCGAGGGCCCATCGGGCCACTCGATGCCCGCTTTGGTCGAGAACGGAGAGCATCGGGAAACCGCTTCGCTGGTAGTCGTCGCGATAGAGCCAGGCAATCGCCATGAAGTGCGGTATTTGCCAGATGGCCAGAATGCCAAACAAGATCCATCCCAACGTGGAAATCGAGCCCTCGGCTGCTGCCCAGCCAATGAGCGGAGGTATAGCCCCGGGAATGGCGCCAAATTCGGTGGCCCAGCGGGTGGCCCTTTTCATCGGCGTGTATATCCAAACGTAGCTCGCGATAGTAATGGCTCCTAGGAAGCCGGCTAGCGGATTGGCACCTAGATAGAGCTGTAACGAACCCAATATCGAAAGAATGAGTCCAAAAAAGAGCGCGGCTTGCGGGGAAATCTGGTTCGTGGGGATGGGGCGAGTACGCGTACGTTCCATCACCGAGTCCTGTTCTCTCTCGAACCACTGATTCAGGGCGGCGGCTCCTCCTGCGCATAGAGCAGTGCCGACGCAAAAATGGATTAGCGTGCTCCAATCCCTGGCGGGCATTGCCGCCAAGTAGCCAACGAGAGCTGTGATCACTGAGAGCAAACTTAGGCGGGGCTTGGTGAGTTCGTAATAACCCGACCAAGATATAGCTTTGCTGCTCGATGGCACGATGAGTTCGTTAGCGGTGGTTAGACTGTTGCTCTCTTTGAAGCTCATGCCCGTGTTGCGGTTTCAAGTTTTACGAGCTTCGCAGATTCTTTGGATGCAGAAGTCGATACCACTGGAGCATCTAAGCGAAATTTCAAGCTCCGTAGTGTCATCATCCAGCAAACTGCGAGAAGAAAGGCTCCATTGAGCATGTGAAAGGTGGCAACGTGAGGGTTCCGTGCCGTCCAGATCGTCAATGCTCCCAAATAGATCTGAATCCCTAGGAGGGCCACGAGAGAAAGAGCCGAGAGCTTCATTGCTTTCCAGGCCGAGCGATCCCGAATGACGCGAATGATAAAAGCGAGTATGGCCACGGAAACGAGTATCGCGCCAACTCTATGGGCGAAATGGATTGCGACCTTAAAGTCGAATGCGGGAGGTATCCAGTACCCGGCTGGGTGGCTGTAAGGGAACGACGTTATGGCAAGACCTGCGTAGCTGTGCCTCATCACTGCCCCTATTATCAGCTGTAAGACGATCGCGATGCATACTGCCATTCCTAGGTAGCTAATGCTGCGACTTGGAGGGGAGGGAAAACCGGCGGACCGATTTATCCAGGACCGACTAGCTATGACAGCGAAGGCGACAAGGGCGCAAAGGAAAATTTGGGCGAGGGTGGCATGAACGACCGCGAAGGATTGGGCGTAGAGGTTGTGATCGATTTGCAGATTGAGAGCGTCAAGCTTTACTCTCAAGCCTCCTAGAAGTCCTTGCGTTACTACGAGAATGACCAGGGCAATCCCCAATTTCTTAAGTTGATGGGATCCCTTTGTTAGGTAGGCGGTCGCGCAAAGCCCTATTGAGAGTAGCCCCATAACGGCGCCGAGAAGACGGTGGCTGTGCTCTGCCATCATATCTTGATTTTCAAGCCAGCCTTCCGGGTTTACGGAACCGTTCGAAAGGGGCCAATCGAGAAAGGCCATGCCCGCCCTTATGCTGGTGGTGAAACCACCGGCATAGAGCAAAAACGTGATCCAAACCAAGGTTCCGAAACCGAACCAAAACAAGATCGGCTTATAGGCGGGTTCAGCTTTGGCTTCTGATCGTCTCTTCATTTCATTGAGAATTGCATTAGATCAGTAAGAAATCTTTATCTAATATCCAGTTTATGCAGAGTTTTCCTGAACATATAAGCGGCGCGAATGTTATTCTTAAGCGGTTTTGCGGCCCAGTTTTATTTCTCCTGTTGCTAGTGGGATGCAGCCAAAGCGAGCAAAATTTGGAGTTGGGAGCGGGCGATGAAGAGGGCCATTTACTAGTGGGCGAAATCAAGTCGATCGACGAAGCGAATTCGCTCCTGAAAGTCGCTCACGAAGATATTCCTGGCTTCATGCCGGCCATGACCATGGATTTCGGCGTTTCGGAAGGCGATTTGCAGAACGCCGAGGTCGGACAATGGATTAAGGCTCGTATGGTTCGGGACGAAGAGGGTGGATTCCAGTTGATGCGAATATGGCCATTGAGCGAGGAGGACGCTGGCGACTTAAAGGAATACAACGAACGGCTACAAAAGCAGCTCAGAGAACTGCCATTGGGAAGGTATCTGGGCGAGGGGGACGAATCGGCGGATTTCGCCCTGCTAGACCACCGCGGGAATATCGTAACGTCCGACGACTTGAGAGGCAGGCCTCTGGTTATGAACTTCATTTTCACGCGCTGCCCCGACGCGAATATGTGCCCGCTGTCGACTTCCAAGATGGGGCAGTTACAGAAGCTGGCTAAGGAAGGGGATTTACCGGTGAATTTCGTTTCAGTCTCCATGGATCCGGAGTTCGATACGCCAGGCGTGCTTCGACAATATGCCAAAGCTTATGGCATTGAAGGGGACGATTTCTATTTCGTTACAGGGCCGAAGCCTGCGGTTCTTAATCTACTTAGATCTTACGGGGTTACGGCCATCGAAAAAGTGGATACGATAATGCATAGTCTCGCTACCTTGCTGATCGACCAGAATGGCGAAATCCTGATGCGTTCGGATAAGAGCGCTTGGGAGCCTGAAATCTTTCTAGAAAAGCTCGAGTCCCTCCCAGGGACTTAGCCGCCGCATTCAGCCGATTCGGCTCTCTACTCGGGCTGCGTCTGGAATAGGCCCTTGACCCATTCTTTCAGGCCTTCAACTCCCTCCATGCCTTGGGTAATCAATATGTAGATTACGAAGGTGTATACGGCTATGGCTGCTACCCCAAGAGCGGTAGCCACCATGCAAAATAGCCCATCCTCCTCTGAGAGGCCGACCCCAATTAGAAAGATGACAGCTGCGGGGAAGGTGTTGGTTGTAGGGATTGGAAGCGTCATCAACATCGCCATCACCACAACAACGAAACTCATGAAACGGGATCCGAATGGGCTGCTGATCCATTTGAGACGTGGATGAACCAGCTTTTCGATTCTAGTCAGCCAGCGAGCGGCTCCCCCAATCGCTTTTTCCGCGAAATCCCTTGAGAGCTTCTTCTTGGAGGCCCATTTGGGAAGCCAAGGCCGATGTCGGCCTGCCAGCATTTGTAGTCCGAGAGCGATAAAAAGAATCCCGAAAGGTGTCGAGTACCCTGCTGCAGGAATAGGTAGGGCGCTCGGAAGAGACAGAACCATCAGCAACAGTCCGAAGCCTTGCTCCTCGACGTTGTCTACAATCGTTTGAAGGCTGACGCTGGGAGACTTATGGTCGCCAAGAGAACGGCGGAGATTTTCGGATAAGGATCGTTTCATTGGTAGAATTCGAATGATTCTATTGAAATCGAATCGTTCTACCTATCGTCAGATCTCGAGGTCAACTGAGCCTTGTAAAGCTTTTCCACCACGCGAATAAGCGACGGGATCGCCTCTACCATGCTGTCTCGACAGGCTTCGTAGGCAGATAGATCCATGCCGAACGGATCGGGAATTGCGATGCTGGCTCCCTCTCCGATGAATTCCCGCATCAAGAATACGTTGGATGGCGCCGGTTCTATCTGCAGCGATAGTAAGGCTAGGTGCGACTCGGTCATTCCAAAAAAAGCCAATGCGGATTCGGCCATGGAACTAGAAAGCCCTTGGCTGCGATGATCCTGAATATCCACGCCGACTTTGGCCATGGCTTGAACTGAATTGGGGTTGGCTGGTTGCCGATCGAAGACGGATACGCCCGCGGAGGATACTTTCAGCGACCGC
>CAZFUD010000234.1:0-6591 GCA_964521705.1 uncultured Opitutaceae bacterium | reverse complement strand
GTTGAAAACAGGGTAGATGACCTGCTCAGCCAACCCGCATTTGGAGAACGCTGGGCGTCCATGTGGCTCGACCTGGTACGCTACGCCGACTCGGGTGGTCTCGGACAGGATCAAAAGAGGACGATCTGGGCATACCGCGACTGGGTCGTCAAAGCCTTCAACAACGATCTCCCTTTCGACGAATTCACAGTAAAACAGTTGGCGGGCGATCTACTACCCGATCCGAGCCTCGACGATCTAGTGGCCACAGCTAGCCAACGGAATACTCAAACCAACGACGAGGGAGGGACCGATGACGAAGTTTTTCGAGTCGAGGCGGTGGTCGATCGAATCAACACAACCTGGCAAACCTGGGGCTCGATGACCTTCAACTGCGTTCAGTGCCACGACCACCCCTACGATCCCTTCCGCCATGAAGAATACTATCAGTTTATGACGTTCTTCAACAACACGGCGGATTCGGATCTACAAAAAGACGAGCCGTTGTTGAAAGTACCCGAGAACCCAAATCTGTATGAAGAAGCGACGGAATTGAGACGCCGCATCCTCGAGCTCAAAGAGACGTTCTGGGAACAAGGAAACACGTTAAAGGCAAGCGCCGACTGGCAACACGTAAAGGGCCTCGAAGTCGCGTCCAATAATAGCACCCAATATAAAGTCGACGACTCAGCGGGCTACTCCGAATTCCAAACTGTGGGAACAGTTGAGATAAAAACTCACACCATCATTACCATCCCCGCCTCGAGTGTTGAAGACCAGCCAACTTCCGCTCTGCGTCTCACGGTATTGCCCATCGATCCCGATAACGCCGTCGACAATCCCCCATGGGGTTTTCTCGTAGACGAAATCGAAGCGGAGATCGTCGATGAAGCAGGCAATCGAATGCCTGTATGTTTCAAAGCTTCCGCTCCAGACGTACCCTGGATGCCCACCGAACCGATGGAAACGATTCCTCCAAATGGGGGAGGCTGGGGAGCGGATTCAAGAATTCACTACGCCCGTGATATTGCTCTCATCCCGGAAACGCCAATTAAACTAAAGGCAGGGGAACGCCTTTCAATTCGTATCCATTGTAACAAGACGGGGCACGGAAGTCACCCCATGGCCATTCAACGCGGCCGATTGGATATTACCTCGGATGATCGATGGACGGAGTTTGTATCGGAGGGAGCGCATTCGTACGCCCTAATGCGGGAAATCGATCGATTAACTAGGCGCTATTCTGAAATCCCGGGAACCACCGTTCCGATAATGCACAGCCGTCCGCCACAGCTCGCTAGGCCAACTCGCATATTCGAGCGTGGCAACGCGTTGGAGAAAGGAGAAGCCGTTACCGCAGCCATTCCTGCCTCCCTCTTGAAAATCGCTCCCGCCGAGCCAGATCCCGATCGCCTCACTATGGCCAAGTGGTGGGTATCCGATAACAATCCGCTAACTGCCCGCGTATTCGTCAATCGACTATGGGAACAGCTTTTTGGAGCCGGCATTGTCTACACGCTCGAAGACTTTGGATCATCTGGGGAGAAGCCATCCCATCCAGAGTTGCTCGACTATCTGGCTATGCGTTTTCAAGAAGACTATAACTGGAGCGTGAAGTCCATTTTGAGAGAGATCGTTCTTAGCTACGCCTTCCAGCAATCTTCTAAGATTAATCCCAAGCTCAACCTACGCGATCCAGACAATCGACTGCTAGCCCGTGGGCCTCGACTGCGACTTACCGCGGAAATGGTTCGCGATAACGCGCTGGCCGTCAGCGGACTGCTTTCTACCGAAATTGGCGGCCCTCCCGCGCATCCACCAATTCCCGAGGGCATCTGGCAGCCTTTCCTCAGCCAGGATAAGTGGGAAACACCCGGCAGGGATGAAGAGGACCGGTACCGGCGGGCAATCTACACCTACGTCAAACGCAGCATCCCCTATCCCACTTTCGCTAGCTTCGACGCCCCATCCCGGGAATTCTGCAATCCCCGTCGCCTGAATTCGAATACACCGCTGCAAGCCCTTGTAACACTAAATGATACCGCCTTCGTTGAGTGCGCCGAATCTCTCGGGGAAAAACTGGAACGCGGTTTCTCAAGCGAGCCCATCAGCGAGTGCCTCTCACTTGCCTACAGACTTGTTACGGGTCGCAATCCACCGGAATCCTCTTTGCGAGAGCTCGTCCGATTGTATGAGGAAACGCTGCAAGAGTCGCCAGAAAAGGCATCAACGGTCGTTGCTCAGGTGCTGCTAAATCTCGATGAATCCCTCACTTATTGAATTTCGTATCAAAAACTTTCTTAATCGATGAATCTCGAATCGCTACTCCAAGAATCTCGCCGACGTTCTCTCGAACAGGAAACCCGGCGCCAGTTCATCACGCGTTGCGCAACTGGGCTCGGAGCAATGTTTCTCGCCGGCCAAAACGCTTCCAGCACCTCAGGTCCTTCGCCAGGACGAAGCTCCTCCAATCCCTTCGGACAGCTGGCAACCCATTTTCCCAGTAAAGCCAAACGGGTAATCTACCTTCACATGATCGGGGCTCCCAGCCAATTGGAGCTGTTCGATTACAAGCCGGATCTTAAGCGACTGGATGGCCAGCCCTGCCCGCAATCCTTTATCGAAGGAAAGAATTTCGCCTTCATACAGGGTACTCCGAACATGCTGGGTCCCCAATTCCCATTCAAGCGACACGGAGCTTCTGGAGCCTGGGTATCCGACCGGCTACCGCATTTCTCCAAAGTCGTCGATGACGTCAGCTTCATCAAGACTCTGCAAACCGATCAATTCAATCACGGTCCCGCTCAGCTAATGGTGCACTCTGGTCAGCCGCGTATCGGCCACCCGTCCATCGGATCCTGGGTCACTTGGGGAATGGGTACTGAAAACACCGATCTTCCGGGATTCGTTGTATTGCTTTCCGGTGGCCGCATTCCTCGCGTCGGCAAGGCCCTCTGGGGATCGGGCTTTCTTCCCTCGGTTTACCAAGGGGTCCAATGCCGCTCCCACGGCGATCCCGTTCTCAATGTATCCAACCCCAAAGGGATAACGAGAGACTTGCGACGTCAGGCCTTAGATACCATTCGAAATCTGAACCAGCAGACCCATGACGAATTCGGCGATCCGGAAACGCTAACGCGGATCGCCCAATACGAAATGGCGTTTCGCATGCAAATGGCCGTGCCCGACGCTATGGATATCGAAAAAGAGCCGGATAATGTTCATGAGCTCTACGGTACAGAACCAGGCAAGGAGAGTTTCGCCAATAACTGCCTATTGGCCCGTCGATTGGTTGAGCGCGGAGTGCGCTACGTACAGCTGTTCGACTGGGGATGGGACTCACATGGAGCAGCAAGTTCCGAGGCATTAAACGGTGGCTTCCAAGACAAGTGCCGCGAGGTCGACAAGCCTATGGCCGCTCTGATCACGGATCTCAAACGAAGAGGCCTCCTCGAGGACACCCTAGTCGTCTGGAGTGGCGAATTCGGCCGAACCCCTATGCGGGAAAATCGGGGCGGAACCAATGAAAGAAAATATGTTGGGCGCGACCACAACCCCGGAGCATTTCCCGCCTGGATTGCCGGGGGTGGCATAAAGCCAGGCATATCCTACGGAGAAACCGATGAGGTCGGCTATACCCCCGCCATCAACCCCGTTCCCCTCGAGGACTTCCATGCCACCTTGCTCCATCTCCTAGGCTTCGACCACAAAAAGCTGAACGTGCCCTTCCAAGGCCTCGACCAGCGATTGACCGGAGTCAAAGACGCCAATGTCATCCGGGAACTCATCATCTAGCGGGCATCTAGAAGACTTCGAACGCGAGCTAACTCAACCAGATATCTTGTCAATCCACCAACTAGGCGTGCAATAATCTTGATCACGTGGTTAAGATTATTGCGCGCCTTGGCTGACCGAAACAATCATTGACCCTCATGGGTGAAGCGGAGGATTGTTGGCCTCGTTATGTAGATCAATCCCATCCTATCCCATACCTGCGTATCCGGAAATCTTTCAAAACAACCATGATTCTAAAAGCGTTTTCTATAGCCGCCTCGGCGATATTCAGTCTCTTCATTTTCGCCGATAAGCGTCCGAACATCGTCCTCGTTATGACGGACGATCAAGGCTACGGTGATCTGTCCTACATGGACAACCCGGTCCTGGATACGCCCCATATCGACTCGTTAGCCCATTCAGGAGCCTCCATGGATACATTTTATGTAAGCCCCGTTTGTTCCCCAACCAGGGCTTCGCTCATGACCGGTCGCTACAATTACCGTACTCGACTAGTCGATACCTTTAAAGGTCGTTCGATGATGGAGCCCGAAGAGATCACCATCGCGGAGGTCCTCGGAGAATCTGGATACCGAACGGGTATCTTCGGCAAATGGCATTTAGGCGACAACTACCCCATGCGAGCTACGGATCAAGGCTTCCATGAGAGCCTCATCCACCTCGGAGGCGGACTCGGGCAACCGTCGGAGCCCAGGGAAAACGGACGTCGTTACACCGACGCCATCCTCTTCCATAACAATGTACAAGTGCAGACCTACGGCTACTGCACGGATGTCTATTTCGATGCTGCCATCGATTTTATCGACGAGGCCATCGCATCCGAAAAACCCTTCTTTGCCTACATCCCAACCAATGCGCCCCACGGCCCCTATCATGACGTGCCCGAGGCCCTGTATCGGAAATATAGAAACAGGGATTTGAGCCCTATTCTCCTCGGCAACGAGAAAGACACGGACACCGTCGCCCGCGTGTTCGCCATGGTGGAAAACGTCGATCAGAATGTCGGAAAACTGCTGGGCCATCTCGATCATCGCCAGATCGCGAAGGACACCATCGTCATTTTCATGGTCGACAACGGACCCAACACCCAACGCTATGTCGTCAACTCCCGAGGCAAGAAAAACGAGGTGCACGATGGCGGGATACGTTCTCCCTTTTTCGTTCGCTGGCCTTCCCAAATCAAGCCCGGCACCCGCAACGATCGCATAGCCGCACACATCGATGTTATGCCCACCTTGCTAGAAGCTGCCGGAGCCAATCTTCCCGAAGACCATCCTTTCGACGGCCGAAGCATTCTTCCTTTGCTCAAGGGCGAGCGAGTCGATTGGCCAGATCGCAGTCTCGTTTTGCAGATCCACCGAGGCAACGAGCCGATACCGTTGCATCACATGGCCGTTCGCGAGCAGCGCTGGAAGCTCGTTCACCCAACCGGATTCCGCCACAGCAAAATGCCTGAAAACGTGCCATTGGAACTTTACGACATGGAGGTGGATCCAGGGGAGACCCACAATCTCTACGAAAAGCGGCCCGAAATCGCCCGGCGGCTCAAACAAACCTACGACGACTGGTTCGCTGACGTTTCCAACACGCGACCCGACAACTATGATCCGCCTCGCATCGTTCTCGGTACCAAGTTCGAGACGAGTACTGCCCTTTCCACTCAAGATCGTAGAGAAACGGAAGACGGAGGCGAATGGCTACTCGATTTCCGCAATGGCAAATCCTACGACATCGAGTTTCTCTGGAAAGAGCCGGTCGCCAGCGCCCAACTCGAGCTGCAAATCGGCTCGACTATAGAAACCTTAAGCGTTTCCAACAATTCGGATACAGCTTTCCTAAAGAATATCTCGATCCCCGACGGAGAACAGGCTCTGTCAGCAAAAGTCCTCAAAGGCAGCAGAGACGCAACTCCCTACCACATTATCCTCCACCAATTGTAACGATTTTCTAGGAGCGTCCCGTTTCTTTAGAAATCCCTTACTGAACCATCTTTCCCTTTGAGGCGCGGCTGCATACGCGGTTCCGAAAAGGGCGTATCTCGGGCAGCGACTTCGTTAAATTCTATACCGAGGCCCGGATTTTCTAGCGGCAAAGCGTATCCATCTACTACCTTTGGAAACGGTTTAACGACTTTTGGATCCCGGGGCCCATTCACCCAAGGCGCCTCCATCATGGCCACATTGGGCATCGATAGCGCAGCGTGCAAGGTCGCGGCAGATCCCAATGGACCCGCATTGTTGTGCGGGATGAGATCGATGTAATAAACCTCCGCCATCGCCGCGATTTTCTTCATCTCGCTGATACCTCCACAGTGGTTCACGTCTGGTCTCAAATAGTTCACATACTGATTCTCTATCGTTTCTCTGCAGTCCCATTTGTCGTGATAGCGCTCGCCAATCGCCAAGGGCAAATCCGTATGTTCTCTCAGCCACTTCAACGCTTCAGGATTCTCATGCCGCACCGGGTCTTCCACGAAAAAAGGACGAAAGGGTCTCGCTAATTCCAATAACTTTAGGGCCCAGACCGGATCGTATCGGCCATGGATCTCTAAAATAAGATCGACGTCCTCTCCCACAGCATTTCGGATTGCCTCCAAGTATTCAATTTGTTGATATACCGCTGTCTTGTGGTCATGATAATCGTTGGCGTCATGACTATGGAATGCCCGAAATCGGATCGCCGTAATCCCTCTAGACGCTCTCTCTCGGGCATTATTGGCAGCCTCTTCCGCTGTCAGCCCCGAAACATGGCCATAAACACGCACTTTGTCCCGAGCCAAGCCTCCAAGAAGCTGATAAACCGGCAGGCCAACAGACT
>CAZFUD010000233.1:0-6640 GCA_964521705.1 uncultured Opitutaceae bacterium | reverse complement strand
ACCGATTAATCTATATCGAAGTTTAATGTGCGTTCTTTTCACTTTTTGTAGCCACTTTTGTTGATTCTACTGATAGGAATTTCAATTTGGGGTGTTTAATTCTCACGGAAGGATGGTTACGTCATTTGACACTAGCAAGTGGCAAAACTTTGCCAGCCTGACTCTCAAGTCCTCAGTCGTGCGATCCCTGAGATTCATCTCGCTCTTCGCCTTCAAGAGCAAGTGGACGGCCTGTTGAACAGTAACGTCCTCTTGCTCCGTCTTGAGTTTTGGCAAAGCGTATTCGACTACCTGCTCGAGTCTGAGATCTGTACCCTCCAATAATCTAAGCGCCTTCGAACAGTCGAACAATTGATCTGGAGTCAGGGTGAAAATATGATGCCCGTGCCTTCGCGCGTTTCGGTGTTGCTGACTAGCGAAATCCTTTGCCGCGCGAAGAGACGAAAACTGCTTCTGCACGCGGCCTTTGCCTGTCATCGCGGCAGGCAGATTCACCCTGTATGACAAGCTGAAAATTTTCCCATCTGTTTTCTTCGAGACAGCTCCAATACGTATTCCAGAAGCCTGGGGAAACTCAATAGGGGATGCTATGCTCGCTGAAGCCGGCATGTCCTAATTCAATGCCAATGACACCCGTCTGGCAATGAAAAATTTGGTAGAAATGCGGTGGAACGGCCACACTTATTATTCATAAGTACCTGATGGTAAGTACTTAAACTGGAGGCGTGGGCGGGAATCGAACCCGCGATAGAGCTTTTGCAGAGCTCGGCCTTACCACTTGGCTACCACGCCGCGTTTTTTGAATCAAACGCTACCCGCCTTTGCGGGAGAGTGGTCAGGTTTGCCAAAGCCGATTGAGTTTCAAGCAGATTCTGGAGGAATCTGACCTTCATTGAGGAATGTTAAGTCATCGCTCGTGAAACTCGGTGGGATAGCCCCGCTTTACTCTGTCAAAGGAGAGTGGTGATCATGGAGCCGAATAGAATTACCAAGCTCAGTGCCTTATTTTCGACGAAGTCGGATCTTATTGGCTCGCGTAGCGAGGCTCCTAGGCCAGAGGCCGATGACGATCCTCTGCCCTTCTCGAGACTCTCTGCTTTTAGCCGTTGCCATGATCGGAAATTGATCCATAAACCCGGCCCAAGATGGCGTGCAAAGTATTTACGATCGCTAACCAAAAAGGCGGTGTCGGCAAGACCACGACGGCGGTAAATTTGGCGGCCGCTCTGGCCAAACAGGGCGTGGAGACCTTGCTCATCGATCTTGATCCGCAGGCAAATGCTACCAGTGGGCTTGGCTTTGAGAAAGAGGAAGGCAAGAGCGTATACGCGGCGTTGATGGGCGAAGGCGATGCATCGGAAATCATCATTCCCACCGGCCGCAAGCGGTTAAGCCTCCTGCCATCGGAGGTTGACCTGGCAGCGGCGGAGATAGAGCTTTCTCAACAAGAGAACTATTTGGGGCAACTGGCCCAAGCCATTCAGCCAATTGTCGATTCCGATAAATATCGAGCTATCATCATCGATTGTCCTCCCGCTCTTGGCATGCTTTCCATGAACAGCCTGGCTTCCGCCGACTACCTTCTCGTGGCATTGCAATGTGAATACATGGCTTTGGAAGGATTGGGGCAAATTCTTAGCGTGGTCGAGCGCTTGCATGAAGCGGGCGTTAATGAACGACTGGAGATTGGCGGCATTATCATGACCATGTTCGACGTCCGCACGAAATTGTCTCGGGAAGTCGTCGACGAAGTTCGGGAGAACCTTCCCGATCAGGTATTTGATACGGTAGTACCGAGAACGGTACGAATCAGCGAGGCTCCCTCATTCGGACAAACGATTTTCGAATATGACAAGGCGAATCCTGGTTCGATGGCCTATCGCAACCTTGGCAAGGAACTCATTGCGCGATTCGGGTTGAAGTAGCCGAACGAGCGTATTCGAATTCGAGGGCATGGTTGGCTCAAAACTGAAACGGCTCTTCGGCGCCCCCGATAGCAAGCCATTGAAACGTCAGGAGAAAACGAACGGCGGCGGAACAGCGGTTCTCCCGCCATCGATTATCAAAAAAGCCGAACGTTCCTTGGGCTACGTTTTCAAGAACAAGGAATTGCTAGCCAAGAGCCTCACCCACCCTTCTTACCTGCTCAATTCTCGCGATCAAATTCACAACAATCAGCGACTGGAATTTCTTGGGGATTCCGTCATTCAACTAGCTCTGACCGAAGCCTTGTATGAGAAATTTCCCAACGAGCGCGAAGGAATGCTGACTAGCGTTCGTTCAGGCTACGCTCGAGGCGATTACATGGCAGGGATAGCCCGTCGACTCAAATTGAACCAGTACCTGCTCTTGAAAGAGAGGGATCGCAGCGCGGGTGTGGGCGATAAAGACTCAGCTCTATGCGACGTATTTGAATCGGTCGTCGGAGCAATCTACTTGGATAGCGATTGGGAGACGGCCCGAGAGCTTACCTTGAAGTATTACGGGCCCTTAAGCAGCAAACCCGCTGGCTCAGGCAAGGTGGCGAATCCCAAGGGAGCCCTTCAGGAGCTCGTGCAACCAAAGCACGGAAACTTCGCTCTCAAATACGAAACGCTCAGCCAGACCGGCCAGCCTCACGATCGAGAGTTCGAAATAGCGGTTTTCTGCAATGGCGAGCAGTTGGGAACGGGCAAAGGCCGGAGCAAGAAAGAGGCGGAAGAAAAGGCCGCGATCGAGGCCATAACCGTCCTTAAGTCTAGAGAATGACCGTTTCCTCAGGTTTGCTTCCCACCTCGCCAACGGTGGCGGTCGAGAGGCTTATTGGCGTGAGTTCCGAAGCGCTGAGTCCGGTTCTCGAAGATTGGGCTACGAGGTCAAAGGAACTGGTTAAGATCGTGATCGTCTCGGACGAGCGGCTAGCTGAGAAGACCGCTGCCGATCTAGCCTTTTTCAATAAGCGTGCCGGGGAAGATCGCAGTCGCTTGTCTATCTATCAATTGCCAGCCATCGAAAGCTATGTTGAGGACCTAGCGGCCCAATTCGATGCCGGAAGCGAGCAGATTGCTGTTCTTAACGAGATTCGTTCCGCAAAAGAAGGCGCGAGTGTCGTCATCGTCGCCACTGTCGAAGCGCTCGCCCAAAGCGCTCCCGATCCAAAGGCTCTGGCAGCCTTGCAGATAGAGCTGAAGGCAGGAACTGAGTATGGATTCGACCGGTTGCTCGAAGATCTAGAGCGGCTTGACTATGATCATGAGGGCCTATGCGAAGCGCCAGGGCAGTTCGCCAAGCGCGGCGGATTGATCGACGTGTATCCAATAACTACAGACAAACCTTACAGGGTCGATTTTTTCGGGGACGAGATTGAATCAATCAAAACCCTAGATCCAGTGAGCCAACGATCGGGCGAGAGCGTCCCCTCGATCGTCCTCACCGCTTCGCCGCGTATGGATATCGAGAAGGCGAAGAATGGAATTCTCGATTACCTCGAGATATCGGTCGCCTGGGCATTGGTAGAACCGGAAAGCCTGGTCGAAAATCTGGATTGCTACAGCCCGGAAGGGGCTGATCGAATAGAGGGAAGATTCTGGAACGGTCTTCGCACTTCGAGATCCAATCAAAGCGATACATGGACTACATTTTCCGATCTCGATCTGGAAACAGATGCGGATTCCGGAATCTCGACGACCTTTGAGACGGAGTCTCTCGACTTCTACCGTTCGTATCCGGATGAATCGAAATTGGCCGACGAACGCCTAGCCGATGAGCAAGCGGCCCGTATTCGCTTTCTGGAGAAACTCCAGGAATGGGAATCCAAGGATGAGCGAATCATTATTGTGCTCCCAAGCGAAAGCGACGAACGTCGCATTAAGGAGATTTTTCAGGAAACGAAATCGCTGGGAAAGCTGAAGCCCGTCTTTTGGCGTGGCGATTTGAACGAGGGGTTCCGGATCCACTTTCGCCAAAATCTGGGGCGCCTGAATTGGCCTTCCTTGGATACCTGCAAAGGGGCCGTGTTTGTGACCGAGACCGAGCTGTATGGAAGGAGGCGAAATCGAAAAGTGACCCTTCGCAAACGAGCGCTCGTCGCTCAGTCCCAAGTCGATCAGCTACTCGATTTCGCCGAGCTGGTCGAGGGCGAGTTCGTCGTTCATCTGCAGCACGGCATTGCTGTGTATCGCGGGATAACGCGCGTGGATATTGGCGGGCAGCTTCGCGAGGTCCTGACCTTGGAATTCGACGAAGGCATCCTTCTCCACGTCCCTCTTCAGGAATCGCACTTGGTGAGCCGGTATGTTGGGATCACCAAGACGCGTCCGAAATTGGGAAGGCTAGGCTCCAATCGTTGGGCCAAAACTCGAGAAGCGGCTGAGCGGGCGACGCTAGATCTGGCAGCTCAGCTGCTCCAGATCCAAGCGAAGCGAGATTCGGCAGCCGGATGGGTCTGCCCTCCCGATAGTGAGTGGCAGAAAGAGTTCGAAACAGCCTTCCCATTCAAGGAAACGCCTGACCAATTGAAGGCCATCGTTGATGCGAAACACGACATGGAATTGTCGAAGCCAATGGACAGGCTTGTATGTGGAGATGTTGGATACGGTAAAACTGAAGTTGCCATTCGATCGGCTTTCAAGGCGGTCATGGGTGGCAAACAGGTCGCGATACTGGTCCCGACTACGGTATTGGCTCAGCAGCATTTTCTAAACTTTCGCGATCGCATGGCCGGTTATCCGATTGTGGTGGAGTTGGTGAGCCGGTTTCGCAGGCCGGGTGAGGTAAAGAAAATCCTGCAAGCGACGCGGAATGGGAATGTCGATATCCTAATCGGCACCCACCGATTGATCCAGAAGGATGTATCTTTCAAGGATCTTGGATTGGTTGTGGTCGATGAGGAGCAGCGCTTTGGCGTGAAACATAAAGAGGTATTCAAGAATTGGCGGGAGACGATCGATATTCTGACTCTATCGGCAACGCCCATACCCCGAACGCTTTACATGGCCTTAACGGGCGCTCGGGAATTGAGCGTGATCGAAACGCCCCCCCTCGAGCGCAAGCCCATCCAGACCATCGTCAAAAGTTACGATGAGAAGCTCGTGACTGAAGTTGTCCGCAGGGAAATCGCCCGGGGCGGGCAAGTTTTTTATCTACATAACCGTGTCCAGACGATCGATACGGTGGCTTTGCGCTTGCAGGAGCTAATGCCGGAGATTTCCTTTCAGGTAGGCCATGGACAAATGAACGAAAAGCAGCTCGAAAAAGTCATGCTTGATTTTGTGGATAAGCGATTCCAAGTGCTCGTTTGCACGACGATCATCGAATCCGGACTGGATATCCCGAATTGCAATACGATCATTATCGAGGGAGCCGATCGATTTGGTTTGGGACAACTATATCAGATTCGTGGCCGCGTAGGGCGTTTCAAACGCCAAGCTTATGCCTATCTCCTACTCCACAAGCATAAGCGCTTGATGGATATTGCCCGAAAACGCCTGAAGGCGATTCGTCAGCACAATCAGTTGGGCGCGGGCTTCCGAATCGCCATGAGGGATCTCGAGCTGCGGGGCGCGGGAAACCTGCTAGGCTCGGAGCAAAGTGGTCATATCGTGGGCGTGGGATTCGAGCTTTACTGCCAATTGCTGCGTCAAAGTATAGCCCGCCTCAAAGGGGAAGAGACGGCTCAGGCTATTCGGGCCAGCGTGAAACTGGATTTTGTCTATCAAGGCGAGGGCCAAGCGGAATCCACCAACCGCTACGAAGATGGCTACACGGCGTTGAAGGACGCGGAATCGTCGATGGAATATTGCGAGCCGATTCAAGCTCGAATCCCGGCAAGCTATTTGGAAGAGACTCGACTGCGCATCGACTTTTATCGCCGCCTAGCCATGGCCGAGACTCCGGATCGTATCCGAGAATTGGAAGCGGATATGAAAGACCGTTTTGGGGAATTCCCTCAAGAACTGAAGGCCCTGATCAAAATGGCGGAAATCCGCGTGCTCGCGGAACAAAAAGGAGTCCTCTCGGTCGACTCGCAGGACGGTAGATTGAAGTGCCGGATCAACCGAGATGGCAAGGATACCTACATTAAGTTGGGAAGCCGCTTCCCGCGCCTAAGTTCGAAAGCCGCGCTCAAACGACTGGACGAAATCATTGTGTTCTTGAGAAACCTTCCAAAAAGCGCATAGCTTTCCGTAAACTGACCAATGCTTATACGAAACGCCAAGAGTCTTGCCCTAATAAGTTCCGTTCTGCCTTTGGCGGCATTCGCCCAGATTAGCGATGAAGACGCGGAGCGCATGGTGAATGCCCGCTACGCCAACGGAATTACCGCGATCGCCGAAGAGCGAATTTTTACGGCTGAGGATGTACGCCGTCAAATCATGCCTCTGGTAGACCAGATACAGGCGGATTCCAAGGGGGATCCCGTTATGTTCAACAGAATGCTGGATGAGGCGGAGAACCAGATCATTCAGACGCTAACTGACAATGTGTTGATTGTTAAGCAGTTCTACGAAGACAAGGGGCAGATTCCGGAAAGCTATGTCCGTAATGAAGTGGAGGAACGGATTATTAGGCAATTTGACGGAGACCGATCCAAATTCCTCGCCTATCTGCAGTCGTTCGGTAAGACGCCGGACGAGTACGACAACGAGATTCGCGAGGAGAT